>NZ_JAWOHB010000096.1:0-21576 GCF_046496365.1 Desulfosarcina sp.
CCGGCACCGGAATCGAGTGCCGTGAACATGACTGCATCCACTATTGGGGCGATTACTACCTCGTCGAAATCCTCGACCCCGCAACCCTTGAACCTCTGCCGGATGGCGAGTGGGGCGAGATGGTGGTCACCAGTCTGTGCAAGGAAGGCGCGCCGCTGATCCGTTACCGTACCCGTGACATCACCAGGATCATTCCCGGACGCTGTCGCTGTGGCAGTATTCTGCCGCGTCATTTCCTTCTTTTTCGCGTGATCAAGGCGGCCTTCGGCAAACGCAGAAAAACCCTGAGAAACGCCTTGTCCCAGAGCGATCTCGAATTGGTGCCCGGTGCAAGTGAACGGCTGCTTGAAAAAGCCCTGATCGATCCCATGCGGCGTGCGGAGAGTCTTTCCGTGGCGGAATTCGTCCGCTTGAGCAACGAGATTGGTACCCATCGGAAACGTATCGAAGCGGGTGGGTAAAGCCCACATCCATCGACCCCCAAAGCGGTGTTTGCAGACCACCGCAGACTTGAGCCAACGCCATTGAGTCAATAATCGGTACCACGCGTTTAGACGACTTTGACTGAATATGTTTTATCCTCACCGGTATCGATGACATGAACCCCGCAGGCGATGCAGGGATCAAAGGAGTGGATCACCCGGATCACTTCAACTGGGCTGGAGGGGTCGACCACCGGTACCCCTACCAGCGCCTGTTCCAGGGGACCGGGCACGCCCTTGGCGCATCTGGGTCCTAAATTCCAGGTGGTCGGCACGACCATCTGATAATTGTCAATCGTCGAACCCTGAATGTGAATCCAGTGTCCCAACGCCCCTCTCGGGGCCTCTAGAAAACCCGTGCCGGAACTGGTTCCCAGGTTGTATTGCTGGTAAATTTGATTCTTGCCGTTGTAAAGGTTGTTCTCCAGTTCGTTCAACCATCCCACCATGGCATCACCAATGATGGCCGTTTCGATTCCCCGGGCCGCCGTTCGCCCTAAGGTGGAGAGCAGGTTCGCCTCTTTCAGGCCCGTGTCGCTGAGGAATTGTTGAACAGGATTGACGAATTCCGCTTGACCCAGGCCGTAGCCCACCAGAACACGGGCCAGAGGCCCAACCTCCATGGCCTCCCCGTCATTCCGGGGGGCTTTGAGCCAGCTGTAACGGTTGTCCACATCCATACCCGTGTAGTTGGGAACCGTCTCCCCCACCTCCGGGTGATAATCCGTTGAGCCCGCATACCATGAGCGGGCCACATGCTCGCTGATGTAGGCCGGATCCAGTGCCTGAACGTTATATATGTCGCCGTTGAAGATCACTCCGCGGGGCATGAACAGGTCCACGGGAACATTGGGGCCCAAGGGGAACTCGCCGCAGGCCATAAAATTGGAGAAGCTGCCGACGGCGGCCCAATCGGCGTATTTGGACGCCACCACCTTGAGATCAGGGATATACACCGTGTTGACGAATTTACGGGTCTCTTCCAGGTAGGCGCGAAAGCGGTTCAACCGATCGACAGACAACTCGCCGCCGCAGGTAACGCCGCCGACGACGGTGGACTGGGGATGGGGGTTCTTGCCGCCCAAGATGGCCATCATTTTTGCGGCGACGACCTGTTTTTTCAGGGCTTCCAGGTAGTGGGCCGTGACCAGCAGGTTTTCTTCAGGGTTCATGACATAGGCGCTGTGACCCCAATAGCCGTTGGCAAACGGACCGAGGTTGCCGGTATTCACCAGCGACTGCAGCCGTGATTTGGCAGCGGAAAAATCAATGGCGTCGGCATTCGGGCTGATGGCACGGGCCAAATTTTCGGTAGCTGTGGCATCGGCGTTTAAGGCGCTGGTGATGTCGACCCAGTCCAATCCGTGAAGGTGATAAAAATGGACGATGTGGTCGTGCAGGAACTGGGCGCCGAGCAGCAGGTTGCGGATGATGCGGGCGTTGTCGGTAATTTCCACCCCCAGGGCATCTTCGATGGCGCGCACGGAGGCCAGGTTGTGAACGTAGGTGCACACGCCGCACAGGCGTTGGGTGATGAGGGGGGCGTCAAGGGGATCGCGGCCGGTCAGAATCGTCTCGATACCCCGGAACAAGGTGGCGGTGGACCATGCTTTGGTGACGCACCCGTTGCTGACCTCCACCTCTATCCGCAGGTGGCCTTCGATCCGGCTGACGGGATCGATCACCACCCGACTGGATAATGAGGTGCCGCCACCGCCGTTGTCTGTTTCGATGGCAGTGACATAAACGGTCGGTGCAAGTGATGACGACAGGGCAAAGGTAACCTTGCCATTTTTGATGTCACCGTCCTCAACCGCCTTTACGGTTATCGGCTGATAGTCGTTCCAATTGTTCGAATCAAAATAGTAAGTGAGACCGGAAACCACCGACAGGTCGGAATCACCGCTGTCATGGCCGACGGTCACGGATACGTCTTGGCCGGGATTGTCGCTGAGCTTGACCTTGAAAATGGCAGATCCGCCTTCCGTGACATTCAGCGTGTCCGTGTCGGTTATAATCATGAAGGCTGGCGCCGTGCCGTCACTGTCGACTTCGGTTGCCGTCAAGAAGGCATCCTTGACATGTTCGCCAAATATCCTGAACGTGGCCACACCGTCGGCGCTGTCGGCGTCATCTTTTGCGTTCAAGGTGACGGTTTTCCATTGGTTGTAGTTATTTTTGGAAAATTTAATCTCTTTTCCAGATACAACGCGGATATGCTTATCCCCGGAAATCCGCTCTACTTTAAGTTCGACCTCTTTTTTGGGCCGTGAGGATAGCCGTACGTTAAATGTTGCGTTTCCGCTTTCAGGAACCTTCAGGCTGCTGATGCTGGTTTCGACATTGGGATCTGCCATCGTGGAACTCCTTTATTCTGTTCTCGCAAACCAAATGGCTGGTTGATGGGGATCATCGCGCAAACTGGCGCTTACATGTTGAAGGGATCTAAGGTCCCCCCTGGCACGTCCGCGTGGCAGTTGGCGCAACTGCGGTTTGTGTCCAGATCGATTTTATGTTTACGGTGCATTTTTTGCTGGAATCGCTGAAGGGCATCACTCTTGGATTCCTGTTTTTCGAATATATCCCCACCATGACAGCGGTTGCACGAGGCGGTGGTCTGTTCTTCGTGGGCGACGGCCGCTTTGCGGTAGGTGTGGAACATCGACGCCCACATGGGATTGTAAAAGGGGGCGTTGGCGTCCCAGAAGTTGGGTTCCGAGCAGCCGATGCATTGATGCTCGGCCTGCACACACCAGGATTCCTGGTTGTAGAGCGTCTTGTGGCAGTTGTTGTAGGTTCGGGGTCCCTTGCAGTTATACCCTTCCATGCAGCCATGGGGAACGGTGCAGCTAGCGTGGATAGTCTCGCCGTGGCAAAAGGTGGGCCGGCCATCCGGTCGAAGGGCCGGCATCTGGTTGTTGAGCAGATAGCTGGCAACGCATGCCACCAGGTTGATGGGATGGGGCGGACACCCGGTGATATTGATGGTGTTCACACCAATGGCATCTTTCACCCCTTTGGCGCCGGTGGGGTTGGGAGCCGCAGCGGCCAGGCCGCCGTAGGCGGCACAGGTACCGAAGGCGATGGTGTGTTTGGCATGCGGAATCACGGACCGGGCGATGTCCAGCATGGTGCGCCCACCCACCATGCCGAATACACCATTGTCGGCCGTGGGAATGGATCCCTCAGCGATGCAGATGAACGCTCCGGAATGGTTGCGCACCGTTTGATCACGGTTATATTCGGCTTTTTCGCCACAGGCCACCTGAATGGTTTCATGATAGGTGACGTTGAGGACATCCAATAAAATGGCGGCCACATCGGGGTCGGCGGCCCGAAGGAATGATTCGCTGCACCCGGTGCATTCGGAAAAATGGAGCCATATGACGGGTGGTCGGTTGTCGCTGGTCAAGGCCTGGGCGATCCTGGGGATCATGGTTGGTGAAAGCCCCAATGCGGCCGCCACGCCGCCGCAGTATTTCAAAAAGGTTCGTCTTGAAATCTGATGTGCAAGCATCGGCTCTCCTTTCAATCCCATAAGCGTAATGTGATGGCTTACCAATTTACTTTTCGGGGTATATACAAAATTAGTACCATAGATACGGTCCAGGCATCTGGAAGCAGGCAAAATCTACCTTAAAATTTTTAAATTGCTATTAAATAAAGATAATTGAAATAAATGAGGGCGATAATTGAAAGGGGCCCGATCAAACGAACTGAGGGCGTCGATAGCCATTATCGGTTACACACAAGTTCAAGATTTGCTCGCCAGAAGTGCAAAAAATGGTGAATACGAACCAGTCAGATCAATCTGGGCGGTCCGTGAAGACCGTCTCGATGGAATCAACGACGATGGTGCCCGGGCGGAAGGACCATCGGATATTGCGGTCATACAACCGCAGGCCGAATTCTGTTCTATCGGAGCGGTTTCCCAGGTAGGCGGGACGGGGGTCGGCCCTGAGCGCCTGATTGACCAGATCAAAGAATCCCGGATAGGAATTTTCGAGCAGCCTACAGGCCTGCCGGGCATTTTCCGTAAATTCAATGGACAGGGATGCTCGGGGAGGATCGGCGGCGAACCCGCCGACCGCGCCCGGGATGATGTCTGCATAAGGCAGATAGGGCTTGATGTCTAAAACCGGGGTCTGATCCAGGACGTCGATGCCGGAGAGTTCCAGGACCAATTTTTTACGGTCCCGGCGGACGTCCTCCAGGACCACGCTGGACATGCCGATGGGGTTTGGCCGGAATCCGGACCGGGTGGCGAAAACACCGATACGCGTGTTTCCGCCCAACCGTGGCGGCCGCACCGTGGGTTGCCACTTCCTCTTGTCGATACCGTGGAAGACAAAGACGAGCCACAGATGAGAAAAATCCTTGAGTCCCCTGAAGGCTTCTTCCCGATCATAGGGCGGCAGAATTTCCAGGGTAGCCCGGGCGGCAGGAACAAGCCCCGGCTGTCGCGGAATGCCGAATTTCTCGGAAAAGCAGGAGTGGATAATGCCTATGGGGTGAAAGGTGAAATCCTTATCCATATGGGCCTCAAGGGTGCCTGAACGACTGTTTGCCAATCAGCGTTTCGATCCTGGTTTGTAGCATACCCGGCCGCTTATGAACAGAGCGTCAAGGGGCAATAAATTTGACCTTGACAGAGCACCGCCTCTGCTTCAGCATTTGGTTGAGCAGCCGGGGCGAAGGATCCATTCTGGGATCGCTGGGCGGGCTGATCGACGGAGACAAACGGTTTTAATCAGGCCTTTTCAAACGCCGCGACCATTACCTTCTCATACCACCCATTCAGCCGCCACCCTTCCAGAAAACCGTTGTGCCCGCCGTAGGGTTGAACGATCAGGCGGGTCGTGTCGCCGATGTGCAGGTTGTAGAAATCTTCCACCGGAATGATGGGGTCGTCTCGGGCGGTGATGATGGTGGTGGGAATGGTTACCCCCTGAAGGTCTTGGTTGACCAGGGTATACGCCTTGAAATAGGCCCTGGCACTGTCAAAATTGCTGTATCGTACCAGGAGTCGTTCGGTCATTTCACGGATATTGTCCACCTCCATCAGGGAGGCAAATTCATAGTGTTGCGGGTAAAGACACTGCTTGATGGCCAGTGAGCGGCGCCATTTCTTTAAAAAGTATCTCAGGATAAGCCGGCTGTTGTCGATCCGGTCGGTGGCTTTGTCCGGATCCAGCACCGGGCTGATGGCCACCACCTGCCGCAGACCACTGATGGGTCGTGTGGTGCATTGCCGGGCGATGCGCAGGGCAAAATTGCCGCCCAGGGAGAACCCGGCCAGAAACACCGGCCTTCCTTTATCGGCGGTACTGATCTGGCGAACCGCATCGAAGACTTCCTCCAGCAGCACCGCGTAGAAGATTCCGGTGTTCAGGTGATGACTGGGGCCGTGGTCCCGGAGATTGAGGCGGAAAACATCAAAACCGCACCTGAACAGAAATCGCCCTGTGGTTCGGATATACGTGGATGCCGAGCTGCCCTCCCAGCCGTGCAGCAGGATTACGAGACCCTTGCTGTGGGACCGGGGTTGACGGCTCATGTAACCCAGCAGGCGCACACCCTCGGCGGTGGTGAGGATCGTCTCCCGGGCAGCATCCAGCATGGGGTTGTTCCCCCAGGCTCGCAGGCCGGCGCTGGCCAGCAGGGTCTGAACACCGGCCGGTCGCAGCAAAAAAGGCGGGTTCAGATCGCAGGATTCCGGCGATGGATGGTTTTTACCGCTGGCTTGGGATGGAGCAAACGAGGTCATGCGCCCAGTTTTTTCAGGGCGTCGGCCATCTGCGCCTCGCTGATTTTCTTAAGCATCCGCTGGGTGCAGCGGGGGCAGCGCGTCCCTGAGAGATCTTCCCTGGTGCGGGTGAGATGGCCACAGTTCATGCACTGCCACGGATCTCCGGCGTTTTTATCCCTCGCTGCCGCGCTGATCAGCGGTGCCATGCAGCCGTTTACCCATACAAGTGCGCCCATGCCCATGATGCCTGACATCAGGCGCTGAATAAAAACCCGTCGTGTCATCGTATCCCCCTTATTTTTGATTGGTTTCAACGACTTTAGCAGGGCTGAAAAATAAAGGTCAATACCCATTTCTCTTTCGGGCATTCGGCGGCCCTTGCCGATTGCGGCAATGTCCCTTCGGCGTCCGAGCCTGCACGCCTTAAGGCAAACCCTGGGTTGGTCGTTTAACCCTATTAGATTTTCCCATGGGTGCATGGTATGCAGTGGTGCGTTGGCAGAACCCTGTCGGCCGAGGGTATTTCTATTGACAGAAACATGATGAAAGGCGTAGAACCACTCTTGCAAAGCGCCGGCATCTTTTCCCGTTGTGCGGGTCAGCGATGACCATGCAGGCTGGCGGGGGATCAATTCACACCAAGGAGGAACGTGCATGCAACCCAAGAGCTTCATCCTGCCCAAAGATGAAATTCCTAGGCAATGGTACAATATTCTGGCTGACATCAAAATGAATCCCCCCTTGGGACCCGACGGCCAACCGATCAGTCCCGATATGCTCGCGCCGGTGTTTCCCATGAATCTCATCGAGCAGGAGGTCAGTTCGGATCGCTGGATCGATATTCCCGAGCCGGTGCTGGACGTACTTTCCATCTGGCGGCCGGCACCCCTGACACGGGCCACGACCCTGGAGAAGGCCCTGGGCACCCCGGCGAGAATTTATTACAAGAACGAAGGCATGAGCCCGCCGGGCAGCCACAAGCCCAACACGGCAGTGCCGCAGGCCTACTACAACAAGGTCTTCGGCATCGAGAAGATCACCACCGAAACCGGTGCCGGCCAGTGGGGCAGCGCGCTCTCCTTCGCCTGTGCCCAGTTCGGACTGACCTGCAAGGTATATATGGTGCGCATCAGTTTCGACCAGAAGCCTTACCGCAAAGCCATGATGGAAACCTGGGGCGGCCGGTGCATCGCCTCACCCAGCAATGAGACCAAGGCCGGCCGGGATGCCCTGGAAAGGGACCCCAACACACCTGGCAGCCTGGGCATCGCCATCTCCGAAGCCGTCGAAGCCGCGGTGAGCGACACATCCGGCAAAACCCGCTATTCACTTGGCAGCGTGCTCAACCATGTGATGCTGCACCAGACCATCATCGGCCTGGAGGCCAAAAAACAGTTCGAGATGGCCGGCGACTATCCGGATGTCATCATCGGCTGCGCCGGCGGCGGCAGCAATTTTGCCGGCCTGGCCTTTCCCTTCATCCTGGACAAGATCAACGGCCGACAGATCGAGATCTACCCGGTTGAACCCAAGGCCTGCCCGACCATGACCCGGGCGCCTTTTGCCTATGACCATGGCGATACGGCCGGTTACACGCCGCTATTGCCCATGCACAGCCTGGGGCACAACTTCGTGCCGGCGCCCATTCACGCCGGCGGCTTGCGCTACCACGGTATGGCACCCGCCGTCAGCCAGTTGATCAACGAGGGATTGGTGACCCCAAAATCCGTGGGGCAGCTGGCCGCCTATGAAGCCGGTATCCTGTGGGCGCGCACCGAGGGTTTCATCCCGGCACCGGAAACCACCAACGCCCTGGCCCAGGTGGTGGAGGAAGCCAGGCTGGCCAAGGAAGAGGGCCGGGAGAAGACCATCGTGGTCAACTTCAGCGGCCACGGTCTGCTGGACCTGGGGGCCTACGATAAATATTTTGCCGGGCAACTGTTCGACTATAGCCTGGACGATGCCGAAATCGAACAATCCACGGCGATCCTCAAGGACTACCCCAAACCCATGAATTTCAAGAGCCGCTGATGGATACGCAACGTCTTGAACGACGCTGCCCGCGGCTGGGCGGCGACGTGGCCTTCGCTTACTGCAAGGTGTGCGGCGGGGAGAAATCGCCCTGCTTCAAGGTGTTGGACTGCTGGTGGGAGCGCTTCGACGTGGTTGCGCACATGCAAAGCTGCCTGTCAGCAGAGGACTTCGCCGCACTGTCGGTACAGCGCACCCCGCCGGACAAAATGACCAGCCTGGTGGACCTCATTCGCCGTGCCAAGGAGCGAACCGCGCAGGACTGAGCAGCCATCCCCCGCATGAATCGAACCCGGCAGCGCAATTTAAGGTGCAGCCGGGTTGTTGAATGACGTCCATCAACATACAAGAATCCTATAAATGATTTAAAACTCGCCGGTGCCACTTCCCGTAAACATCTCTCCGGCATGGTAGGAACTTCTCACAAAGGGGCCGGAGGCCACTTTCCTGAAACCAACTTCCAGGGCAAAGCGGCGCCAGCGTTCAAATTCTTCCGGAGGGATGAAATCGACCACCGGCAGATGCTGCGGGGTGGGTTGCAGATACTGGCCGATGGTGAGCATGTGGCATCCGGTGCCGTAAACGTCGGCGATGGTCTGCCGGACTTCTTCTTCGGTTTCGCCCAGGCCCAGCATGATCCCAGATTTGGCCGGGATGGACAAGTCGATGGTCTTGACGCGAGCCAGCAGCTCCAGTGACCGGTCGTAATCTGCCTGGGGCCGCACGCTGGGATAGAGGCGTCGTACGGTTTCCATGTTGTGGTTGAGGACATCGGGGCGGGCTGCCAGGACAGTTTCCAAGGCTGATTTTTTCCCCTGAAAGTCGGGGATGAGAACTTCCACCTGAACGCCGGGGATGGCCTTTTGCAGGGCATGGATGGTGGCGGCAAAATGGCCGCAGCCGCCGTCTTCCAGATCGTCCCGGGTCACCGAGGTGACCACCACGTATCTAAGGGTCATCCTTTTGGCCGCGTCGGCCACCCGCCGGGGTTCATCGGGATCCAGCGGCGCCGGCCGGCCGCCCGCGATGTTGCAGAAACGGCAGTTGCGTGTGCAGGTGGCGCCGAGGATCAAAAAAGTGGCCGTACGGGCGGAGAAGCATTCGAACTGGTTGGGGCAGTTGGCCTCCTGGCAGACCGTGTGGAGCTGACCCTTGCCGATCATGGATCGGATCTGTTCGTATTCGGGTCCCGAGGGCAGTTTCCTGCGCAGCCAGGCGGGTTTGCCGGTGCGGATGGGGTTGGATGGTGTCATGATACGAGGCTTTCAAAAAAAGGGTTCAAGGATCCGAGGGCTCAAGGGGCCAGGTGTTTGCCTTCCAACAAGCGTATCATTGTATTAAACATCTTTTTTTGCGAAGCCGTCAAAAAGCTTTCTGTCAAACTTCAGCGATTCGCAGTTGGTTAGCATTTCCCTCGACCCCTCGAATCCCAATCTAATACTAATCCCCCGATTCGATCTCGGCATAAAGTTGTTCCAGGCTGACCGTTGTCAAGGCAATCCCGAAAACCGCTGATAGATGCCTGGCCATGTGTTGCCGGGCCTCCGCCATGGCGACGGGTCTGCCGAGATGGCATTCCAGTGAGGTCATGCGCACCTGGTTCAAGCCGCAGGGGTTGATCCAGCCAAAAGGCTCCATGTCGGTGTTCACGTTGAGAGCCAGCCCGTGGAAACTGACACCTCGACGAACGGTGATGCCCACACTGCCCAGCTTGTCGCCATCCAGCCAGACACCGCGGTTGGCTGGATCCGTGGTGGCTGCGATATTCCAGTTGGCGGCGGTGCGGAGCATGGCGGACTCCAAACCGGCTACGAAATCGACCACCTTCAGGCGCCGGCGGTTCAAATCGATGATCGGATAGACCACCAGCTGTCCCGGTCCGTGGTAGGTGATGTTGCCGCCGCGGTCGGTGGGCACCACCGCGACGCGCTTTTCAGAAAGAAATGCATCGCTGACGCACAGGTTCTCCCGACCCCCGCGCCGTCCCAGGGTAAAAACCCGGGGGTGCTCGATGCACAGGATCACGTCGCTGTCCAGGCGGCCGGCTGTCTTGGCCCCTACTATCGCCAACTGCAGGTCCAGCGCCTTCAGGTAGTCGGTTTCCGGAAGGTCGACCCACCAGCACGGCATTTGGTTGTCGTGTTTCTCAGGCGCCATGGGCAATTTTCGATAAGTCCGCAATGATGTGGCTAAAACCCGGATAAACCGGACACAATAAAATGCAGGCACCAAAGTACAAAACTCAATTTCCAAAGAAAATCTAAATCTTAAATAAGATCAAAAACCAATCGTCGTTTCCAACATCGATTTTTGCAACGGTCTTCTGACATTAAATTGCGCCCCCCAAGGAAAAAAAGGGGCGGCCTGACAGCCGCCCCCGGGAACAGTACTTTTCAACCCTGCAGGCAGGGATTCCTGGCTGCCGCGGTTTCGTCCAGCCGTCTTACCTTGGGGAACTGGGGCGATTCATGCAGGCAGTCGGGGCACTCCACGGCCTCCTGGGCGATCTGCTTCATGGCGTCGATGAACTCGTCCAGGGTTTCCTTGGATTCGGACTCGGTCGGTTCGATCATGATGGCACCGCTGACCACCAGCGGGAAGTAGATCGTGGGCGGATGGAACCCGTGGTCCATGAGCCGTTTGGCGATGTCCAGGGTGGCCACGTGGTATTCCTGCTGGTGTTTGTCTGTAAAGACGCACTCGTGCATGCAGGGTCGATCGTAGGGCAGGTGGTAGTAGCCCTTGAGCCGTTCTTTGATGTAGTTGGCGTTGAGCACGGCATACTGGCTGACCGCCTTGAGGTGTTTGCCGACGCTCAGGATGTAGCTGTAGGCGCGGATCAGGATGCCGAAGTTGCCGTAAAAGGCGTGCACTTTGCCGACCGAGAGCGGATAGTCCTCGTCCAGCCGGTAGGCGTCGCCGACCTTGACCACCCGGGGAACGGGTAGAAACGGTTCCAACTCCGGGGTAACACACACCGGACCGGCACCCGGGCCGCCGCCGCCGTGGGGGGTGGAGAAAGTCTTGTGCAGGTTGAGGTGCAGCACGTCCACACCGACATCGCCGATGTTGACGATGCCCATGACGGCGTTCATGTTGGCACCGTCACCGTAGACCAGGCCGCCTTTCTGATGAACGATCTCGGCCACTTGGCGGATATTGTCCTCGAAGAGCCCTAACGTGTTGGGATTGGTGATCATGATGCCGGCGGTATCCTCGTCCATCAGGGCTGCCACCGATTCGGGCAGCAGGACGCCGTCCGGACCGGATTTGACCGGCACGGCCTTGAAGCCGCAAAGGGCCGCGCTGGCCGGATTGGTGCCGTGAGCCGTGTCGGGGATGAGTACCTTGGCGCGCGCCCGGCCTTTGTGTTTGTGGTAGGCGGAAAAAATCAGCATGCCGGTCAGTTCACCCTGGGAGCCGGCAGCGGGCTGGAGTGTAACCGCCGGCAGTCCGGTTATTTCGCCCAGCTGGTTCTGCAGGTCGTGCATCAGGGTCAGCGCGCCCTGGGAGAGGCTTGCGGGAAGCAGGGGGTGGGCGCCGGCAAAGCCGGGAATGGATGCCTGGCGCTCGTTGGTTTTGGGGTTGTACTTCATGGTGCACGATCCCAGCGGGTACATGCCGCTGTCCACACCGAAGTTCCACTGGGAAAGCTTGGTGAAGTGGCGCACCACGTCCAGCTCGGCAAGGTCTGGAAAGTCGGGACCGTCGCCCACCAGGGATTCATCCAGCGGGGCGGCATCCACATCCCGGCGAGGCAGGGAGATGCCCTTGCGTCCCGGGGACCCTTTTTCCCACAACAGCGGTTCGTTGAAGATCAAACCGGTGGTTCCCATCTTATCTTTTATTTGGTTTTTCATTTGGCCACCTCCTTTACCAGTGCATCGATCTCCGTTTTAGAGATGGTCTCGGTTACGCACATCAGCCAGCAGTCGTCCAGTTCCGGATAGTAGGGCGCCAGGTGCAGCCCGGCGACGATCCGCTTGTCCAGCAGCGCCTGCCAGGTGTCGGCGAACCCGTCGGGAAAGCGGACCACGAATTCGTTGAAGGTCGGCGCCCTAAACGGTGACGTGTGGCCGGCTTTAGCCAGGGATGCCTTGAGATACTCGGCCCGGTCGCGGTTGAGCCGGGAGAGTTCGCGGATTCCCGTACCCCCAATGGCCGCCATGTACATGGTCGCTGCCGTGGCGCACAATCCCTGATTGGAGCAGATGTTGGAGGTGGCCTTCTCGCGGCGGATATGCTGCTCGCGGGTGGCCAGGGTCAGGACGAAACCGGTCCTGCCGTCACGATCGACGGTTTTCCCGATCAGGCGCCCGGGCATGGCGCGCACATAGGCCTGTTTGGCGGCGAACATGCCCAATCCCGGACCGCCGAAGCTCTGGGGGATGCCGAAGCTCTGGCCTTCCCCACAGGCGATGTCCGCCCCGCAGGCGCCGGGGCTCTTGAGCAGGCCGTAGGCCAGCGGTTCGGAAAAGGCGACCACGAAAAGCGTCTTCTTGTCGGCATGAACGGTCTGGCCGGCCGATTCCAGATCCTCGATGCAGCCGAAGAAGTTGGGGCTCTGCAGGGCCACGCCGGCCAGCTCACCCAGGTCTTTCAAGCCGGACAGGTCCGTGCGGCCGTCGGCACCCACGGGCAGTTCGACCACCTCGAAGCCGGTGGGGGCGAAATAGGTCTCCACCACCTTGCGATACAGCGGGTGAATGGCCCGCGACACGGCCACCCGCTTGCGGCGGGAGACCCGGATGGCCATCAGCAGGGCTTCGGCCAGTCCCGACGCGCCGTCATACATGGAGGCGTTGGCCACTTCCATGCCCAGCAGGCGGGTTACCAGCGTCTGGTATTCGTAGATGGTCTGCAGGGTGCCCTGGCTGATTTCCGGCTGGTAGGGGGTGTAGGCGGTGAACACTTCGCCCCTGAGGAGCAGCTGACGGGTGATTTCGGGGATATAATGGTGGTAGCTGCCGGCGCCCATGAACACCTTATAAAAAGGGGGTGCGCCCATACTGGCGGCCATGCAGTCCATGTGCCCGTTGAGTTCCCACTCGGTGAGGGGCTCGGGCAGGTTCATCGGCTCCTTTCGGCGGCAGTCGTCGGGAATGCTGGAAAACAGTGCGTCCAGATCCGCCGCGCCCACCACCTGAAGCATCTGTTGGATGTCTTCCGGGGTATGGGGCAGGTATCGCATACGTTTATCCTTTCATCCAAAGGTAAAATTGCCTTTATCTGCAACAGCGCACCGAGCATGACAATATTCATCAATCTTCGGTTTCCAATCGATTCGGCGATTTCCTGTGCCGGGATCATCACAACATCCAAATCAGTACGCTGAACTTCGCGGTTGACCATGGAAGCATTGACGATAAGAGCCCCGCCAGAGGCTATTTGGGATTCGTATTTATCGAGGGATGGCAGGTTCATGATCACTGCAGCCTGCGGATTGCGCACGTACGGAGAGCCGATTTCCTCGTCAGCGATGACGACGGTGCAATTGGCGGTACCACCGCGCATTTCGGGTCCATACGATGGCATCCAGGCGACTTCTTTTCCTGAATCCATACCTGCAAAAGCCAGGATTTGTCCTGAGAATAAGACACCCTGACCACCGAAACCTGCAAAGATGACTTCTGACTGCATGCTATTCGCTCCTTAGAATTTCAAGTTAGCCAGCTCGGGGGCGACTTTGAAGTCTTCGAGCGGATAAACCGGGACCATATGTTCTTCGAGCCAAACGAGCGCATCTGTTGGGGTCATCCCCCAGTTTGTAGGGCAGGTGGAGAGCAGCTCGACCAGGCTAAAGCCCATCCCGCGACGTTGGGTTTCGAATGCAGTGCGGATAGCCTTCTTAGCCATTCGAATGTTTTTAGGATCATGCAAGCTGCGGCGGACGACATAACTGGAACCTTCCATCTTCGCCAGGAGTTCAGCCATGTGCAATGGGAAACCTGCTTGCTCCACATCACGACCATTGGGTGATGAAGTTGTTTTTTGACCCGGCAGGGTGGTGGGAGCCATCTGTCCACCGGTCATGCCATAGATGGCATTATTCAGGAAAAACACGGAAATGTTTTCACCTCGACCCGCTGCATGCATGATTTCTGCCATACCGATCGATGCCAGATCACCATCTCCCTGGTAAGTGAAAACCATCCGCTCTGGCAGTACACGCTTAATACCGGTTGCCATAGCAGGCGCGCGCCCATGCGCTGCTTCAACAAAATCACAGTTGAAGTAGTTGTAGGCAAAGACCGAGCAGCCTACCGGTGCTACCCCAATGGTGATTTCACGGATTTCCATCTCATCCATCACTTCTGCAATGAGGCGGTGAGCCACACCATGCGTACAGCCAGGGCAATAATGCATGGGGGTATCCGTCAAAGAGGTAGGACGGGTATAGACAATTTGGGTTTGAACGGGAGCTTCCATAGGTATTCTCCTGCTGCCTATTTCTGGGATTTCTTAACACGCTGTCGCCAGCGCAAGCGGGCATCACCCTCTGCGGACAAAGGTTCGTGCGCCATACGTCGAATTTCGTTCAGGATTTCGTCCGGAAACGGTACAGTGCCACCTGGCCTGCCGTAAAATTCGATTGGAATTCGACCTTTGACAGCCAGGCGAACATCATCTAGCATCTGCCCGGTATTCATCTCAACGACGAGCACTGATTGCGCCCGGGTGGCGATTTCTTCAATAGGTTGGAAGGGGAAGGGGCTGAGCGAAATGGGGCGCAGTAGCCCAACTTTTATTCCTTCAGCGCGGGCTGCTCGTACAGCTGAAAGCGAAATGCGTCCTGCGGTACCGAATCCAACGATCACGATTTCAGCATCATCCAGATAGTATTCTTTGTAACGTACTTCGTTTTCCAGGATCTGATACCAGCGGTCTAACAGGCGATGATTGGCAACTTCTTCATCGTCTGGGTTGATATAAATTGAGGATAAGATACGAGGTTCGCGCCCCACCGCGCCGGTGACTGCCCATTCGGCGCGTTCTTTGCGCACAGGGCGCATTTCTGGTAACTCTGCAGGTTCCATCATTTGACCAATCGAGCCATCTGCCATGACAATGGTGATGCAGCGATACTTTTCTGCGAGATCAAATGAAAGAGCTACCAGGTCAATTGCTTCTTGCACACTTGCAGGAGCCAATACGATTGGATGGTAATCGCCGTGACCACCACCGTGGACGATCTGGTTATAGTCGCCCTGAGATGGGGCAATGTTACCCAAACCAGGTCCGCCGCGTACAACATCGATCAATACGGCAGGTATTTCTGTACCAGCGATGTAAGATAGACCTTCCATCATTAGGCTGACACCAGGGCTGGAAGAAGAGGACATTACACGGGCACCGGTACATGCAGCGCCATAAACCATATTAACCGCTGCAACTTCGCTCTCAGCTTGCAAAAAGGTGCGGCCTAATTCAGGCATGCGCTTTGACATCCACTCCAGAACTTCGGTTTGGGGTGTAATGGGATAACCAAAGTATGCCTCCACCCCAGCGCGCACAGCGGCTTCTGCCATAGCAAGATTGCCTTCTAATAATTCGCGTGCCATCACAACCTCCTATGAAGTAGATACCGTGCGTGGCGCGCGCAAAGGCACTTCACGATAAACTGTAATTGCCGCTTCAGGGCACACGATCGCGCAGATACCGCAACCGGTGCAGCCTTCGCCACTTAAAGTAACAGGATGATAACCTTTGGGTGTGAGCGTTTCCATATCAACGCTCAATACATGCTGCGGGCATTCACTGATGCATAACTCGCACCCTTTACAGAACTTCTCATTGACTTCAATCCACCCCTTGATGGGCATGGGACAACCTCCTTCTAGGGAAATAAATTGGATAGATTCACCCCTGATTATCTTGTAATTGAAATCTTTCGGGTAGTGCTAACTGTCATATTCCATCCTGTCAAAGTGCATATTTTATGGGAGAGACCAGAATCTTTGTTGTGCGCGACTTGTTGCTCTCAGGGGGAGCACTTAAAAGTTGTTAGGATATGCGGTGAGTGGCTGCGGGCGGTTGTGCCGCCCGCAGCCACTCACCACTAACAACCTTTTAGTGCACCCGCTCTCAGAAATGCTGATGTCCGGACAAAAGTCTTCATGAACTGCGTTCACCACCTAGAATGAAAATGTGCTACAACCGAGGCAGAGCAACCAACACAAAGGTCGCTCCGATATTGGTGCCAGGAGCCCGAACAAAAGTCTGACCTGGATGTCTGTAGGCACCGCCTACTGTTGCCACTGCAAAGCGAGCACGAAGAACAGATTCTAACACCTGGACATCCACCGTTGGTTGCAAAAGGAAAGGAGCAAAGGGATGGACGTTTTGCATACCAACTGCGCCGGATTAGATGTACACAAGAAGACCGTTGTAGCAACAGTAATCGTGTCTAAAGAAAGAGGCAAGCCGTTGAAAGCGACCCGGACGTTTGGGACAATGACAGACGATCTGCTGGCGTTGTCGGATTGGCTGATGAGTTATGGTGTCACACACGTCGCAATGGAAAGCACAGGTGAGTATTGGAAGCCGATTTACAATATCTTGGAAGATAATTTCGAAGTCTGGCTGGTGAATGCCCAGCACATCAAGGCGGTCCCAGGGAGAAAGACAGACGTCAAAGACTCGGAATGGATTGCTGAACTCTTGCGATACGGGTTGATTAGAGCCAGCTTTGTGCCACCCAAGGGACAAAGGGAGTTACGAGAATTGACCCGCATGCGCAGCACATTTGTCAAAGAACGGGCAACCCTGGTCAATCGCCTTCATAAAGTTCTGGAAAGTGCGAATATCAAGTTGACCAGCGTTGCTTCGGACGTGAACGGCGTTTCGGGAAAGGCGATCTTGCATGCAATGATTGCAGGGGGATCAACCCCCGAGGAAATGGCAGAACTTGCTCAAGGACGATTGAGAAAGAAAAGAGAACTATTGAGCCGATCGTTACAGGGATACGTCAAACCACATCATTGTTTTGTGCTGTCTGAATTGTTGCTACAGATAGATGGCCTGGATGAAACTATAGCCAGGTTCGATGAGGAAATCCGAGAATATTGTCGCCCTTTTGAAGAGGCGGTGATACTCCTGGATACAATACCAGGTGTTGCCCGTAGAACAGCAGAGGTCATCGTTTCTGAAATCGGGGTGGACATGAGCCGGTTTCCTACTGCTGATCACCTGGCCTCCTGGGCCGGGGTAGCGCCAGGAAATAATGAAAGTGCAGGGAAACGCCTGTCTGGCAAAACTACGAAAGGCAACCAAGCTCTGGTTTCAGCTTTGACGCAAGCAGCACATGCCGCCTCAAGAGTGAAAAACACTTATCTACATGCTCAATTCCACCGTTTGGCTGGTCGTAGAGGAAAAAAGAAAGCTATCATCGCCGTAGCCCATTCCATCTTGATCATTGCATATCATATGATCAAGAACAAAGAGCCATATCGCGAATTGGGCAGCGATTACTTCGACAAACGCAATGTACAAGCTACGACAAGACGAATGGTTAGCCGTTTAGAGCATTTGGGTTATAAAGTCAACCTGGAGGTACTTACCTCAATAGCTGCATGAACTATTTTCAGAACAGTTCGGACATGAGGGTGAACCAGGTTCTGGAAGGTAGCCAAAGCAGCCTTGAGTATCAAAGCTTTCTGTTCGTCGGAGAGTTTCCATTTTTGCTTTAGCAGGATAAACAGACCAGAATAGCGTTTCCACTTTTTACCCTTTTTGAGGGAAGGCGCTCCTGGGATGCGTTCTTTGTCATCCACTTGCTCAATCTCAGGGATGGGTTCGCCATAGAGCAGGTCGCGTAATTCTTCGCCGACGAGCAGGCCGACCGTGAAGATCAACAATAAAAGTGCAACCATTTTCTCCATGTAGATTTGCTGTTTATTCATGAGTTTGGTCAAACCGAGCAAGCTTTTCAGGTCGCGGTAAGTTTCTTCGATTTTCATGCGGGCAAAGTAAATCTGCAAACCGCGCTTGGCCTCCAAGTTTGTCATCACCCACATCGGTTCGGCCAGCCCTTTTTTCCAAGTACCAACAATGTTCATACACACTTTGCCCATGTACCAGACGTGGTTGAGAATCACAGTCTGCCCAGGTGAAATCGTCAAGGCCACTTCCTTGCCGTCATCATCATAGAATTTGGGTGGATTGGCACGTAAGTTCAGGCGGATTACCCAATTGATCTGCTCCTCGAACAGGTTGAGCATCAATTCCAGGTAACTGAATTCTCGATCCAATACCAACGGGCGTCCGCCCAACATGTCCTTCAAGCCTTCAAAGGCACGAAAATGATTGAGGTTGCGCGAGTCCAGACCCTGTGCGATTGTTTTTGAAGAGTAAGTAACCATCCCACAGGGGATTGCCCGGCCTCGATACGGTGTAGCCAAGATCAAGGCCCAGAAACCTCTCGTTTTGCCGTCTTTCAGCTTGCCGACGTACTCTGTTTTCCACGCATGTGGCCGCTCTATCTCGGTTGGGTCGCCAATCACAAACGCTGCCTCTTCTTGAAATAACCGCCAGAGCGCAGTGCGTGGATCTGCTTTTCCAAGAAACCGCTGGATCCTTTTATAGCCTGCTGCGCTTTCACCCTCCATTTCCACAGCAATGTCCGTCAATCGTAACGAGCGCGCCTCAAGAATGGCCGCCCCGATTTCTCCTGCCCGTTCCGCTATTTCAGCGTCGTCAAACAATTCCGCCATAAATTCTTGATTGTTGATAAACTTGTCCATGAAGCCTCGTAGTTGATAAAGATGGTCGCAGAATACCAAGTTTATCTTCTTCGAGGCTTCTCTGATGTCCGAACTTTTGTCCGGACATCAGGATTTATTAGCGATTTGGATTTCTAGCAATGAAAATAGATGATTAAGGATCGGGGTTTTAAAAACAGAAGTATATAGAGTAAACATTGATATGTCTGTGGAAAAATCTGAGCATCATTCTGACCTGGGCGGTTATTTTATTGATGTTATGGTAATCTTCATCCTGCAATGTGTGTCTATCCAACTTAGAAAATGAGGTTCTGATCTAATTCCAGAGTAAAATCAGTAAATCAACCAGGTAGTTTTCTCTTCCTGACACACCTTCACGGATGCAATTATGCAAGATACCCCCGTAAGCACCTCCTGGCCTTTTAAAGAAGCTCTAAAACTAAGCAGACGTTTTGGCGGGCAGCCTGCCGCCCCTGTACGACTCGAAACCGGTTTTGGACCCAGCGGACTGCCACACATCGGCACGTTCGCCGAAGTAGCCCGCACTACATGGGTCAGGAAAGCTTTCGAGGAATTGACCGGTTGGCCTACCGAACTGATTGCTTTTAGCGACGATATGGATGGCTTGCGGAAGGTCCCCCTCAATATGCCTAACCAGGATATGCTCCGGGAGCACATTGGAAAACCGCTGTGCCGCATTCCCGATCCCTTTGACCAGTACGAAAGCTACAGCGCTCACATGAACCATAAGTTGAAGGAGATGCTGGACGCTTACCGGTTCGATTACCACTTTCAAAGCTCAGCTGAGGCTTACCAGCGCGGCGATTTCAATGCTGGGCTTTCAATTCTGCTCCAAAAAGTGGCAGAAGTGAATGCAATCATTTTGCCCACCCTGGGCGAAGAGAAGCGCGAAGACTGGTCGCCGTTTTTCCCCATCTGCGAACGCTGCGGTCGGATCAACAGCACGCGCCTCACTGCGTATCACCCGGAAACAGACAGCGTCGATTACGTTTGCGACCGCCACGAAGGGCTGCTGCAGTCTTGCGGGTATCAGGGAACGGTTTCGATCCACAATGGAAACGTGAAAGTTGGTTGGAAAGCCGACTGGGCGCTGCGCTGGTATTCGTATGATATTGCCTACGAGATGTATGGCTCAGATTTGCTCGAATCAGCCAAGCTCTCCGGGAAAATCGAGCGGTTGATGGGCAAACAGCCTCCGGAGGGCTTCTTTTATGAGCTGTTTCTGGACGAGGAGGGGCGCAAGATATCGAAAAGTGTTGGCAAGGGGCTGACTGTGGACACCTGGGTCAACTACGCTCCGCTGGAGTCCTTGCTGTTCTACCTGTTTCAGAATCCAGGGCAGGCGAAAAGGCTCTTCTGGGGCATTGTCCCCAAGTCGGTGGATGATTACCTCTCCGCACTGCGCCAATACCCCTCCTTAGACTCCGGCAAACGGTTTGACTCAGCCATCTGGCATATTTTTGATAAAGGGACCAGGGTACCGGAATACAACACCTCGATCAACTTCTCATTGATCAACAACCTGATCTCCGCGCTGGGGGCAGAGGATGTGATCCTGGTGCTGGATTACCTGAAGCGGTATGATCCCCCTGCAGAGCGGTACTGGAGCATGCTCGAGGATCTGGTTCATAAAGGGATGCATTATTACCGGGATTACGTATTGCCCACCAAGCGCTATCGAGAGCCTACCGAAGATGATCGTAAACTGCTCCAACGTATTTTCGACCGCCTTGCCCAGTCGGAAGGCTTGAACGAAACTGAGCTGCAAGCCATCCCCTTCGATATCGCTGCCGAGACGGGCATTCCCCCGCAAGCGTTGTTCAAGATGTTCTACGAAGTGATCCTGGGTCAAGAACGTGGGCCGCGCTTTGGCACTTTTGCCCGGCTGCTGGGAAAAGATAAGATGTTGGTTTTGTTACATGTCGCGCTCATGAATGAAGGATAGTGATTCCTTAGATAATGTTTTTCCCTGAACGGTGCATAAAACTCCCCCTGCTTTATTTCCCACTGGTGGAATGTTTATACTTTCAACAGAGTATGATTGTGATATCAAACAATTAGTGAGATTTTACTTGGGTGAGCTTTTATGATAATGAGCGCCAGGATCATAGGCCTTTGCCCCCTTATCTCCAAGCCTATCTGCCCACCCTGACATTACTTACCCGGGCATCTATTTATTCCTTGATCAGACTTTTTACTTCGGCGTAAGGATGGCCGGATAACAAGCAATGCACTTTGTTCTCTACATGTGTTACCCATGAACTTAGTTGAGAATTTCGTGGTGCCTTCTTATAGAGAAACTAATTCAAAAACGGACATACGATATTGAAACCATAGCGGTCGAGGAAAGAGGAGCGAAAAGTGGTTGAACGCAAGTGGTGCTCAAACCGATCAGCCAGTGCAGGCAATTTGGGTTCAAGGTGATTATGACTGATCTTGCGCCGCGTTTGCTTCCAAACCTGTTCCTGTGGGTTGAGGTCTGGCGCAGCCGTTGGCAATTCGATGATCTCCAGGCGAGGGTTGGCGGCAAGCAGTTCCCTCACCGCTGTGCCGCGATGCCATTTGGCTCGAT
>NZ_JAWOHB010000110.1:0-17970 GCF_046496365.1 Desulfosarcina sp.
ACCAACATGGTCATCCGGGCCTATGCGTGGTTCCTGATTTTGTCACCG
This sequence comes from Desulfosarcina sp., assembly GCF_046496365.1. Taxonomy (GTDB): domain Bacteria; phylum Desulfobacterota; class Desulfobacteria; order Desulfobacterales; family Desulfosarcinaceae; genus Desulfosarcina. The sequence goes on from NZ_JAWOHB010000110.1 coordinate 49, forward strand.
GAGATGCCCATTGCACGACTGGCGGCGGTATTGGGATTTATCCCGGACGGAGCACCCCTGTACCCCAACGCCTTTGCGGTCTATCTGGGGATGGTGTCCATGTTTCTGCCCTTTGTCACCCTGCCCCTCTATGCCAGCGTCGAGCGCCTGGACTGGTCGCTCGTGGAGGCGGCCCAGGACCTGTATGCATCGCGGATCCGGGTCTTTACCCAGGCCATTTTGCCCCAGACCATGCCGGGCCTGTCGGTGGGGATCATTTTGACCTTCGTTCCCGCCATGGGCATGTTCGTCGTGCCCGATCTGCTGGGAGGGGCCAAATACATGCTGGTGGGCAATCTTATTCAGCAGCAGTTCGGAACCAGCCGCGACTGGCCGTTCGGGGCGGCGATCAGCATGGGGTTGATGCTGCTGACCATGATCGGCCTGCAGATATACCGGCGTAAGGGCAAGGCTATCGAATACATATGAGGCGCAATCATCCGCTGATCATCGCGATCTCCTATCTGACCATGGCTTTTCTCTACCTGCCGCTGGCGGGCGTGGCCATATTCTCGGTTAATTCCGCCCGTCGAGGCCTGGTCTGGAAGGGGTTCACCTTGGATTGGTATCTGAAGCTCTTCGAAAATGACTGGATTCTCGAAGCCGCCTGGAATACCCTGCTGCTGGCGGTTATCTCAACCGTCGTGGCCACGATCCTCGGCACGATCCTGGCCATCGCCATGGATCGTTTCCCCTGGCGTCCCCGAACGAGCAACTTCCTGGATGTCATCCTGCATATTCCCGTGGTCATCCCGGATATCATTCTGGCTGCATCCCTGGTGGTGGCTTTCGGCCTGTTGCGGCTGCTGTCATCCATGTTTGAGCCCGGCCTGCTGAACATGATCGTCGGTCACATCACCTTCCAGATCGCGTTCGTGGCCCTGGTGGTGCGCAGCCGGTTGGTGGCCATCGGTCGGGAGGTCCAGGAAGCGGCCCGGGATCTGTTCGCCACGAATTGGTACCTGCTTCGCAAGGTGATGCTGCCGCTGCTGATGCCGGGTATTATCGCCGGCGCCATGCTGGCCTTCACCCTTTCCCTGGATGATTTCGTAATCAGTTTTTTTACTGCCGGTCCTCAGTCGCAAACCTTGCCGCTGTTCATATTTGCAGCCGTACGAAGGGGGGTAACCCCCCAGATCCATGCCCTGTCGACCCTGATCATGCTGGTCACGGTTGTGCTGGTCGTTCTGACCGAACGGCTGACGCGCCATCAGGAAAAAAAGTAACCCATGGTACCAGTGTATACATACCTCCAACCTCACTGAAAAGGAGAAAAAGATGCGTAAAATCGGTCTGCTCGTTTTGGTATTGGTTCTTTTGGGCGGGATGGCCGCCAGTGCCGAGGAACTGAGGATTTACACGTGGTCGGAGTATATGGATGAAGAGAAGATGCCTGCTGACTTCGAGGAGAAGTTCGGCATCAAGGTCCGGCTGGACATTTACGAGAACAACGAGGAGATGGTCGCCAAACTGCAGGCCGGCGGCGCCAGCCAATATGACATCATCGTTCCTTCGGATTACATCATGCCCGTGTTGATCAATCAGCAGCTGATCCAACCCCTGGATCATGCCAAGCTTCCCAACCTGAAAAACCTAAAACCCCTGTTCCGGGAAGCCAGCTATGACCCGGGCAACAAGTATTCTGTCGCTTACCAATGGGGGACCGTGGGGTTGATGTACCGCAAAGACAAGGTCAGCGATGCTGCGGCCCAGAGCTGGTCGGTGCTGTTCGATGCCGATAAACAAGTCGGCGCCTTCTGGCTGATCGATTCCGTGCGTGAGATGATGGGCATCGCCCTGGTCTACCAGGGCAAGGATTTCAACAGCACCAACCCTGCGGATCTCAAAGCCGCTGCAGACCTGCTGGTGGCCACCAAGCGGACCAAAAACTGCATGGGTTTCAAGCCGGGTGTGGGCGGCAAGAACGATGTGGTCGCCGGAACGGCGGTGGCGGCCATTGTTTATAACGGCGATGCCATCCAGTCGGTGACCGAGGAGCCGGACAGGCTGGGTTTCATCATCCCCAAGGAGGGCAGTGAAATCTGGTATGATTCCATGTGCATCCCCAGCAAGGCGCCCAACCCGGACGCCGCCCACAAGTGGATCAACTGGCTGCTGGAGCCCGAGGTCGGTGCGGAGCTTTCCAACTACAATCAGTATGCGACCCCCAATGGGGCTGCCGAACCCTTTATCACACCTGAGGACCTGAAAAATCCGGGAATTTACCCGACACCTGCGATCATGCAGAAGCTGCATTTCACCAAGGACCTGGGCAAGGACAACCGGATCATGGACGAGGCCTGGACGCGCGCCAAGTCCCACTGATCCGCAGCTGATAAAATGGCGGGGAAAGCGTCCCGCCGGCGATGGGAATCGAAAATAAATACCTGATTGGTTGGCTCCGAAGCGTCTGGCCAGTCAGGTGTTTTTTTCTGTTGCCTCGTTTTCGGCGCTCAAGGCCCTTACCCGGGAAAACGGCATCAGGCGCATATTCCCGCCTCCATCCACGCTATGGATTCCTTCCAAACCACTGACACCAGAAATCCGCTGATTGCGCTTACGTGTCCAAACCGGACGATCTGCCGGTCATTTTCTCGATGGTGACCTTGAATACCGCCGTCATGGCGATCTTTTTTTCGGGGACTTCAACGGGTGCGCCGGCATATTGCCTAGCGATTATTTCCAGGGCCGTGCGCTTGTTTTCGATCGCTTCAACCACGGATGCCTGACCGAATCCCACGACGCTCTGGTAGCGCATGTTCCATTTGCACGGATCTTGAGCCGGCAGGGGTTCGGTCAGAATGTCGAATTCGAAACAGACCCGTGGATGCGCTCGGATCAGGTCGAGCTTGCGGCTTTTCGGTGAACCATGAAAATAGAGTGTGTCGTTTCGGTATCCGAAGCACAGGGGAACAATGTAGGGGCTGTCACCGTCGAGCATGCCCAGACGGCAGACCGTGGCCTTGCGGATAATGGCTTCGAGCTGTTCTTTTCTCACTTCGTAGACGCGCTCCTTTTTTCCACATTCAGCCCATATAACCGGGGGATCGGGGCACCCGCTCGGCGCCTTTCAACACGGCAAGGGCCAGTGACCGGCGTTTTTCCTGCGGGTCATCCAAGTCACTGCGCTGTTTCATCTGGGCCTTGCGGCATTTGAGGGAGGTTCTGTCGGGTTCCTTGAATACCAGTGCGCCATAGTGGCACTCGGCCACACAGGCCGGCGCACCGCCGCACAGGTCGCACTTATAGGCGGTGCCGGATGCGTACTGCTCGATCATGCCATAGGGACAAGCGGACACGCAATTACCGCATCCGTCGCACTTTTTGGCATCCACCACCACCACACCGCGTTCGCTTCTGAAGATGGCTCCGGTGGGGCAAGCCTCCATGCATGACGCCTTGGGGCATTGAAAGCAGACGCTGGGGACCGAATAGCCTTCGTGGGGTAGATTGTTGACATGGATCCGGGCCCTGGAGGGCATGAACATCCCTTCCTTGACCGCTGAGCAGGCATACACGCATCGGTTGCAACCGGTACAACGGTTGGGAATGGCCAGCAGGTGTTTTTCCATGGGTCTCCTCCAAACTTCCGGCGGTCGGCCGTTTTGATTCAGGGCTGCACCGGTCGGGTTCAATACAGAATTCGGTTCAAACCGTTTCAATCAGATCGGCCAGGCCTAGTTCACGCAACTTGGCCGCCTTCGGCCGCCCGGCTTCATCCCATCCCCGCTGGCGATAGTAGAACCCTTTGAGTTCTTCCAGGATTTCTGGACTGAGGCTGCGCCCCTCGTGGGGGCCGTTTTCAAGGACCCTTTGGGTGATTTTTTCGGAAAGAGTGTCATCGGCAGCTGTAAATCCGGCCGCCAGATTGAACATGCGCACCAGGTTCCAGACGCGCTCGCCGGCCCTGTCCAGATCTTTGGCCGACACCTGGCGGCCCAGACCGGCGGTCAGCAGATCGGCCATGATGGTGGTGTCCACCGATCCCCAGAAATCGCAGAAGCACATGGACCATTTGGCTCCGTTGGCGTTTTGCATGTCGACGACCGCTCTGGCCAGTTCCTTCACCTTGAAAGGATCGTCGGCAAACAGGGGAAAGGCCCGCAGATGGCAGGCGCCCCGCTCGCTGGTGGCATAAGCCAGACCCATGCCGTAATTGCCCCGTGGATCATAAGCCGGCATTTCCAACCCTTTGGAGTGGGCCGCCTGGTCGGGCTGGCCGTATTTGTCGGCAAGGCGGGCGGCACCCATGGCCATATCGCGGCCGCGCGGTGTGGATAGGTTGGCAATTTCATCCAGAACCTGCAGATAGGATTCCGTATTCCCGAAAACAAGTCCCAACTGCGCGGCGCCGGATTCAGTCAATCCCATGGCCAGGCCGATCACGTTGCCCGTGGACATGGTGTCCAGCCCCAGGTCATCGCAGGTGCGATTGAAGCGCATCACCTGCTCAAGGTTGTTGATCTCGCAGTTGGAACCACCCAGGCACAGGGTTTCATACTCAGGGCCTTCCACCTGGACGCCGTTGACAGACGTGAAATTGCCGCAACCCAATGGACAGGTGGCGCAGGCCCGGTTGCCGATGCGGATGTCCGCCATGGCATCCGCGTTCAGTTTGCGGTGGTTGGGGTTTACGCCCATGGTGAAGTTGCGTGTGGGGTGGATACCCATCTCGTTGGTCACATCCACCAGCATGGGTGTGCCCTGGTCCTTGGCCCACTGGTTGTCGATGGTCATCAGGTTGCCTGCCAGATGGTCGGACACTTTGCCCCAGAACAGGCCGATTTCCGCCACCTGGACACCCCCGGTGCCTCTGACGGCGATGGCCTTGAGGTTTTTGGCGCCGAAGAGGGCGCCGACACCGCCCCGGCCCATCTGCCGGTAAGACTCCGACCCGACGCAGGCGAAGGGAACTCGGTTTTCGCCGGCCGGCCCGATGGATAGACTTTTCATGCCGTAGCCCACCGTCCGTTCCAGGACCCGCTCGGTTTCAAAAATACCCTTGCCCCAAAGGTGCTCCGCATCCTCAATCAAGATGTCATCGTCTTCGATTCTCAACCAAACCGGCCCATCGGCCTGTCCGCTGATGACAATGCCGTCGTAACCGGCAAATTTAAGTTCCGGACCGAATGCGCCGCCAATGTTGGATTCAAAGATGGTTCCCGTGTGGGGGGATTTGGAAACCACGCAGGTTCGAGATCCGGTGGGGGCCAGTGTCCCGGCCATGGGGCCGGTCATCACGACAATGGTGTTGTCAGCGGATAACGGATCGACCGTGGGGGCGACGGATTCGGTGTAGTATTTGGCCCCCAATCCCCAACCGCCGATATACTTTTTGACCCACTGGTCGTTGAGCGGCTCCGCGCTGACCTTGCCTGCGGTCAGGTCAACGTGCAATACACGACCGGCGTAAAGGTGGCTGATTTTTTTTCGCTTGGGAAGATCGATGGATTTAAACACATCCTCGAGGCGGTTGAGTACTTCGTCGAGGGTATCCTGAGGGATGGTCAGGGCCGGTTCGAAGCGGATGTTTTTCGCGTTGGTGAGCGTTCCGGCGGTCAGCACGCCTCTAGAGAAGAGTCCGGAGGCGACTTTGTAGCCGATGCCGTCCGTTGGGAATTCCATTCCCAGCAACAGCCCCAGTCCACGTGCTTTGGCCAGCACGCCTGGATATCGCTCCTTGAGCATGTCGAGTTGCTTGAGAACATACTCGCCCTTGGATTTGGCCTGGCCCGCCAGATCCTCTTCGATCAGCACCGTGATGGCTGCCAGTGCGGACGCACAGGCCAGCGGATTGCCGCCGGTGGTGGTGGTGTGCATGAAGGGGTTGGGTTCCAGACACGTCCAGATTTCGGGTGTGGAGAAAAATGCGCTCATGGGTACGACCCCGCCGCCCAATGCCTTGCCGAAACACATGATGTCCGGGGTCACGTCCCAGTGGTCGACGCCGAAGATTCTTCCGGTGCGACCGAATCCGGTCTGTACTTCATCGGCGATCAGCAGTACACCATAATGGTTGCATACTTCACGTAAACGGGGCCAGAAATCATCCGATGGCACGATGGCGCCGGCCTCGCCCTGGACCGGTTCGGCTACGACGGCGGCGATGTCCTGGCCCACGGCCTTGGCGGCGGACAGCAGCCGTTCCACCGCATCGGCATCTCCGAAGGGCACATGCTGAACGCCGTCCAGCAGGGGCAGCAACGGTTTGCGGAAGACCTTTTTGCCGATGAGTGACAGGCTTCCCAGGGTTTTGCCATGAAACCCCTTGAGCATGGCGATGAACCCTTTTTTGCCGGTGTACAGCTTGGCCAGTTTCATGGCCCCTTCAACCGCTTCGGTGCCGGAGTTGGCGAAAAAACCGTATTGAATCTTCCCGGGGGTGAGCAGCGCCAGCACATGCCCCAGCTCGGCCCGCAGAGGGTCCAGCAGCTCCTGGCTGTACTGGGGTGAACGATCCAGCTGGGCTTTGACCGCGGCGACGATTTTAGGGTGGCGGATACCATAAGAATAGAGGCCGAAGCCGCCAAGGATGTCCAGAAATTCGCGTCCCAGCGCATCCACCAGCACCGACCCCTGACCGGTCCATTCCGTATAGGCGAAATTGCCGGACTCGGTAACCGATTTGCGGTATTCCAGAAAACCCTTGTTGATGTGATCCCTGAAATTGCGCACTGTTTTTCGTGCAATGTCCTGCCGGACCTCGAGGGGAGTCCGGTCCGGCGGGGTCAGGATGATGTCCACCATCTTGCGGGCCTCGGCATAGGCCGACTGAATGTCTCTTCCCTGGTAGTCGCTTTTGAAATGCTCGTCATAGTCACGCATTCGATGCTCCTTCTTTGGAATGCTCCACCCGCGGATTCAGGCAGCGGCCGCTGGCGCCTGGTTTTCTTCTGTGCTTTTGAAACTGCATGTGGTTTAAAATTCGCCGTTTTTCAATGCGCTGACCACGGTCTTGCGGGCAGATTGAGCAAAATCGTCGAAATGCTTCCCGTCGGCTAAAAACTGGGAGTGAAATTCCAACCCTTCCATCAGGGTAACCATAAAATCGGCAGCCTTAACCGCGTCTTTCACCTTGATGATACCCTTATCGTTGAAATAGACTATCTTTTTGCACAGGTAGTCCCGCAGCCATTTGAACATGACCCTGAAGCGCTCTAATATCTTCTCATTTCTTAAACTCAGATAATAAAACCCGAAATGCACGCTCGGATCCACGGTTCGACTCCATTTAAATGAGAAAAGCACACTGATGATCGCATTGAAGTGTTCTTCATCATCCTCAATGTGGTCGAAATTGAGCATTGCAGGAGATTGATACTTTTCAATCAGCAGATCAACGAGATCAAGCTTCATATTTTCTTTGTTCTTGAAGTAGTGGATGATCAGGCTGGGATGAATACCGATCCTGCTGGCAATTTTACTGATAGAGGTGCCTTCGAGTCCCTCTTGGATGAGCACTTGATAGTAGCTCTCGAGGATATCCGGTTTTCTGAGCGCCGCGCTTTTATTCTTCCTCATGCCCGATTCGATCTACAATGCTGGGTTGGAGAATGCGGTTACATCCATTGGCAGTGTTTTAGGCCCATAGGGTGCCACTTATTGAAAATTAACTGCATATTCAATTAAAACACGCTTGGCAAGGAAAATATTAAGCTCGGACAGCAGCGAAAGGGCTTCCGGCGCCTCGCAGCATTCCCAGAGCGCAGGGGCAAGTCGCGTCTGGCGCCACCATCGCCTGTTAAGGTTGCAGCAGCTATGCATGGACCAATCCCTATCCAGGCTCACTGCCATTGGAAAGCCATGGTTGATTGGATGCATGGCCAAACCCGGCGGCGCCGTTGGTCGGCTTGGATAATGACATACGGCATAATAATATGCAGTTTTGCATTAAAAATGAGGCTTTCTGAAAACTCCGGGGGGCTTCAAAACCGCTATCCCGACTGGAAACGCTTCAGTTTCCTTGCAATTGTGGATTGATGGATGCCAAGGGCTTCAGCTGCTTTGGCCTGGGTACCATATTTTTCAAGGGCGTGAGCTAAAATGCGCCGTTCTGCAGCGGCCATCACCTGGGGAAGGGTGTCACCGTCTTCGAGCATATCAATGCCGCAGGCCATCTGCGGAGTCAGGTGGGCTGTGATCGCCGTCGGCAGATCCTCGACATCGATTCGCGGGGATTCCGACATGACCGCCAGCCGTTCACAGATGTTCATCAGTTCCCGCACATTGCCCGGATAGCGATAGGCCAGCAAGGCATCCATGGCCCGACGGCTGATCCGCGGCGGTTGGCATCCTTTCAATTTGGTGGCAAAATGGTGGATATAATGCTGAATGAGGGGAAGTTTGCAGGCCTCACGCTCCCGAAGGGGAGGGACGGATATGGGGATGACGTTCAGCCGATAAAAAAGATCCAGCCGAAACTGCCCCTGCTCGACCATTTTTTCCAGCGGTCGATGGGTGGCGCAGATGATCCGGACGTCCAGTCGTTTGGCAGTGGTTCCGCCGACACGCGTCACCTGGCCGTCTTCCAGAAACCGCAGCAGTTTGACCTGGGAAGTGATGGGCAACTCCGCGATTTCGTCCAGAAAGAGGATGCCCTTGTCGGCCAGTTCAAAATAGCCGGGTTTGCCTTTTGGCGCCGCTCCGGTAAAGGCGCCCTTTTCGTAGCCGAACAATTCGCTTTCTACCAGGGTTTCCGGGATCGCGCCGCAATTGACGTGGATCATGGGGTTTCGGGACCTTGCCGAATAGTTGTGGATCAGGTTGGCAATCACCCCCTTGCCGGTTCCGGATTCCCCGAGAATCAAGACCGTCGAATCCACCTGGCTGACCTTGCGTGCCTGGCGCAGGCTCTGGACCATACCGGCACTTCTGGCGATGATCTGACCCGACTCGCGTTCGGCGATCTGCATCTCCTGCATGCGCAGCTGAATCTGGTCGTTTTTGGCCAATTGCGCTTCGAGTTCATCCCTCAGGGCATCGATTTCGGTGATGTCGCGCTCGTTGACCACCACCCGTATCAGTTCTCCGGCCGGATTGAAGACCGGATTGCCGGTCAGCATCAGTTTCCGGCCCGAGCGGGTCTGCTGCAGGATGTTTTCCCGCCGGCGGCTTTTCATCACCTTGAGCGTCACCGAGGTATCGATAAACCCTTCATCGACCAGTTCGTGAATCTTGCGGCCGATGATATCCGCGGCACGCAGCCTATTGAGCCGTTCGGAGGCGGCATTGATGCGCAGGATGGTTCCGCTGCCGTCGCAGATGAACAGGCCGTCATCACTCGATGAGATGATGGCGTCCAGTTCCTGGCTCAACTCCTGATACGAGAGCATCTTGCGGGTGGTTTTTTCCAGTTCAGTACGATCCTCCAGCACACAAAGCACACCGATGAGGGTGTCCCGGAAGATCATGGGCGCTAAACGCGCCAGGTAGGAAATTTCACCGGCCTGGAGCGGCAACCCGCGAAAATCGCTGCGATTTTGAAGCACCTGTTCCACGTGCGGCCAGAAATCCGGCAGCGTGTTGGGCAGCAGGCTGCCGGGGAAAAGACCCATGGCTTTTTGCACCTGGTGGTTGGATATGACCACCGTCCCCGATGGGTCCAGAACGAAAATCGCGTTTCCGGAAGCGTTGAGCAGGGCTTTGGAAAATAAGCGCCAGTCGCGGGCAACCCTGTCATCGCCTCGGTTCGAAAACAGCGGGGCATTCATTTGGGAGGTTGGCAGGTTCATCTTGCGAGCGTGGGCGTCCATGTATCCTGGCATAACCACAAAACAAGCCTTTATGCAATACTGCATTTTTGGGTGGTCCGCCGCCATATGAATCGCAGGGGCGATGCGCTGCCCGGGGTCACGCATAACTGACAAACGCCGCCGCTTGGCGATCATATCCACTGCATTCGATCTCCAGGCGGAATCCCGTTCGAGACATTGAAGGCAATGGTACGGCAATTGCTTTATAACCCGGCAATGTTTCAACCCACGCAGTCGCCCCTTATCCATCTTTTAAAAAAGGAGTTGCCCATATGCCTACCCGAAACCATGAACTGCTCGAAAAACGCAATCAGCATGTTCCCCAGGGACCCTTCAACACCACCAGCGCTTTTATCAAGCAAGCCCACGGGGCGGTCATGGTGGACGTCGACGGCCGTGAACTGATCGATTTCGCCGGCGGCATCGGTGTGAACAACGTGGGGCACTGCCATCCCAAGGTGGTGGCGGCCATCCAGGACCAGGCCGGCAAATTCATCCACACCTGTTTTCACGTGGCCATGTACGAACCCTATGTGGAACTGGCCGAACGGCTCAACCAGCTGGCGCCGGGGAATTTCGCCAAAATGACCCTGTTTGCCAACAGCGGCGCCGAAGCGGTGGAAAACGCAGTCAAGGTTGCGCGGTACGCCACCAAACGACCGGCGGTCATCTGTTTTGAAAACGCCTTTCACGGCCGCACGCTCTTGACCATGACCCTGACCAGCAAGGTCAAGCCTTACAAGTTCGGATACGGGCCGTATGCGCCGGAAGTTTATCGCATGCCTTTTGCCTACTGCTACCGGTGCCCCTTCGGATTGATCTATCCGGCCTGCGAGGCGGCTTGTGCCGACTACCTCGAAGAATTTTTCATCAGTCATGTGGCTGCGGAACAGACGGCGGCCGTGATTGCCGAACCCATCCAGGGAGAGGGCGGATTCGTTACGCCGCCCCCAGAGTATTTTCCGAAACTAAAAGCCATCTGCGAGAAGCATGGCATCGCCCTGGTCCTTGATGAGGTGCAAAGCGGTGCCGGACGTACCGGAAAATTCTTTGCCATCGACCATTGGGGGGTGACTCCTGATATCATCACCATGGCCAAGAGCTTTGCCGGCGGCATGCCCCTTTCGGCGGTGATTGGGCGTGCCGAGATGATGAATGCCTCCCACGTGGGAGGACTTGGCGGTACCTACGGCGGCAACCCCGTCTCCTGTCGGGCGGCGCTGGCTGTCATGGAGATCCTGCTTGAAGACGGTCTAATGGACCGGGCGGTGGTATTGGGTGAAACATTGCTGGCACGCTTTACCGCCATGCAGGAACGGTATGAGATCATCGGCGACGTGCGCGGCAAAGGCCCCATGCTGGCCATGGAACTGGTGGAGGACCGTGAATCCAAGAAGCCGGCCAGCGACAAGGCCAAGGCGCTGGTCAGCCGCTGTTTTGAAAAGGGATTGGTACTGCTTTCCTGCGGTAATTTCGGCAATGTCATCCGCACGCTGATGCCGCTGGTCATCACCGATGAACAGCTGGACAAGGGGCTGTCCATCCTTGAAGAGAGTCTTGAAGAAGCCGCACGCACTTGATTTCCGGATAGCCACTCAAAACATAAAACCAAATGAAAACTATCAAATTCAGGGATGCGGTCATTTTTGATATTTTGCGCACGGAATAAGGATAAAAACGATGCATGGTTTTTTTCAGCAGGCACTTACAGTGGATGTGGGCAACCGATCCTGCCAGGTGGAGACGCTGAGCGAGTCGTTTCTGCGCGAGGGTATGGGCGGCAAGGGATTGGGAACGCAGCTATTGCTGGATCGAAATCCAGCCGGCGTCGACCCCTTTTCTCCCGACAGCCATGTGGTGCTGGCGTTGGGACCGGCCACAGACAGTCCCATTCACGGATCGTGCCGCCATGGCATGTACGCCAAGTCGCCGCTGACAGGCCTTTACAGCGAATCCTATGCCGGTGGAAGCGCGGCCATCGCCATGAGCCGGGCCGGTTTCGATGCCTTTCTGATCAAGGGTGCTTCGGACCGTCCATTGTGGCTGGAGATCACTGACCAGGGTGTTTTTTTCCATGCGGCGGATGATCTGTGGGGGCTGGACACCTTCGAGACCGAGGCGGCCGTACGCAAGCGGGTGGTCGCCCAGTCGCCGGGAATTCTGGTGATCGGCCCGGCCGGTGAAAACTGTGTGCGCTTTGCCATCGTCAAAAATGACGGTTGGCGGGTATGCGGACGAACTGGGATGGGCGCGGTACTCGGCTCCAAAAAGATCAAGGCCGTCGTTTTTCACGGCAGCCAGAAGCGTCCCTTTGCCGATCCCCAAGGGCTCAAAGCCTATGCCAGGGAGAAACTGGCCCTTTACAAGAATCATCCCGTCACCCTGGCTTACCGCAATAACGGAACACCCATGATGGTGGACATCCTCAACAAGGCCGGGGGGTTTCCAAGCCGATACTGGTCTCAGGGTTCGGTGCGGCAATTCGAAAACATCAATGCAGAGAGTATCCGGCAGCACTGCCAGCCCACCCCCAAAGCCTGCCGGACCTGTTTTCTGGCCTGCGGCAAGTCGGTTCGCGTCCAGCAGGGCCGCCACCAGGGGTTGACCCTGGAAGGACCGGAGTATGAAACCATTTATGCTTTCGGCGGGCTGTGCATGATCGATCGGATCGAGGAGATCGTTTACCTAAACGATCTGTGCGACCGCATGGGGCTGGATACCATGAGCTCGGGAAACCTGGCTGCTTTTGCCATCGAAGCCAGACGAAGGGGTAAAATCGATTTGGATATCGACTACAACCAGCCCGATCAGATTGCCGCGTTGCTTAAAAAAATCGTTCTGCGGCAGGATGTGGGCGGATTGTTGGCCGAAGGGATCCGGCCGGCCAGCGAGGAGCTGGGTCTGGAAGATATCGCCGTCCATGTCAAAGGACTGGAACCCTCGGGCTATGATCCCCGGGTGCTCAAAGGCATGGGGCTGGCCTATGCCGTTGCCGACCGGGGCGCCTGCCACCTGCGGACCACTTTTTACAAACCCGAGTTGAGCGGTCTCATCGATCCGGATCAGATTGAAGACAAGGTGGCCATGTTTATCGACTTTGAGGACCGCTGTACCCTCTTCGACACCCTGATCGTCTGCCGGTTCTACCGGGATCTGTACCCCTGGGAGGAGTTGGGCAACATGATCGCCCTGACTACCGGTGAAACCTTGCAGAAGTCGGACCTGCAGGCTCTGGCGGCCCGTGTTACCGACAGCGCCCGCCGCTTCAATTTGAGAGAAGGCCTGCGGGCAACGGACGACTGGCTGCCCAGACGGCTGTTGAACGAGGCCCTGCCCGACGGGCGCCGGATCGCGTCCGCGGATTTGAGACAGCTGGTTGACGATTACTACCGTTTGAGAGGGTGGCTCCATACGGGACAACTTCCGGATGCGAGCGCTTAAGGGAAACAACGCTTGTGAATGTCCACGCCGACAGGCTGATACCCCCGTAGACGTGTGATCCCCATCGGTTGATTCTGGGGCAATAGCCGCAGCAATTCACTTGGTCGATAGTGGTGTCTGGGTTGCGATCGCTTCGACCATCGACCGCAATCAAGAAGTGCTTTGTTTTTGATCCATGGTTATGTTAAGACAAACATAATCAAACGGACGATGAGACCATGGATGATTTTGCAACCCTGCTGGAAGGGTCGGCCCGCGCCCATGGTCACCTGTGCCCCGGACAGGTGGTGGGTGTGCGCATGGCCATGCTGGGCTGCCGGCTGATCGGCCTGGACAACCCCGGCCAACCGCCCCAGATCAAAAAACTAATCGTTTATGTGGAGATCGACCGCTGCGCCACGGACGCCATCGCCTATGTCACCGGCGTCAAGCTGGGCCGGCGCTCCTTGAAATTTGTGGACAACGGCATCATGGCGGCCACCTTCGTCAACCTTGAGAGCGGCGCGGCCGTCCGAATTGTCTCCACCGAGTCTTCCCGGGACCTGGCCCGTGTCTACGCACCCGGTGTGGCCGATCTCCGCCAGCGGCAGATCGATGGTTATCGAAACATGCCCGACAGCGCTCTTTTTACCCTGGCGTGGGTGCAAGTGGATGTACCCGTCCACGACATGCCGGGGCCCTCTTGTTTCAAGATCCGTTGTGACGGATGCGGGACCATGGTCCGGGACAAGAAGGAAGTACTGGTCCATGATCGGGTGCTATGCCGCCCCTGTGCCCACGGTACTTACTATCGGCCGCTGGGAGTCAACCGGGATCTGAAAACCGCCTGATACCGACTGCTGGAAGAAAAGGACATAGCCCATGTGCCGGACCCACCACACCCGCCAGTACAATGGCGGCATGACCAAGATCAACGTCGAAGCAGCCGTGGGCACGCGCCTGGCGCATGACATCACGGAGATTCGCCCGGGCGAGTTCAAGGGACCCTCCTTTCGACGCGGCCATAAGGTCCGGGAGCAGGATGTCTGCCGGCTCATGCGGCTGGGCAAACGGCACCTGTACATCCTCGACCTGAACGCCGACCAGGTCCACGAAGACGACGCGGTGGTGGAACTGGCCGCGGCCCTAGCCGGCCCCGGCGTCACCTTCGGTCGGGAGCCCAGCGAGGGCAAACTGCAGCTTCAGGCCGCCTACACGGGTTTGCTGAAGATCAACGTTCCGGCCCTGGTGGATTTCAACCTGATCCCCGACGTCATGTGTGCCGCCTTGCACAACAACCTGCCGGTTTCCCGGGGACAGATCGTGGCCGGCACCCGGGCGATCCCTTTGGTGATCGAGCGGCAGGTGCTGGACCGGGCCGTGGCCCTGGCCACGGCGCAGGGGCCCGTGTTCAGCGTCAAGGCCTACCATCGCAAAAACGTCCGTTTGGCCATTACCGGCAACGAAGTTTACGATGGACTGATCGAAGACCGGTTCGAAGCCGTTGTCAGGGAAAAACTGGCCGCCTTCGGGGCATCCCTGCAGGAGACCGTGATTCTACCCGACGATCCCGAACGCATCGCTGACACGATTGGTCGGTTTGCCGCCGCCGATACGGACATGATCATCACCACCGGCGGCATGTCGGTGGATCCGGACGACGTGACCCGCCACGGCATCCGCATGGCCGGCGTGGATGCGTTGTACTACGGTGCAGCGGTGCTCCCGGGAGCCATGTTCCAGCTGGCCTACCGGGGCGAGATGCCCATCGTCGGCATTCCGGCCTGCGCGCTTTACCATCAGACTACGGTTTTCGATCTGGTGCTGCCCCGGCTGCTGGCCGGCGAGATACTCGACGAACGTGATCTGGCCCGCTTTGCGGTGGGCGGATTGTGCCTGAACTGCCCGGTCTGCCGGTATCCGGCCTGCCCCATGGGTAAAACCGGATGGTAAGCGCGCCGCGACCGTTATCAGCTCCGGCGCAATAGAATTTTAAATTCCTCTGGTTGGTAACAAGCCATTGTCATTGAAACCCGCGCATTTGCAGGCGGGTATCTAGGACTTCCAGCAGGATCCCCGATGGCCGCTCAGCGCCGTAAGGACAATTTTGGGTTTTGGGGGAAATCTCACGGCCGATAATCAATGCTATCCATAACCAGCCACGTGTCCATCCCGGACAACGAAATTGAAATGACCCCCATTCGCTCCCAGGGTCCCGGCGGGCAGAACGTCAACAAAGTGTCCTCGGCCGTACATCTGCGCTTTGACATCCGTGCGTCGTCTTTACCGGAAGCCGTCAAGGCAAAATTGCTGGGGTGTCGGGACCAGCGTATTACCAAAAGCGGTGCGATTGTGATCAAGGCCCAGGAATATCGCAGCCTGGAAAAAAATCGGGACGCGGCGCTGATGCGTCTGGCGCACCTGATCCGCAGCAGCCTGGTACCGGTCAGGAAGCGCAAACCCACCCGCCCCACCCGTGGCTCTGCGCGGCGGCGCATGGACGGCAAGACAAGGCGGGGAAAGCAGAAGACCTTGAGGCAGAAGGTTCCTTTCTAAAGCCTTTTTCACTCTCTCGAAAAGGACGGAAATGCCTCCGATCGAAAACAAAAATTCCCGGCTGGTATACTCCACCGAACACGGCCGAACCTGCCCGGACTGTAAAAAGAATCTGGACCGCTGCACCTGCCGTAAGTCATCGGTACCGGATGCAGGGGATGGCATCGTCACGGTCGGGCGATCCACAAAAGGCCGCAAAGGCAAGGGCGTAACCGTGGTTAGCGGCATCTCCCTGGATGACGGCGAACTGAAGCGGGTGGCCAAAACCCTCAAGCAGAAATGCGGCAGCGGCGGCACGGTCAAGGCCGGCAGCATTGAAATCCAGGGGGATCACCGGGAGGTGTTGTTGGCCGAGCTCAAAGGCATGGGGTATGTGGTCCGGCGGTCGGGGGGATGAACGCAACTGCTCCTTAACCAGATCCTCACACCCTGGGCCGATTTCCGACCATTTATACTAAAATATTTTATAAAATATATTCTATTTTAATTGACATCCGAGTGGTTTTCAGATATTTTCAGCCAGAATTGTAAAAATTCAAACTCCCGCGAACAGGACAAATTATAGATTATTTCAAAGGACATAAACGTGGCTGCACACATACCTGCACTGTTTAATCCTAAAAATCATCATGCTTTAAGTAAGATTCTGTTTTTCACCCGCGGCACATGATCGATCCTTCATGTGCCGTATCTTTTTATGGACCCGTGTTTTGTTAAACCGCATGGCGTGTCGTTGTTTGGCAGAAGATCATTTACCAATTTTAACTTAGGAGGGCGTATGAAACGATTTACTTCTTTCAGTCTACTGGTGTTTCTGGTGGCAGCGTTGATGCTGCCAGTATCTGCATTCGCAGAGACAACATTGAAAATCGGTCTGGGTGATCCCATCGACTCAGACCAGGGCGTTTTGGCCCTCCGCTTTAAAGAAATTATCGAACATACCAGTGCGGGGAAATACAAGGTTGACCTTTTTCCCGCCGGACAACTCGGTGACGAGCAGAAAATGGTAAAAGATTCCCGCAGGGGATCCCTTGACGGTGCCGTTGTCGCCGTAAACAACATTACACCATTTGCAAAATCGGTTGGCATTCTAACGCTTCCCTATCTGATGCAAAGCTTTGACGATGCCGTCAAGGCGACCACCGGCGAGCTTGGCGACAAGTGGCGCGCCGTCCTGATCGAAGAAGCCGGTGTTCATGTGCTCGGTTGGGCCTATTCCAATTTCCGCGTCCTGACCAACTCGAAAAAACCGATCCACAATCTCGCCGACCTCAAAGGCCTGAAAATCAGGGTGCCCAAAAACGCCATCATGATCGACACCTGGCAGGCGCTCGGTGCCGAACCGATTCCGATGGCATGGCCTGAAACGTTCACGGCGTTGCAGCAGAAAGTAGTTGATGGGCAGGACAACCCCCACATCACGAACTTCTCCATGAAGTTTTATGAAGTTCAGAACTACACTTCAGAAGTTCACTATCTGTTTTCGCTTCAGCCCCTGGTGGTTGGGGAGAAATTTTTCACGTCCCTGCCCGCCGAGGATCAGGCTATGTTCACCCGTGCGGGGATCGAGGCCCAGCAGTATAATCTGCTCTTCAGCGTCACCAAGTCTGAGGCAGCAAAACAGAACATGATTGCAAAGGGCGTTAAATACAACGAAGTCGAAGATGAAGCCGAGTGGTCAAAAATTGCCATGGAGAAGGTGTGGCCGAAGTTTTACGACACCGTCGGCGGCAAGGCCGAAGTTGATAAAGTGTTGAAAGCCCTTGGACGATAAACCTTAATAAATCTGCCCGGCAAATGCCGGGCAGATTTATTTCCCAATTTCGGAGCCGCTTATGAAAGCCAGACCCCTGCTTAAGTTTCTGGACAATTTTGAAAGCTATGTCTGCCAGATCCTGCTGGTGTTTTTTGTGTGTCTGCTTTTTCTGCAAATTGTGCTCCGGCTGGTTTTCGGCGCAGCCCTCATTCTTTCTCAATATATCCCGATTCTTCAATCGTACTCGCTGCCGGCATCCATCCCCTGGGGCGAAGAACTCTCACGTATGGCCTTTGTGTGGTTCGTTTTCCTGGGCGCAACCTATGCCGCCCGGCTGGCCGCTCACAACCGTGTGACCTTTCAATTCAAGATCTTCCCGAAAATCGTCGGAAATATTTC
>NZ_JAWOHB010000156.1:0-122113 GCF_046496365.1 Desulfosarcina sp.
GCCGAACTGCAGGTGCACGCTGATGTGGTTGGTGTCGCTGATCACTGATGATAGGCATTGAGCGCCCGCAGGCGCAAGGCCAGTCCGCTGTAGAAAGGGTTGGCCGTCAGGGTGGCCACATCGCTGAGATGGCGGGCGGTGCGTCCCAGGGCCTCATAACGCCGTTGCTGGATCTGAAGCAGACCGGTCAGATCCACGTGTATGGGATAGAGGAAAAGCAGACCGAACCGGTCTATATCCCCCTGGTTGGCATCAAGCAGGCGCTGAGCCAGCTCCAAATCACCCTTGGACAAGGCCAGCTTCATGCAAACGATGTTTCGCAGTGCGCGGTACTCCGGATAGGCGGCGGCCACCAGATCCTGGATGGTGGCCAGGGCTTTCTCCGCCGCGGAAAATTCGCCGCTAAGGGAAAGCCCGAAAACGTGGATAATGGTAGCGTTGACCGTAAGAATATCGTCCCGGATGGTGCCGGCCAGCAGCATGGCGTTGCGGCAGGCGGAGAGGCCCTTTTGCAGGTCCCCGGCACCGGAGATGTACCCAAAGGCCACCTGCATCCACAGCACGGCCTTGGCAAATGGGTAGTATTCGTTTCCACTCACCCTTTCGATAAGCTTCCAGGCCGATTCGAGCCAGCGTTTGAGGTCTCCTGCCGGATGGCTTATGAAAATGGCGGTCTCGATGAGGTAAGCCAGTGTCATCAGTTGACCCCGCTGATCTCCTTCGGCGGCGAATCGGTTCAATAATTTTGAAAAGGCCGTTATATTCCTGCGCCCGCCGCTGATGCGATCCCCCGCCGCCCGATAAAACGAAAGCCAGGCATCGTCCTGAAAAAGCGAATCGGGCAGCATGTCGATCCACCCGGCCAGGTCGGCAAAACGGCCCTGAGCGGATAGGCCCATGGCAATTTTTTTTATTCCAGCCGCCGCTTTGTCAAAGCTTTGGGCTTGCAGAAATAAACGAATGGCACCCTCGAAATTGCCTTCATCCCAGATCAGATCCGCAGCCCTGATGAGAAGGACCCGCTGCTCCGGCTTGTCGAGTGAATTTTGGAATTTATCGAGCAGAAAATCACGGAAAAGCTGGTTGTAGCGATATCCCCAACCGGTGCTGGGATCGAAAAAGGGGTGGATGAATAAATTCCGTCGCACCAGGTCGGCCAGAAGGCAGTCGATTTCCTCTTCCGTGGTGTCGCCCAGGTAGCAGGCAATCAGCTTCGCATTGATTGTGTCGAATATGGCCGAACGAATCAGCAACTGTCGCAGGGACGCCTCCAGGCCCGAAAAAAACGCTTCGGAAAAATAGGCCGACCGTCTGCCTTGCATGGCAGTGGGGAGTCCATTGTTGATAAAACCGATGCGCTGGTCCTCGGGAACATGGCTTAACGCTTCCCACACCAGAACCAGTCCACCAGCCCATCCATCGGTGATCTCGTGAATTCTGGTCAACTGGGGCGGAGCCAGATGCAGACCATGCAGGTCAAGGAAAAAACGGAAAATCTCATCGGTGGTAAAGGCCAGATCATCGTTGTCCAAAACCAGCAGTTCATGTCGCATTTGCAGCGCGTCAAGGGTCAGTGGCGGAATCTCACGAGACACCATCAACAGGCGGCTGGGTGGAAAAATAACCTTGCGCATGATATCGATGACTGCCAGGCTGCCTGGGTTGCTGAACAGATCATCCAGCCCGTCAATCACCAGACGAACCGGAGCCTTGGCAATAACCGTTTGCAGAAATACCCCGACCCGTTCGGCAATACGGGCGGGACTCGATTCCGGCCCGAACGTGATAGCCGGGTTTTTCAGAAATGGGGAGACATCCAGTCCTGGTTGGGCCGCGTTGATGGCATGGACCAGCAAGTGGAAAAAATTGACCGGGTCGTCGTCCGAGGGATCCAGGTGCATCCACGCACCAACCGGACCGTCGAGGCGGACAATCTCTGCCGCCAGCGTCGTCTTTCCCTGGGCTGCCTGGCCAGTGATCAGGATGACTGGCACGGCACCCGCAGCGGAGACGCGCTGAATCAGACGAGACCGGGAAATGATCCGGGAAAGGTCCGGCGGAACAATTTTGGAATGGGTACGAGGGTCAGCCATGGCGCTCAGTTTTTCAATCAGGTTGCCTGAAGATCAAACGGGCGGTATTAGATGCATACGTCCACGACATGGATATACAACACATGGCATACCCGGTGCAAACACCATGAGCCCGAATGCGGAAAAACAGAGACGCCGACGACGACCGCGATTCCTAGGATTCTCACCATCAAGGAAATCGTTGCAATTATACTTGTTTCAGGTATCATTACCCTGTCTACGATCAGTGACGCCGGATCAAAAATCCATTTAATCCCAACGCCGCCCCGAACAATGACCTTTGCAAGAAACACGATAAAAACGGTTCTGGTCATCGACGACGAAGCAGCCACCTTGACCATGTTCCGTCTGTTTCTGAATGCTTATGGATATACCGCAATGACCGCCGAAAATGGCGCAGCAGGGCTTCAACTGCTTGGAAAACACCACCCGGACATCGTTTTCACTGACATTAAAATGCCCGGTATGAACGGGTTCGAGGTGCTGAAAACAATCAAGCGGGAGGCCCCGGCAACAGAGGTCATCGTCATAACCGGCCACGGTGACATGGACCACGCGGTTCGCGCCCTGAACCTCGAAGCCACCGACTTTATTACCAAACCCATCCGGCGCAGCGCGCTCGATGCCGCCCTCAAACGCGCGGAAGCACGTCTGCTGAACGATCAGCGGGGTATCGTTCCCGTTCAGATGGATATTTCGTCGGATGTGGCCATCCTGGTGATTCGTGGCACCTTGTCCGGCGCACACAAAGCGCTGCTCATGGCACTGATGGACCAGGCATCAGCTGCTGACGCAAAGGGAATCGTGCTCAGGTTCGACGAGCATGCAGCGGTCAATGGGACCGGCATCGCCCTGCTGACCCGCCTCATCGCCGAAGCCAGATCGGACGGAACCCGTTTTTGCATTACCGGCCTGTCGGAAAATTTCAAGACCATCTTCAATATGGTGGGCGTCACACGGCTCGCCCCCTACATGGATACGCTGGAGGCCGCAGTGAAAGCCGTCAGCCAGAATGCAAGGTCGTGATCATCACGGGTGTTTGTGTGCATATGGTTAAAAACAAACTTGCGATTTTGAATCCTAATCCGTATAAAAATTAAAATTTTTTGTATTCGTCCGTGAGCACATGGTCGTCCACGCAGCAGCGTTTCAACGAGGAGGCACTATGGTCGATGCCCGAAGCTGGGATTGGGAGCGCGGTGAAAAAAAGATCCCACTGGATTCCTGGAAAAAGGAATACCGATGGGTTGAAGAACCCTATGTGAGCCCCGACGGCGAGAAAGTCGCCGCCATTGTCAACCTTGACGAGGGCGAATTCACCGTCCGTGCCAACGGTGAGGCCTGGGGAGAAGCGGTATTCGATAAGATCTGGCATCTGCGTTTCTCGCCGGACGGCCGCCTGACCGCCCTGGTTTCGGAAATGGGCGAGTGGACCATGGCCGTGGACGGGGTGGCCTGGGAGAAAAAATTCGGCTACATCTGGGAGCCCCGCTTCAGTGCCGACGGCACCAATATCGCCGCCGCGGTGCAGCAGGATATGAAGTATGCCATGGTTCTTAATGGGGAACCCTGGAAGCAATTTTATGCCAACATGACCTATTTTGCCCTGAGCCCGGACGGCCGGCATACTGCCGGCGCCGTTCAGGTGGCGGATGTGGACTCGGGAGAAATCCATAAATTCCAGCAGGGCAGCTTCACTGCCGCCCTGGACGGCCGACCTTGGGACATGCGCTTTGTCAATGTCTGGAACCTGGCCATCAGCCCGGATGGAAAGCACCTGGCGGCTGAAGTCCGGCTCAACCTTTACGAATACACCATCGCCGTGGATGGCGTACCGTGGCAATCCCGCTACACAACCGTCTGGGAACCGGTATTCAACCCGGTCACCGGAACCGTGGTGGCTCCGGTTAGGGAAAAGGGAATGTGGGCCTTGGCCGAAAATGACAAACCTGTCTGGGACCGCCGCTTTGTCCAGCTCTGGCACCAGATGTTCAGTCCCGACGGAAGCCGGCTGGCCGCCGTCGTGGCCCCTAAATACGGCCGCTGGACCATGGCTGTGGACGGGGTGCCCTGGACGGCTACTTTTTCCACATTGGTTACCGACGCGACCTTCAGCCCCGACAGCAGGCGAATCGCCGCCCTGGCCAAGGATGGGGAGACCTTTAGGGTGGTGGTGGACGGCAGCCCTTGGTCCCAAGCCTGGGACATGGCCTGGAAGCCGGTCTTCAGCCCGGACGGCAGAGATGTGGCCGCCATGGTGGAAAAAGAGGGTCAGTACACCTACACGGTGAACAACCGGGTCTGGTCCATGTCCTGTGACGCCGCCTGGGAGCCGGTCTTTAGTCCGGACGGAGCGCAGCTGCTGCTGCGCACCCTCGAAGCCGGCAACTACGTGCGGCGTATCGTGCCGGTTGCTGATATCGTCGGTTAGGAGAAACTTATGCATACCTTCTACAACTTCGTGAGCGGACCGCTGGCATGGGTCGCCTTTATTCTCTTTTTCGGCGGCAGTATCTATCGAATTGCCAGTCTGTTGAAGCTGGTAGCCGACAAAGAAAAATTCATCTTTTCCTATATGAGCTGGCGCTATAGCCTGAGATCAATAATCCACTGGATTACCCCTTTTGCCACCGTTAACTGGCGGCGGCAGCCCGTGCTCACCGTCGTCACCTTCGCCTTTCACCTCTGCCTTCTGGTCACGCCCATCTTTCTGCTCTCCCACGTGGTTCTCTGGGACGAGGCATTCGGAATCAGCTGGTGGACACTGCCCGACGCCGTCGCCGATGCCATGACGATAATCGTCATCCTGGGAACCGTCTACTTCCTGGTGAGAAGACTTACCCAGGCGGAGGTAAAATTTGTCACCTCGCCTTCGGACTTCGTGATTCTGGCCATCGTGGCGGCTCCTTTTATTACGGGGCTGATTGCCTACCATCAGTGGTTCGCTTATCCACTGATGATGTCCCTGCACGTGCTGGCCGGTAACATCATGCTGGCTGCGATTCCCTTCACCCGTCTCAGCCACATGCTTTTCTCGCCCTTTACCCGGGCGTACATGGGTTCCGAATTCGGCAAGGTTCGGCATGCCAGGGACTGGTAGGGCAGCGGTGTAAACCAATCAGCCGCCGGGGGCGTTCAAATCCGGTGGCTGCTGAAAAGGAGTTCTCGAAATGGCCGAACCGTCAAAAAAAGAAGCCACCCCGGTCGTCGACGAAGGAATCGATGTCGGCATCTCACGGCTCACGGAGGAGAAAATCCAGTCGGTGATCAACAGCGTCATTGATTCGGAAACCGGCGCCCGGTTAAAAATCTATGTGGAAACCTGCATCCATTGCGGCCTGTGTTCGGAAGCCTGCCACTATTACCTGTCCCACGACAACGACCCCCATTACTCACCGGTGGGCAAGGTTAAACAGACCATCTGGGAAATGTTAAGGAAAAAGGGGCGTGTAAGCCCGGAATTCATTCGCCAGGCAGCCATCATCGCCCACACCGAATGCAACTTGTGCAAACGTTGTGCCCAGTACTGCCCCTTCGGCATCGACATCGCCTATCTGATGAGCGTGGTGCGCCGGATCATCCACAAGCTGGGGGTCACTCCGCTATACATTCAGGACACAGCCCACAGCCATTCCGTAACCATGAACCAGATGTGGGTCAAGGGTGATGAATGGCCCGACACCCTCCAGTGGCAGGAGGAGGAGGCCCAGGCGGAAATCCCCAACCTGCGCATCCCCCTGGAAAAAGAGGGTGCAGACATCATGTACAGCGTCATCGCCCCGGAGCCGAAGTTCCAGGCCCAACTGATTTACCAGGCGGCTGTCATCATGCATGTGGCCGGCATTAACTGGACCATGCCCGCCTCCTTGGGCTGGGACAACAGCGACATGGCCATGTTCACCGGCGACAATGAAATCATGGGCCGCATCAAGCGCACCCACTTCGAGACCGCAGCCAGGCTCAAGGTGAAAAAGATCGTCATGGGTGAGTGCGGCCACGCCTTCCGCTCGGTCTACGACATGGGCAACCGCTGGCTGGGATGGTCCATGCCGCCCTTCACCATTGTCCACGCCATCGAATTCTATTACGATCTCATCAAAGCGGGCCGTATCAAGATCGCCAAAAAGTACAAACCGCCGGTCACCCTTCACGATCCGTGCAACGTTGTGCGCGGCGGTGGGCTGCATGAAAAGGCGCGCTACGTGGCCCATGCCCTGTGCGAGAATGTGATCGAAATGCACCCCAACCGGGAGCACAACTACTGCTGTGGTGCCGGTGGCGGGGTGATTAACACCGGCCCCCCGTTTAAGATGACGCGCATCGAGGGCAACCGGGTCAAGGCCGAGCAGCTCTTCGGGGCCAAGACCAAAGGCGCCGAGGTCCTTGTGGCACCATGCCACAACTGCCACAGCGGCCTTCACGACATCGTGCACCACTATGAAATCGGCCTGGAAATCAAATTCTTCGGAGATATCATTTACGAAGTAATGGAAAAGCCTGTGTGAAACCGGGAGGAAATATGAAAATCGTCCCACGGATGGCCCTTTCATCCCTGATTGGAATCCTTTTCGTCCTGACCTCGGCATGGTCCCAGGACGACATGACTGCCGTGGACAACTCGGTCTTCAGCAATCCGCAGCGCACGCCGTCGGTGTTCGTACATGACGAACACAATGAAGCGGCGGATATTGACGACTGCGCCGAATGTCACCACGTCTACGCAGACGGCGAGCGGGTGGAAGGTGAATCCTCGGAAGACCAGCGTTGTTCGGAATGTCACGATCTGGAAGGCTCCGACGACCGGCCGACCTTGATCAAGGCATTCCACACCCATTGCAAGGGCTGCCACCAGGAACTGAAAAAGGGGCCCATCATGTGCGGGGAGTGCCACAAGAAAGGACAACCGTGACCGCGGCGCATTGACAGACCTGATTCCAGCCCCGAGAAATTGATACAAAAAGCAATGCTTAGGAGCCTTCTTCCATGCCAAAAAAAATTCTCATCATCGATGACGACCCTATTGTGGTGAAATATCTGGAAGCCGTTTTCAGCGACAACGGCTACGAGACATGCACCGCTTCCAGCACCATGGAAGGCCTGGATGTGGTCAAAAAAGAGAAGCCCGACCTGATCACCCTGGACCTGCAGATGCCCGGCGAATGGGGGCCCCGTTTCTACAGAAAGTTGCGTAAGGACGACGAGCTGCGCGACACCCCGGTCATCGTGGTCAGCGGCATCGACGGTGACCACGCGATCAAGGACGCCATTGCCTTCGTCAAAAAGCCCTTCGATCCGGAAAAGCTGGTGGGGATTGTGAAAAATACCATCGGTTGAATTGACGCCACCGCAACCGAATACGGATGACAATCGATTTCCAGTTCGCGGTAAAGGCCTTCCATCTGGAGCTATTTTCTGCAGAAAAAGTGCAGATTGAACGCATCGTCGGGTATTTCCATCACCGCAACCCGTCTGAAACCGGCCTGCCCAAGCATCCGTTCGGCCAGCTGACGGCCCCACATCATCCCCAGACCGGCACCGTCATCCACAAGCCCCACCGGCATACAGTGCATCAGGCTGACCGTATACAAAAATGCCCCCATGGGGTGGTTTCGGTTGCCGTCCAAACTGCTTTCAGCGGCAATGTCGATCATGGAAAAGGCCCCGTCGTCTTTTAATATTTCATAAATTCCCTGCAGCGCCTCCAGGGGACGGGTCTGGTCATGGATCGCATCGAAAGCGGTAATGTAGTCAAATCGTCCGGACAGGTCGTTGGAATGACGCAGGCCGGCCGCGTCGCGCTGTTCGAACCCGACATTGGTCAATCCCTTGGCCTGGGCGTCGAAACGGGCCGTATCAAGCGCTTCACCGCTGATGTCGATGCCGGTAAACCGACTGGCGGGAAAGGCCTGGGCCATCAGGATGGTGGCGACCCCCTGGGCGCATCCCAGGTCGCAGACCTGGATGCCCCGTTGCAGGGCCTTGACTATCCGTCCGCCATCCACCGACGGCAAAAAAACGTCCACCAGCACCTGACGGTGTTTGGCCTCCCCCAGTTGCCCCATAAAATCATGAAAGTCAGGATACTGTTCATAAGGGATTCCATCACCAGTCTGAAAGCCCTGAACCACACGTGCCATGGCACAAGTCGTCAGCAGGGGTATCTCCTGGGTGTAAACTCCTAAATTGGCGCTGCCGGCCCGGCGGGCAAGCACATCCCCATGGGATTTGGGCAGGAAGAACCGAGGCTCGTCGTCATCACCCCGGACCAGGTCCACAATGCCTGCACAGACCATCACCCCCAGCCACTCCTGCATGTATCGGCGGTTGAGCCCCCCCGCACTGCAGATTTCATCGACCGTACACGGCCGGTTTTGGTCATCCAGCACATCGAAAACCCCGCTGCGGTACCCGATACCCATGGCCAGGTTCAAGGCACCATAATTGAGGATATCCACCATTTTTCCCTGAAAGGGGTTGGCATCATCAGACATGTTTTGCCTCTTATCCGCCTTGACGGATTTAAAAACAACCGGCGGCGGTCACTGGTCCGTCTCCAGCAATAGCCGCATCTGATCGGGCAGCCCGCCTGACATGAAGGTGGTCGGTTCGACTGCACCGGGCAGACAAAGGGTCAGGGCATGGGCATGCAACCCCAGTCGACTGAAGTCGGAGTGCCGGCGCAGGAAAACCAGCGCACGACCCGAACCGTAGCGTCGATCCCCGACAATCGGATGGCCGGCCAGTTTGGCGTGCCGCCGGATCTGATGTTTTCGGCCGGTCAGCGGTTCGCACGCGACCAGGGAATAATGCAGGCTGTGGGCCAGCGTCCGCCATCGGGTGGTGCAAGGCATCCGCTTGCCCTTACCTGCGGGGTCGTTCCGCCCGGCGGCCTCAGCGGTCAGCGGCCAGTCCCATTCAGACCCGTCAGAACTGCCGTGCAGCCCTTCAAGACGGCCATGAACCAGGGCCAGGTAGTGCTTGCCAACGGTCCCGGCGGCGAACTGCCCACCGAAAAAAGCCAGTTTTTCCGGATCGCCGGCCAGCAGCACGAGGCCGCTAGTGTCCCGGTCGATGCGATGGACGGCATGAATGGCGGGTACATTCCGGCCCACGGCCGGCAGATGTCCCTTGCGCACAGCAGTCAGGGTCAGTGAACACAGGTCTCCTCCCGGATCGTTGTGGATGCTCATCCCGCAGGGCTTTTCCACCACCAACCAGCCCGTACCGCAGGCCACCAGCGCAATCCGGAGCGCGCCGAGATCGATCCAGGTCGGGGGTGCGGATCCAATCCGCGGGCTGGATGGGTTCATCGGAAAAGGTGCTCCATGGCCGTTCGGGCCCCGGCCTGCGCAACATCCCTGGACGCCATGCAGGCCAAGCCCGTCGGCAGATACCCTTTTGAGAAGTTGCAGACACCTCGTGGCATGTCACATCCTCCTTGGTCAGGTGAGCACCGCGGCGATGGCATCGCGCATGCGAACCAGCTGGGGGCCTGCATCGGTCTCATTGGCCATCAGCCCAAAAGCGATGGCCAGGGCTTTTTGCCGATCCGCCCGGCTGGGCAGCAGACAGGTCAGGGCGGCAAGAGCGGCTTCCGGTGAAGCAGCCATAAGACTCGACTGCATTTTGACCATTGAACGCAAGGCCGGTCCATGAAGATCCGCCAGGCGGATGTCCTGGCCGGCCAGGGCGTCATATGCAGCAAGTTTCCGGCGACGGGTACCGCCGCCGGCATGGGCCAGGGCGGTCATGATCCTGACCACCGCTTCGGCGAACCCCCCCGCGTCGATCGGTTCCAGCGCGTCGGGCCGGAATGCGGACGTTTCAGCATCGCCATGGCTGCATTCATCAGACGACAGTGCACGAATCCACGGATTATCGAAAACCGCATAAAACCAGGATTCAAATGCCTGATCGCGAATATCGCGGTACAGATTCAGGCTTTTGGATACTGTTTCGGAAAAGATATGTTGCATGGCCAAAAAGGGGTTGTCCGGCGAGACGGGACGCCGTTGGTCTTTCACGTTTTCTGCAAGGTGGCCCAACGTGGACATCAGCGGGTTCAGGTCGGAAAAGCCATAACGCGACGTTCGCAGCGGATGCAGCTGACGGAGGGTTTCGGCCGCGGCCGCGGTCACCCCGGTCTTCACCCAGGGCCGCACCATCCACCGGTAGGCACTGTCGTTAAGTCGGGAGAAGGTCTCTGCCGCGAAAAAGGCTTTTTCGTCAGCAATGCCATCGTCAAGGGCCAAAATATCCGCCATCTCCCGCGCTTCGAAATCCACGTGCCGGATGCCGCCTGGTGCTTCGTCGGTGATCACCATTTCATAAAGTCCAGGTGAAAGATAGTCCATCAGGTCAATACTGGCTATGATTTCACGGTGTTCTTTGCGCGAGACCCCCGCAGAGACAAAAATACCCAGATGGCCGATGGTACCGTGGACCATGTAAACAATGACCTGGCGCCGCCGTCGGATTTCGTCAACCGACCCCCACACGGCCGGGATCCAGTTGAGGGCCTGCTGGGGGGGGGTGATATTGTCTCCCCGGGAAGCAAAGACCATGATGGGACCCGTGAGCGCCTTCAGATCCACCCGCCGGTCGTTCATCACCAGTTGCCCCCGTTGGGCACGGTTGCCCACGAACAACTGGTCCACGATGAAATGAATCTCTTCGGATGTAAGCATGAAATAGCCGTTCCACCAGCGCTCGAAATCCAGGTAGCGGTCGGCTTCCGTATCCACCCTGGTCCACAGGTGGTACTGCTTGTCCCACAAGGTATTGGCTGGGTTGAGGTCCTCGAAACCGGCCACCAGATGGGCACCGTCGAAAAAATTGTTGCCCAGATCTCCCCATAGCGAGGCCTGCCAAACACCGCCTGTCAAACCACCCTTGTAGCGCATGGGATGGGTCCCCTTGACCCCGGCCCAGTAGGACAGCGGTGCACCATTCAACACGATGGGTCCGGTGATATCGGACCGCATGGCCCCTAACAGTGCGGTGGCCCACCCGGCCTGACAATTGCCGATGATGGCCGGGCGGCGGGCTTGCGGATGGCGGTCCCGGACCGCCTCGACAAACCGGGCCAGCGCCCGCTGAACATGATCCAGGGTCTGCCCTGCGACCGGCCAGGTGCTGAAGAGAACCACATACACCGGATAACCCTGATCCAGAGCCATTCCGATTTCGGAATCCTGTTTGGCGCCGCCGATCCCCGGACCGTGACCCGCCCGGGGATCGATGATGATCACCGGACGCCGGGTTGCACTGGTGCATGAGGCCGCAAGCATTGACCGTCGGTTTTCCTCTGCAGGGGGAGGACCTGATGCGGATGACGCCCGGCGATCCCGTATTCTGGCCAGATAGTAATTGGTGGGCGGGTCGATCGTTCGACCGTCAAGCAGAATGTCGTAGGAAAAAGCCAGTACCGGCGGTTGACCCCGTCGGAGATGGTCGAGGTACTGGTTCCCCCGGCGCCTCATGACATCGGCAAATAGTATAGCCCGCTGGAAATAATCACCGGCATATTCAACAGCATCCGTTACCCAGCGCAGGGGCGGACCAGCGGGAGCGAAAAAATTCAAATCGGGCATGGGCACCTCGGGGTGTCGGAACCGCCTGCGCTGTGCTTGCGCATGGCACCAAACGGGTCACCCGACACATTGGGCGGTTAAATGGGTCACCGGTTCGTTGGTGGATCGCTTTCACCCTTGCCCGGTGGTTCCAGGTGGGTCGAAGGCGTGTTGTTGCCTGTGGTGGGCGGCCTGGGGACACCGAATATTTCCAACATGGCTTCCACGGAGGATACTCCGGACATCACCTCCGGCATGCGTCGGGACATATCCACCCCCAGGTCGAGCCATTTGTCGAACTGATGGTCAAAAGCCTTGCGGGTGGCAATGTAATTCTGGATGGTTTTTTCCAGATATTTTTCAAAAAAATCGCCTAACAGGTTGTCCCCGAATTGAATAATCAGGTGCAGAACCGGCACCGGCAGCAAATTGTTTCTGCGCTTGGCCGCTTCAAGAATGACCTGCGTGAGGATAAAAGCGGTTACATCCTCCCCGCTGGTGGCGTCCTGAATCCGCACCTGCTCACCGGCGCGGATCATTGCAGAAACATCTTCCAGGGTAACATAGCGGCTGTTCCGGGTATCGTATAGTCGGCGGTTGCTGTATTTTTTCAACACGATGGGATCAGGCATGAATTCTTTTCCCTTCCAAGTTTGACACACTGCAACATATACCACACTTTAATTTGATCCGCGAATCCTTTTAAAATCAAATATACACAGCCTCGGAAATTTTACAATGGCAAGTCATTTTTTTGTGCATTGCAACAATTTCCCATTGACATCTGCCGGTGGCAATCTATATTTAAGCCATACACGAGACCAGCCAATCACATACCAAAGGAGAGTCAGTATGGATCAGAAACAAATCTTCAGGCAAATGGTGGATTTCAACAAAGGCGCCTTCAACAATGCTTATAACGCCATGGTCATGGTTCAGGACCAGACCGAAACCCTGGCCAACACCATGCTCAACCAGGCGACCTGGATGCCCGAAGAGGGCAGAAAAGCCATCCGCGAATGGGTTGATGCCTTCAAGAAAGGTCGGGAGGAGTATAAGAAAACAGTCGACGAGGCCTTTAAAAAAGTGGAGGACTTCGTTTAAGCCGCTACGTACCAAAACCCTCGGAAAGGCAGACGGCCGCGCTTCATGGACGCAGGCATGACAAGACCAAGCCGATCGGATAGGCAACGCAGCAGTTAACCAGGCGCAGCTGTTTATTGATCTGCCTGCCGAGGGCCGCCGCGCAAAGGGGAAGCAGCATGATTGGTAAAACTTTCGACCAGCTTAAAACCGGGGATTCGGATCGATTCTCAAAAACAGTCACCGACGCGGACATCTACCTGTTTGCCGGCGTCACCGGCGACTTAAACCCGGCCCACATCGATGAAACCTATGCACAGGGCACCTTCTTCAAGACACGGATTGCTCACGGCATGCTGTCGGCAGGATTCATATCGGCCGTGATCGGCATGCGCCTGCCAGGCCCGGGGACCGTATACATGAAGCAGACGCTGGAATTTCTGGCTCCGGTGCGAATCGGGGATACGGTGACCGCCACGGTGGAGGTGATCGAAAAAATGGAAGAAAAAAAACGGGTCCGCCTGAAGACCACCTGCGTCAATCAAGAAGGCACCAAGGTGCTCGATGGCGAGGCGCTGGTAAGCCCGCCCCGCCAGCCGAAAACCGTCTGACCGGGCATGGATGTCGATCGTTGGGGGGTCTGTACCGCTATTTGGATTCGGGCCGCCAGCGCCAGTTTTCGTAGTAGTCCCAACTCACCATGGCGTTGAGCTGTTTCAGTTCGGTGTCCTTTGCGTGGATGGCGGCCTTCATCACATCACCGCTGGAAACCATGCCGATGCTCTGGCCATCTTTTTCGATGAGCAGGTGACGCACCCGCAGCCCCAAAAACTTGTCCATGAGGTTGTAAACGCTGTCGGTGTGCGGAGCAAAAATGAGATCTCTGGTCATGTATTCCTCGATGCGGGCAGTCTTGGGATCAAATATACCCTCGAGGCTGTTGCGCATCAGATCCCGTTCCGTCCAGATCCCCACCGGTTTGTCGTCACGCGTCACCAGAATCGCTCCCACCTTACGCGCGTTCATCTTTTTGAGCGCATCCAGAACAGTGGTCCCCACAGGAACACAGAGAATATCGCTTCCCTTTTCCTGGATCATATCATTGGCCGTCTTCATTTTTCGCCGCCTTTGTCGAAGGGGTTGCCTGAAACCGCTTCAGCCGGTTGTCGGAAGGTGACTGAGAATCGCACATGGATCGGGCTGTCTGCGGCAATACCATGCTGGTTAAGATAAGCCTTGGGGCCACGGTCTGTCAACGCTCGACTAGCTGTGTGTTGACACCGGCCGACCCACCCCGTTATAGTCCTTTCTGATTCAGTGCCGATCGGCGTCACATGGCACCCCATTGCGCATTGCTTCAAGGGAAAACCAAAAGCGGCGAGGCGACGAAGCAGGCAGCTGTTAACCGGTCACCGGATCGTCTAAAAGAAACCCCTGCCGTCTGGATTTGAACGCAACATGGGATCTTGACCCCCCAATGCGGCGGTATGTATATGCAACGTCCCCCCAAAACCCTCGTCTCCGGAATCAGGCAGCTTTTCCAACGCCGTTCGCCTGGAGACATGCAGTTGGGCCAGGTTCTGGTGGACCGGGGCATTATCACCGACAGACAGCTGCAAACCGCCCTCGACGCCCAGCGGCAGCGACTGCTTGAAGACGGTCAGGCCGTCCGCCTGGGACAATTGATTACCGACCTGGGAATAGCCTCCGAAGCTGCCGTGGTGGAGGCAATAAATTCCAACTTCAGAATCTCCGTTGCATCCCTGTCGGACAACATCCGTGAACTCATACGCCGTCAACGCGGTCCCCTGGCCGAACGGCTTCCCGCCCCGGCCATCCCGATCTGGCTCAAGCTTAGCGTCGGCGCGTTGCTGATCGTTACGGTCACCACAGTCTCGTTCAGCATCTTCATCATCAGCAAGCAGAAGGCCCGGCTCTTCGACCAGACGGTCACCCTGGGGACGGTAAGCCTCAATTATTTTGTCAACAACGCCCGTATTCCGCTGATCGACGATGACATTCTGAGCCTGAACACCCTGATCAAGGAGGCCAACGAGACCGAAGGTCTGCGCTATGCGGTGGTAACCGACACCCGGGATCTGATCCGGGCTCATACCGAGGTGGATCGGATCGGCACGGCGTTGGCAACACCCAGGCCGACGGCATTGCAGACAACCCGGGGCAATATCTCCTATTTTTCTTTCGTTGCCGATTCCGGGGAACAGATCCTGAACCTGACCCGGGAAGTGCTCTTTCAGGACAAGATCGTGGGGGCCGTCCATGTGGGCGTCTCGCTGGATTTTATCGAACGGATGGTGGACAGGGAAAAGGGCTCCATCCTGTTTATGACCCTAGTGATGATGACCATCGGCCTGGCCACTGCCATCTTTTTGGGAATTCGTTTTTCCCGGCCGATTTCACAACTGGTGGCCGCCACCGAAGCCATCGGCAAGGGAGACTACCGTTATCGCGTGGAGCTCGACAGGCAAGACGAGTTGGGCAACCTGGCCACCGCCTTCAACCAGATGGGGGAAGAACTTTTCCGGCACACGCTGACCCGCCAGTCCTTCGGAAAATATGTGGGTGAGGAGGTGCTCGAAATGATCATCGCCGACCCGGAAAAAATGTGGCTCAAAGGGCACAAGAACGACGCCACGATTCTTTTTGCCGATATCCGGGGGTTTACTGCCTATGCGGAAGAGCGGGAACCCGAGGCGGTCGTGGAGTTGCTCAACACCTATTTCGAAATCGCCACCCGCGCCATATTGGACTTCGGGGGGTACGTGGACAAATTCATCGGTGACTGTGTGCTGGGCGTATTCGGTGTGCCGGTGTTCAGGAAAGATCATGTGGAACGGGCGGTGAGGGCCTCCCTGGATCTCATGGATCAGCTGCACCGGCAACATGCGCATGCCAACCCCCTGCTGTCGTCCGTGGGTATCGGCATCCACACCGGCCCCATTGTGTCCGGAAACATCGGCTCCCAGGCAAAAATGGAATATACGGTCATCGGCGACACGGTCAACCTGGCGTCGCGCCTCAGCGACCTGGCCACCCCCGGTGAAGTTCTGGTGACGGAGGCCGTTTACAAAAAGCTGCATGCAATGATCAGCGTTGAAAAGGCCGGCACCCGCGCCATCAAGGGTAAAAACGCACCCGTGGAAATCTTTCGGGTGACATCCATCAGACAACGGGCCCATGTCAAATCGACCGATTGATTTTTTACCTGGACCGTGGAAGCCTGCGCTCGCGTGCAAGGTTTTCCGGGTTGCCGTCGTCTGCGCAGCCCTGCTGGTTGGTTGCGGCCTGCGCCCCCCGGCCCTGTGTGGTCAGCAGAAAAACGCCGCATCCGCCTCCGTGCCGCCCCTCCTCGTGAACCCCCGCCAGGAAGAAGCGCCGGCCGACATGGCCCGGCGCTATTTGAACGATGCCTCCAAGGGGTGGATGATTCTTGAATATAATGAAGTTGATTATGTTTCCCCAGGCCGGGCGGTCATGGTGCCCATGGCCCCGTTTCGACCGGGAGGCCTAACCCCTGGCGGCTATCAGAGTGTACCCGTCTTGGCCTATGTGGATATCGGCGAGGAATCAGGGCGCAAGCTGCGGGTTGCCCGGTCGGCATTCAACCGGCAGATGCGCTGGTTGAAATCCGAAGGCTTCACCGCCATCACCCCGGACCAGTTGGTCGCTTTCATGGAATTTCCCGGCCAACTGCCCCACCGGTCGGTGCTGATCACCTTCGACACCGTATCCTCAGCGCTCGATGAGATCGCCATTCCGATCTTGACAGAGGTGGGATTCACGGCCACGGTGTTCGTGGCCACCGCCGGCGTAGGCCGCAAAGGGGCCATGTCCTGGGACCGTATCCAGGAATTACACGCCAATGGCTTTACCATCGGATGCCGGGGCCGAAGCGGACAGTCATTGACCCGCCTTTCCCAAGGAGAACCGCTTGAAGCCTACTTCAAGGCGGTGGAATCCGAAATGCACCTAGCCCGCAAAACGATCGAAATGCACCTGGATGCACCCTGCCGGTTCCTGGCCTATCCGCACGGCGACACCAACAGCCTGGTGGCCGCCATGGCCGCCAAGCTAGGCTTTTCGGCGGCGTTCATCCTGTCAGCGGGAGACAACCCCTTTTTCGCCGACCGGTTTGCGATCCATCGAACCGTCATCGACGGCGGAGTCGTCCCGGAGCGATTCGCCAGCTTGCTCACCACCTTAATCCCGGCGGACCTGAACTGATGAGACACCGGCTGCTTGCCTGCGCATGTATAGCCGCTTTTTGCCTTTTGGGATGCGCCGGCATGGTGGACTCGGTGTCGGAATATATACACACCGGTCCCTGGTGGGCGGCTGCGCAAGTCGATGACATCCGCGCACGGGCCCGCCAGCTGGAATCAAGAGGCGACCTTGCCATGGCATTGGATCACTGGCGGCTGGTTCAGCACATAAAAATCAATCAGACGGAGGCTCGTCGCGAAATAGCCCGCCTCGAAAAAAAAATCACCGCAGCAGTTCAGATGCACTATCAAGACGGCTTGGCGCAACTGGGCAGCAAAAACCTGCCGGCAGCCCGCAACCGATTTCTGGCAGCCCTGCGTCTTAATCCCGATTTTCAGCCGGCGCTAAAACAAGTTGTTACCCGCTTTTCACCCTTTCCCCTGGCAGTCTACCAGTCGGTGTCCGGTGATCATCCGGCTTCCGTCGCCAAAAAAGTGTTTGGTGATGCGGACAAAGCCTTTCTCGTGGCCTGGTTCAACGATCTGCCCGAAGACGCCGCACTGATCCCCGGCACCCTGCTGATTCTGCCCAAACTGGAAAAAGATCCGCCAAGGCAAGCCATTAAAAAACAACCGCCCGATCAACTGGCCGAAGCCAGGGCACGTTTGGCCGACAATGACCTTGACGGCGCGTTGACCCAGGCCGAACAGGCCCAAAAAAACAACCCCGACGCCCAGGCACTGATCCACACCATCCGCCTGAAAATGGCTGAGGCCCAAATCGAATCTAACCAATTGGAAGCCGCACGACAGTCTTTAGCCTTGATTCCCGACGGGGTCGCGGGCAAGGCCGCGGCGCTGGAAAGGCTAGAGATTGCCTTGTTCGAACAGCAGACAGCCCTGATCCTCAAAAGGGCCCGGAAGCATTTTGATCAGGGAGATTATCAGCAGAGTATCGACGGGGTCGAAAGGTTGCTCAAGGAAGCGCCGGGAAATGCCGATGCCCGCGATCTGGCCGCCGAATCACGCTATCGGCTGGCCCTTGACCACCTCGATCACAAGCGTCTTCTGGAGGCCCGGCAGGTGCTGGAAAAAACCGATGCGGGTCATGGCGCCAGCATGGCCCTGAAGGAAACCGTCCGCACCCGATTGGCGGAGATGGCTCAGATTCATTACCGCAACGGGGTCAAACACTTCATCAACGAAGATCTTAAATCAGCCATCGCCGAATGGGAGATGGCCTTGATCTGCAACCCGCAGCACGAAAAAGCCCGTGAGAACATTACAAACACCCACCGGCTCATGCAAAAACTCGAGACGATGCCCTGATCGCCGTCAGTGATCCGTGCCGGAGGATCCGGCAAGATCGGCGATGATGCGGCGAACATGAGCGCGCAACTGCTCCGGCATCATTCGGGCGCACACCGCATAGGGAATCGCCGGCCCGATGGATACATGCACCAGTTTGGGATTCAATTGAAACGCCCCCTTGGAATGGTAATCGAAAAGTCCGCTGATGGCGAATGGAAGGATATCGACCCCGGCCTGGCGGGCCAGGTGGAAGGGACCTTTTTTAAACTCACCCATCTCTCCGGTCAGGGTCCGGTGGCCCTCGGGCAGGATGAGGATGGACGTTCCTTCGCGCAGTCGCTGCCGTGCAATCTCCAAACTCTGCTTGGATTTTTCCAGGTTGTTGCGATGGATGGGAATGCACCCCCATCGGGTGACCAGACTGCCCCACAAGGGGATGGAAAAGTGGTAGGCCGCTTCCACGGCCACGTAGGTCAGGGGAATGGCGGCAGGAATGACGAACAGGTCAAACAGGCTCTGGTGGTTGCCCATGATCAGAAAGGTCCGCGTCCGGTCCAGATGCGACAGACCGGCTACCATGAGCCGAATCCCCATTAATTTGGCCTGGATGGAAAAAAGAAGCCGGGCCAGGCTAAAAACCCGTTCCCGGGATAACAAGAACAGGCCGATGGAAAGAACGACGAAGGTAAGCGCAAAAAAAGCCGCACCCACGGCCCACAGCAGTGCCGAACGCAATGCGCTCAAGCGAAGTACCTCACCCGTCGAGGATCTACAGCGACCTGTGTCGGTGTCGACCCGAAGCATTCACCATCCGGCAGCAGGGTTTTGGGTGGGTCGGTTTTCACCGAGGCTGTTTTGGCCCGGTAAAAACGGACCGCCGGATGCTGCCCGTGGGTCCCCTTAAAAATTCTGGGGAAGGTAGCCATCAGTGACCGTCGGCTCATCGGCCCCACAACCACCACATCGAACCAGCCATCGTCGATCTTGGCATCCGGCGCCATGAGCATCCGGCCCCCGGTGTACCGGGAGTTGCAGAACTCCACGAAACAGTTTTCGCCTTCGATTCGCATGCCATCGATTACCAGCTCCATGCGGTGAAACCGCAATTCCAGCATTCGGCGGAAGACTCCCAGAACATAGCTGAAATCGCCGCATCGTTTCCATTGGTGGGCCGTTTGGGCCACATCGGTAACAAATCCGAATCCGGTGAGATTGACGAAATACCAGGGCTGCCCATCCTGGGTAAAACTGCACACGTCCACTGGTCGCGTCCGGCCCCTGATCAGCGCCCGAATGCCGTCTGCCGTGGTGCAGATGCCAAGGTCCCTGGCAAAGGAGTTGCCGCTGCCCACGGGGATAATGCCCAGCGGAGGCAGCGTGGCAGGATCGTGATATTGCATAAGGCCGTTGAGCAAATGAAAGTTGGTCCCATCTCCACCTAAAGACACGACGCCATCGTAATTCGCAGGGGTCAGTTTTCTGGCGATATCCATGGCGTGGGCATGGTACTGGGTAATGAAAATCCGGTACTCAATACCATGCCGGCGCAGGTGGGCCTCCACCTTCGGGATGGCTTGGGATCCTTTTCGGCCT
The DNA here is from genome assembly GCF_046496365.1 of Desulfosarcina sp. Classification (GTDB taxonomy): domain Bacteria; phylum Desulfobacterota; class Desulfobacteria; order Desulfobacterales; family Desulfosarcinaceae; genus Desulfosarcina. Next base: position 19,876 of record NZ_JAWOHB010000156.1, read on the forward strand.
CCGGCGCTGGGATTGGCGATCAGTGCAATAGTCATGGATGGCAGCGAAAGGTCCTTTCTGTTTTTTGACCTACGGCGCCGGCTGGTCGGGTTCAATTGGCTTTATGAAGATGGTTTTTGGTATACGGTTTTTCCATTCAGGCATTGTGGGTTAATTCTCCCTGTTCTCCGTTGAACTGAATCGTTGGAGATCCCCATGACAACCCGGGGGTTTTTTGGTAGATTAGCAAGCAAACGCATGGGCACTGGTCTTATAAAGATGAGAAACGAGAAGAACGTGCATACAACCGCAGCGCTTGCTCGCATCTGACCAGGCCAATCCACCGACGAAAGGAATTCCTCCATGCAAAAACAGCCGACGCCGACCGACGCCAAGGGTGCAACGGACCGGTCACGCCAGCGCTACACCCTCCTCCTACCGGGCATCCCGGTTTCTTCGAACCGCGGCGCGCTGGGCTGGTCAACGGTTGCCCTGATCGATACCGGAGGTCGTCGGGTTCTTTTCGATACCGGCTCCTATGGCGATCGCAGCCTGCTGATTGAACGGCTGCAGGCGCTGTCGCTCGACCCGCAAGCGCTGGACGCCGTTTTCATCTCCCATCTGCACTACGATCACTGCCAGAACATCGATCTGTTCGAAAACATTCCGATCTTCGTGAGCGAACGCGAACTGAGCTATGTCCTGGAAGGGGAATACCGGGAACGCCGGGATCCTTACGTGCCTGCGACGATGATCTTGAGTCTGAAGGACCGGTTCCAGACGATCCCCGACGGCAGCGCGCTTTTCCCCGACGTGAGCGTGGTCGCCCTGCCGGGCCACACGCCCGGCCAGGCCGGCCTCTTTCTATCTCGGGAAAAGATTCTGATAGCCGGCGACGGCGTCAAAAATGCCTGGGAATTTGCCAACCGGATGGCGCCGCCGGCTTTTTTTTCCCAAGCTGCCGCCCTCAACAACTATGACTGGGTGAGGGCCCACGCTGTCGAAATCGTTCCGGGCCACGACCGGCCGTTTCGTCTGCAGGCAGACGGAACAACCACCTATCTGACTGCGGCCGCCGACGTCACCCTGACGCTTTTTCCGGACCCCGGACTGGATCCGAAAGCGATCCGCCTGTACTGATGGCACATGGCCTGGTGCTTCAGGCTGCCCCCCTGCCGGCGGCGGTGCGCCTTGCCCCTGAAAACCACTAGGTCTGATACAAGCAATGAATGAGTTTATCCACAACCTCAGGGGAGTCCCAGTCAACGGCCGCAGGCTTGGGTGCAACCCCTCCGGACCGCTGCTCAGCCTCCGGCAGTTTCATTTCGTGGCGAATCCGTTCCAAAAGTGAGGCCTGGCGGTGGTAAAGCGCATGGGCGGCATCCATGCCGATGCGTTCAAAGCGGATGCGGTCTCCCGGAAGGGCCTGGGCGACACGCCAAATGTCGCTGGAAATCACCGTCGCAATTTTGGTGTATCCCCCGACCGTCTGTTCGCTCAGCAGGATGATCGGCTGCCCGTCCCGGGGTATCTGCACGCCCCCCGGAAGACTCGGTTCTGAAATGATGCTCTGGGGCATGCCCTCGATCTGAGAGATAACCGGCCCCTGGAGACGGCAGCCCATGCGATCTGCCTGGGGCGACACGGTAAACCATGCGTTGAAAAAAACATCCAGACCATGATCGAAGAAATCATCCTGAGGACCGGGGATCGCCCGCAGGGTGATCTCGGGCGGATAAGCCGGAACAAGCGCCGCCGGCACCCGGCGCGTCGTATGGCCGGCCTCCCCGGGACCCCGCCTCAGGCAATCGCCGGCCTGAAGGGGCCGCCCCTTGAAGCCGCCGATTGCCGCGCCGACATAGCAGGAACGGCTGCCCATGACCAGGGGCACGTCAATGCCTTGCGAGACCGCCAGATACCCGCGGCAGCCGCTTTTCGCCATGCCGACGGTCACCGTATCCCCGGGCTGAACGGGCACCGCACACCAGCCGGCGGCCGGGGCGCCGTTGATTGAAAACGGCATATCCGCGCCTGTCAAAGCGATGGTCGCCGGAGCGAGGATCCTCAAGGTAGGGCCGGAGAAAGTCAACTCAAGCAGCGCCGCCGTGTCGGGGTTTCCCACCAGCATGTTGGCGATTCGTCCGGCGAAATCATCCAGCATGCCGCTGGGCGGGACGCCAAACCGTTGCCAACCGAATCGTCCCAGATCCTGAACGGTCGTGTAGGCGCCCGGCGACAGCACGTCGAAAAGGTCAGTCATCTTGGCCTCCGACGGCACGTCGCCGGTACTCGTCCGGCGTGATCGGCTCGAACCTGAGGGTATCGCCTGCACGCAAGAGAAAGGGGTTCGGCCTTTCGGGGTCAAAGAGCCGCACGGGCGAGCGGCCGATGAGCTGCCAGCCTCCCGGGCTGGCGATCGGATAGATCCCGGTCTGGTTGTTGGCAATACCGACCGAGCCGGCCGGAACCCGGGTCCGCGGGGAGGTCAGCCGGGGGGTGTGCAGTTTCTCCGAAAGCCCTCCCAGGAAAGGGAATCCCGGAGAAAATCCCAGCATGTAAATGGGGTAGCAGGGTTCCGAATGGAGGCGGATGACATCATCGATACCGATGTGGTTATGCGCGGCCACAAACGCGATGTCCGGCCCGTATTCTCCTCCATAACAGACCGGAATGACGCTCTCTTTTGGGGGGGGTGTCTCAATCCGGGCCACCTTACCATAAAGGGACAGAATCCGGGGCTGGAGGAGAGAAGGATTGGTCGTCAGGGGATCGTAGACCACGACCATAGATCGGTAGGTGGGGATCACTTCGCGGACACCGGGGACTGCGGCCATTTCCAGCGCAAAGGTCATCGCCCGCACGGTTTGATTGATTGCAGGGGCGATGGCATCGCCAAACTCCACCAGCAGGCCCCTGTCGCCGGCCAGGCGGAATTTCGGTTGATCGAAACGTTGACGGTTCACGGCCACTGCATCCGCTACCGGCCGCCGGCGAAGGGGGCGACCCGGATATTCTCGTTTTCCAGTGTCTGGCGGATCTGCCGAACCAGGTCAACGGCTCCCGGCGTATCACCATGGACACAAAGGGTCTGGGCCCGCAAAGGGATCCGCCTCCCGTCGGATGCCACGGCGACACCGTCCCGGGCCATCAGGAGCGCCCGAGCGGCGACTTCGGCGGGATCCTTGATCACCGCACCCTGCCGGCTGCGGGGTACGAGGGTGCCATCGGGGGTGTAGGCCCGATCCGGAAAAGCCTCTCGAATGACCTTCAGGCCCATCGCTTTGCCGATGCCGGCGACGAGTTCGCCCTTTTGGCCGGCCAGCGCCATGTAGTAAAGGTCCGGGTCGACGGCGGTAATCGCCTCGGCGATCCCGCGGGCGACCGCTTCGTTGGCAACGGCGGACAGGTAAAGGCTGCCGTGAGGCTTGACATGGTTGAGTTTCAGGCCGTGGGCCGCACAAAAACCTTGCAGTGCGCCGATCTGATAGATCATGTAGGACCGAATTTCATCGCGGCTCAGGTTCATCTCCCGACGCCCGAATCCCATCAGATCGGGATATCCGGGATGCGCGCCGGGACTGACGCCGTGTTCCTTGGCCATGCGGACGGTGCGATCCATCACCATGGGATCGCCCGCGTGCCACCCGCAGGCGATGTTTGCCGAAGAAATATACGCGATCACGGACGCGTCCATCCCAATCTTGTAGGCACCGAAACTCTCACCCATGTCGCAGTTAAGATCAATGCTTGTCGTTGCCATCCCCACCCCCTAAAAGGTCTCTATCGCACCGGCCATCACCTCGCAGGTGTAACCATGGCCAAGGGTGCGGTTTAAAACCGGGTCGTGCAGCTGAAAGTCATATCCGTCGCCGGCAACCAGCCCCTCCACCGTACCGATCGTTCCCGAGAAAAGCACCAGGCCGTCCTCGAGTCCTCCCAGACGCTTATAAAGATCTTCGATCCAGTATTCGGGAGGCAGGATCGCCCCGCAGCGATCCTCCTGGTATAGAGACACCTTCCCGCTGCGGGTGACCGTGCAGCGCAGCTGGAGCTGGTCGAAATGGTCCTTGACCTCTTCATAGGGCCACAGGTCCCGGGCGATGACGTTGAGGCACATGTTCTTGGATTTGGCCACCGAAACCGACTCCAGTTTTCGGTCGGTGTGATCTGACCCGACGGTCACCAGGATCTCTCCGTGATGCCACAACAGCACCCATTCCACTTCTCCAGACGTCTGCGGTCCGTGTACCTGAATGTGACGGCTATGGGTCAACAGATGGTTGCCCAACGCCAGCAGGGTGGGAATGTTTTTCGGTGCCGCGACGCCGACTTCTGCCAGTTCATCGATGTGGTGCTGCAGAGCCTTGCGGTCGCTGCCGACCCAGCCCGCGTTGAACATCCGCTTGGCACTGAACACGATCTTTTCAGGCTCACGATTCAACCGCTTGACCGTCAACTCAAGTTCGACTCGCATGGCAGGCATCCTTCCTATCTGTATACTGTTGACCGTTATCGACGGTACGAACCCCGGTGCAACAATAATCAACGCGGTGTATAAAGACAACCGTTACCCCGCCATCTGCATCGGTAGTATCATGACAATTATCGGGAACAGGGTTATCAGGATCACGGCCAAAAAAATCAGCATGAAAAAAGGGACCGCGGCCATGGCGACGCTTTCCAGCCGCTCTCCGGTTAACCCCTGAATGACGAACAAATTGAACCCCACCGGGGGGGTAATCTGTCCGACCTCGATGACGAGCGTCAGAAAGATTCCGAACCATACCGGGTTGAACCCCGCCTGAACCACCAGGGGAAGGGTGATCGGCAGGGTCATGACGATCATTGAGATGCCGTCGAGAAAAAAGCCCAGAAACATGTAGAACAGGGTCAAAATGGCGATCAACATGTAGGGGCTCAAGCCCAGGGACCCGATGAAAGCCGCGACTTGAGCCGGCAGCTTGAGGTAGCCCATGGCCACGGCCAGAAAACTTGCCCCGGCGATAATGAAGCAGATCATGGCCGAGGTTTTGATCGTTCCCTTCATGGCCTCGACCAGGTTCGACCACTTCAGGTCTCCCAGCAATGCAGCCGCGACCAGTGACCCGACGGCACCGACGGCCGCCGCTTCGGATGGGGTGGCCAGGCCGGAATAAATCGAGCCCAGGATGAAGAGGATCAATGTCGACACCGGCAGCAGTTTGACCACCGCCCGAAACTTGGCCTTGAGATCGAATTTTTCCCTTTTGACCGGGGCCAGGTTCGGGTTCAGCAAGACCCGGACGATGACGTAGCTCATGCAAAGCCCTGCGACCAGCAACCCCGGAATCACGCCGGCCATAAACAACTGACCGATGGACTCTTCGGCCAGCACCCCGTAAATGATCAGCACGATGCTGGGGGGGATGAGCAGCCCCAGGGTGCCGGCCCCGGCCAGGGAGCCGTGGCTGAGCTGTTTGTCGTAGCCATCTGCTTTCAACTGATGCAGGGTGATTTTACCGATGGTGGCCGCCGTGGCCGGGGACGAACCCGAAACGGCCGCAAATATAGCCGAACCGAGGATGTTGATGTGCAGCAAGCGGCCGGGAATAATTTGAACAAACGGTCGCAATCCCTCGAAAAGAAGATCGGACATCCTCGTGCGCAGAATCATCTCCCCGAGGAAAATGAACATCGGCAAGGCTGCCAGGGACCAGCTGTTCAAACTGTTCCACATGGCCTGCGCCCAGATCTTGGCCACCGGCATGCTGGTCAGGAGCTGCATCGATATACCGGCGGTGGCCATCAGCGACATGGCGATCCAGACGCCGGACCCCAGCAGCCCGAAGAGCAATACAATTACTGTAACCAGCGTAACGTTCATCAACCCTTCCCGGCGTCGTGGGTGAGTTTGAATTGTTGGAGCCCTCCGACGATCAGGGCGGTGAGACGGCCGATGATTTGAAGGGTCAGCAGGACCATCCCGACAAGAACGATGGCCTGAGGGATATAAAGGGGTGTCTCGGCCGGCGTGTAGGCCGTAAGATTGCGGCCTTTGGATGTCAGGACCAGTTCAAAAATAAAAACGCACGACAGTCCGGACAAGACCATCGCAAAAACCATGCAGCCGGCCTCCAACACGAAGGCGCTCATGGCCCCCAGCCGTTCTCGCAGGAAAGTGATGCGGATATGGGCATCCTCCCTGAAGGAAAAGCCCATTCCGAGATAAATCATGGCCGCCAGGGCGTATCCCGAATACTCGCCGGAAACCTCGGTTGAGGATCCCAGAAAGTTTCTCATAATCACCTCGGCCAGGATCAACAGGACCATTCCGGAAAAAATAAGGGCCGACAGGATGGCACCGACATCGGAAAGCCGGTTGATCGGGTTCACCAGAACCGCAAAAAGCGGATGTTTGCTCTCCTCGGGTGACGCGTTCATGACAGCATCCATGGATTGGCGCTTGCAAGTCCCCCGCGTTAAGGCCAGCGTCGCGCAGTTGCGGCCGTTTGCGGGGAGCTGAAAACGCACAGATGATTAGGGGGCCGCAGCTTACGGCCCCCGTAGAAAAATCGATCTTGCTATTGGAGCGTTTTGCGTTCTTGGTCAAACTTCGTCAGAACCGCCTCACCGACCTTGCCCGTCTTTTTCAGCCAGTCGTTAATGACATCTTGACCGCTGGCGCGCAGTTTGGCGGCAAGTTCATCGGAGACCTCGGTGGTGATGGTCATACCGTTGTCGGCGCAGGTTTTTTCATCATTAACCATGGCTTCCTCGGCGATTTGCCACTGGCGGACTTCCATATCCTTGCCGATCTTCACGAAGACCGCCTGCTGTTTGGGAGTCAGGTCATTGAAACTGTCCAGGTTGAAATTGATCATGTTCAGCGGAATGGCGAAGTTGACGCGGGTGGTGTCGGAAAGCACTTCCCAGAACTTGCCGGCGACCGCGCTCTGGGACGAAGTCAGAACCGAGTCGATGGTCTTGGTCGCCAAGGCGGGATAAACATCCCCCCAGGACATGACGACGGCGTTGGCCCCGGCCTTTTTAAGAACCTCGGTGCCGTTTTTGTCATAGGTCCGGATACGCAGTCCCTGCAGATCCGCGTATGTTTTGATGGGCCGGTTGGCATGAATCGAGCTGGGCGGCCAGGGGGCCGTATACAGAATCATCTGGTTGAACTTTTTGGCCTCCGCATCGTATTGTGGCCGAACAATATCCAAAAGGAGTTTGGCCTCCTTGAAATTCTTGATCAGAAAGGGCGAGGTGCTGAGACCGAAAATCGGTGACGTGCCCACGGCGGCTCCCATCAGCACGCTCTGAATCGGCACAATGCCGTCGGCCACGGCCGTGAAGCGGTCTTCGTCCTTGAGCCCCAAGGCCCCGCCTTCGTGCACCGTGAGGACGACTTCTCCAGCCAGCGCCTCGTTGATCCGCTTGGCAAATTCGCGGCAGGTTTCAGCGTGCATATTGGCGCCGCTGTAGGTGGTGGCGATGTTCAGTTCCACAACAGCCGCCGCGGGATTTCCGATCAACACCACACACAGGATCAGGCCGAATGCTACCCACAGTTTTTTCGACATGAGAAAACTCCTTTCAAAATTGGTTAAGTTGGGCAAAATCTACCCCAGATCGACCCGGTCATGCAACGCACTGAATTCTTTACGCACCGACGCCACTTGATCCATGTCGATTTCCACCGTAATCATACATTCCTTCTCCCCCCCCTGGGCCAGGATGTTTCCCAACGGGTCGACGACCATGCTGTGACCCGCGTAAAGTGATCCGGCATCCGAGCCGGCGCAGTTGCTCGATATCAGAAAAGCCTGGTTCTCCATGGCGCGTACACGATTAAAAAGAACCCAGGGGTCCAGGCGAACCGCCGGCCAGGCAGAGACCACCAGGAAAAAAACCGCCCCGCGATCGACCATTTTACGAAACTGTTCCGGGAACCGCAGATCGTAGCAGGTGGCCAATCCGGCCTTCCCCCACGGCGTGTCGGCCACGACCACCTCCGTGCCACCGGTGAGCAGATCGCGCTCGCTGGATTGGTAGCCGAACAGGTGGATTTTGCGGTAAACGGCGGCCACGTTCCCTTGGGGGTCGATCAGCAGGCTGGAATTGAACAGCCCTTTTGTATTCCGCTCAACAAAACTGCCCATCAGAATGTGGCGCCGTATCGCCGCGGCCTTGTCCCTGAACGCCAGGACGACCGGCCCGTCGATGGGTTCAGCATCGACCGGGTAACGGTCGAAACGGAAAAACCCGGAGGGCCACATTTCGGGCAGCAGGATCAGATCACTCGACGACGCCTGATCCACCAGTGCCAGGGCATGCGCCGTGGCTTCCGCTTTTGAAATCTCCCGCCTTTCCAACTGGATACTGGTGATTTTCATGCTTTACATCCTTTTGGGGCGTCGACTGCAAGGGTCACCGGACAACCACGTGTCTTTTTATCACAAGGTTTATCATCAAGCAAAATATAGTTCGCACACGCTGCGGTCACTCGATCGTCATTCTTAAAATTAAGATCCAATTTGGCCTTCAACCGAGATCCGCCGGCGCCCTGCCATCGGTTTCAAGCGCCTTGACAATACCCGCTTCCTTATTTATTTTCCCGTTGATTTAATTCTCGACAAGCCTCTGCCGGGATACCACTCGCACGAATACAGATCCGACCCTTGGGCAAAAGGAGAACGCCGTGCCACTGGAAGAACTGAAAGCACAGATCGAAGAAAAGCATCTCGTGGTCAACCGGATCCGGGAAGAAATCGGCAAAGTGCTGGTGGGCCAGCGGGAGCTGGTCGACGGACTGCTCATCGGTCTGTTTACACGTGGGCACATTCTTATCGAGGGGGTGCCCGGTCTGGCCAAAACCAGCGCGGTCAAAGCCCTGGCCGATACGGTCCACGCCGATTTCAAACGCATCCAATTCACCCCCGACCTGTTGCCGGCCGACCTGGTGGGAACGGAAATTTACCGCCCCAAGACCGGTGACTTCAGCATAAAAAAAGGCCCGCTGTTCAACAACATCATCCTGGCCGACGAAATCAACCGGGCCCCTTCCAAGGTCCAGTCAGCGCTGCTGGAGGCCATGCAGGAACGCCAGGTTACCATCGGCGAAACCACCTTTCCGCTGGCGGACCCCTTCCTGGTCATGGCCACCCAGAACCCCATCGAACAGGAAGGCACGTACCCGCTGCCCGAGGCCCAGGTTGACCGGTTCATGCTCAAGATTCTCATCGACTATCCGGACAAGGTCGAAGAGAAGGAGATCATGAAACGGGTCGGCTTCGAGACCCAACAGCCGGTGCGGCCGGTGCTGGATCCTGTTGAAATCCTGGCCGTCAGCCAGTTGATCAACCGCGTCTACATGGACGAAAAGCTTAAAGACTACATCGTGGACCTGGTGTTTGCCACCCGCAACCCGGCAGCGTACAATATCGAAGTCGCCAACTACATCCAGTTCGGGGCATCGCCCAGGGCCACCATCTTCCTGAGCCTGGCCGCCCGGGCCTATGCATTTCTTCAAGGCCGCGCCTATGTGACGCCTCAGGACGTGAAGACCATCGCCCCGGCCGTGCTGCGTCATCGGATTCTGTTGACCTACGAAGCCGAAGCCGAAGATATCGATACCGATCAAATCATCGGCCGTATCTTCGATTCGGTGGAAGTGCCGTGATATGCTCTCTCCCGAAATCATTAAGAAAATCAAAAAAGTCCACATCAAGACCGGCCGCGTGGTCAACACGCTGATGGCCGGGCAATACCGATCGGTCTTCCGGGGGGCGGGCATCGAGTTCGAGGAGGTCCGCGAGTACTCCCCCGGCGATGAGGTGAAAAGCATCGACTGGAAGGTGTCGGCCCGCATGGGAAAGCCCTTCATCAAACGCTACCGTGAGGAACGGGAGCAGGTGGTCATGCTTCTTGTGGACATGAGCGGGTCCGGCCGCTTCGGCACCACGCAAAGCATCAAGCGGGAGACTGCCGCGGAAATCGCCGCCATCCTGGCATTCAACGCCGTTCGCAACAATGATAAGGCCGGGGCCATTCTTTTCACCGATCAGGTGGAGCGCTACATCCCCCCGAAAAAGGGGTCGGCCCATGTGTGGCGCCTCATCCGCGAAATTTTCACCTTCGCGCCAGAGCACACCGGGACCGATATCGTCGAAGCGGTTGATTTCCTGGCTCGGGTATGCCGAAAGCGCACCGTGGCCTTTCTCGTTTCCGATTTTCTCACCGAAAACTTCGGCCGCGAGGCCACCCTGCGCATCCGTTCGGCGGCCCGCAAGCACGAACTGGTCAGCGTGCTGGTGACCGATCCCGGTGAATTCCGTCTGCCCGAAGGCGGCATCGTCGCCCTCAAGGACCTGGAGACCGGCGCCGTGCGTTACCTGGACGCCTCCGACCGGACTACCCGCGAACGGTTTTGGGCCAGCCGTCAGGCAGTCCACGATCGTATCCTGCAGACCCACAAATCAATGGACATGGACTGTATCGAGATGCCCACCGACGGTGATGCCGCCGATGCCCTGGTGCGCTATTTCCGCTACCGGGAGCGACGCAGACGATGAGACGGGCGGCAAAATTAGGTAGTGGGCTGATCCTGTGGCTGGCACTTTGGCTGGTCCTGCCGGTCCTGGGCGCGGAAGAGACGATCCCCGTCGCCCAACCACCCGCCGCCGGGCAGGCCGCCCCCGACGCCGCGGCCCCCATGACCGACATCCACGACATCCGGCCGCCGGTGCCGGTGGGGTTCGATGCGCCTTGGCTGATACCCATACTGTCGGCCCTGGCTGTCGTGGCGATCCTGGCGGCGGCCTGGTGGTGGCGGCGTAAAACCCGACAAAACAGCACCATTTTAACCATTGTTCCCGAACTGCCGCCGGAGATGATCGCCATGCAGGCCCTGGACCGGATCAGCGACGTGCGCGGACTGCACGGCAAAACCTTCTATTTTTTCCTGTCGGCCATCCTGCGCCGGTATGTCTTTGGCCGCTATGCCGTCGGGGCGCCCGAGATGACCACCGAGGAGTTCGTGCCCTGCATCGACCGGCTGCCCATCGACCGGGAACTGGCCCGTCAGTTGAAGCAGCTTTGCCGGGCCATGGATCCGATCAAGTTCGGCAGTGTGGCGGCAGCGGAAAAGCAGATGGAAACCGACCTCCTTTTTGCCCGCGCGTTCGTGCGTCGGACCACGCCGGAGCATGCTATGGAAAACCGCACCGGCGATAATCAAGCCTCCACGACGCCGGTCCGGGGGGAGGGGTAACCCATGCTGCGATTTGCCTCACCCTGGTTTTTCCTGCTTCTGCTCCTGTTGCCGTTGCTGGCCGGGTATCGCCACCGCCGGCACCATGCCCCGACCATGGCCAGCAGCGCCCTGTTTCCGGTGGCTGGCATTCCGGCATCTCCGGCGCTGCGCTTGCGGCCGCTGGTACCAGCCATCAAATACACCGTTCTGTGCCTGATGGTGATAGCCCTGGCCCGCCCCCAATGGGGCACCGAACGCACGGAAATACTCACCGATGGAATCAACATCGTTTTGGCGCTTGATCTGTCCGAAAGCATGGCCGCCCTCGATTTCAAGGATAAAGGACGCGTCATCAACCGCCTGGAGGCGGTCAAAGGGGTGGTCCAGGCGTTCGTCTCCAAACGCAGCGGCGACCGCATCGGCATGGTGGTCTTCGGCACGCACGCTTACACGCAACTGCCCCTGACCCGGGACTACAACGCGTTGGTCAGCATCCTGGACCGCCTGGAGATCGGTGCAGCCGGAGAGCGCACGGCCATCGGCGATGCCATCGGCATCTCCCTTAAACGGCTGGCCGACATCGAAAGCAAATCCAATATCATCATCCTGCTTACCGACGGCCAGAGTAACGCCGGAGAACTGTCCCCGGAAAACACCGGAGAGATTGCCGTGTTAAGGGGGGTGAAGATCTATACCATCGGTGTGGGCACCCAGGGAAAGGCACCTTTTCTGATCAAGGATCCCCTCTTCGGTGAACGTTATGTGTACCAGCAGGTCAGCATCGATGAAGAGACGTTGAAGTCCATCGCCGACAAAACCGGAGGACTCTATTTCCGTGCCGAGGATCTTGAGGGGCTGCAACAGATCTATGCCACCATCGACCGACTGGAAAAGACCGAGGTCAAGGTGGATATCTTTGCCGACTACAGCGAGATCTACCCCTGGTTGCTGATCCCGGCCATCGTTCTGTTGTCCCTTTACGTAATCCTGCGCCATACGAGATACCTGGTCGTCCCATGAGCTTTTTTCGTATCGAAATGCTGTTTTTCATCTGGGCCGTACCGCTGCTTGTGCTGACCGTCGTCTACGGCATGCGCCGGCGGCGCGACATTTTGCGCCGTTTTGCCTCCAATCATGGATTGGCCGTGATCGTTCCGGAAAGGGCTGATCGCCGGCGCTGGATCAAAGGGACATTGGTGGCGGCAACGGTGCTTTTTACCGCCGTAGCCCTGGCCGGCCCCAAATACGGTTTCCGTTGGCAGGAGATCCGCCAGCGCGGGGTGGACATCGTCATCGCCCTGGACTGTTCCCGATCCATGACCGCGGCCGACATCTCTCCTTCCCGGCTGGAGCGGGCCAAGCGGGAGGTGTTCGACCTGTTGACCATGCTCCGGGGCGATCGCGTGGGGCTGGTCGCCTTTGCCGGCACCGCCTTCCTGCAGTGCCCGCTGACTCTGGATTACGATGCCTTCAATCTCTTTTTAAATGCCCTCTCCCCGGACTACCTGCCGGTGGGCGGCACCGATATTTCCGGAGCCCTGACGGTGGCTACAGACGGTTTCGACCCCAAAGGTGCCGCCGACAAGGCCATCATTCTGATCACCGACGGAGAGAACACCGGTGACGGCGACCCACTGAAAGCCGCGGAGGCCTTGAAAGAAAATGGGATCAAGCTCTTTTGCATCGGCGTAGGCGGCAGCGAAGGCGTGCCCATACCCGAGGCGGCCGGAGGGTTCAAAAAGGACCGTTTCGGACAGATCGTCCTCTCACGACTGGACGAGAACACCCTCAAAAAAATGGCCGTCGTCACGGGCGGCGCCTACGTGCGCTCCGTGGCCGGGGACATGGACCTGGATGCCATTTACACCGACGAGATCCGCCGCACAATGGAGGCGGAGACGCTCACTTCCGGCCGCAAGCAGGTGTGGGAAGACCGTTTCCAGTGGCCCCTGGCCCTGGCCCTGGCATGCCTGGTAGCCGAGCTGATGCTGCCCGTGGCCCGCAAGCATGTGATGTCGGCATTGCTGCTGGCCCTGACAATAATGCCGGCAGCGCCGGCCCGGGCCAATGATACCAGCGAAGGCATCAACGCCTACGCGGCGGGTAATTTTGAAAAAGCCCTCAAGCACTTCACCGATGCCCAGTTGGATGCCCCGGATAAACCCGAATCACTTTACAACGTGGCCGACGCCTATTATAAAACCGGAAACTTCGATGCGGCGGTCGAATACTATGAAAAAGTGCTCGAGACAGCCGACAAGGGGTTGAAACACAAAACCTTGTACAATCTGGGCAACGCCGAATATAGGCGCAGCAACGTCAAAGCGGCTCTCGACCACTATGAGGCAGCGCTGGCCATGGATCCGAACGACCGGTTGACCAGAGAGAATATGGAATTCGTCAAAAAAGTCCTGGAACAGCAGCAAGAAAAACAATCCGGTGACGATCAGAATAAGCCCGACAAGAACATAGAAAATCAGGATCAACAAAATGCATCCCAGCCCGGTAGCGGGCGGGATGAAGAGGATTTGAAGGATCAGCAGCAACGCGATCCATCCGAGGAGGGTGGCAAGGCCGAGCAAAAACATGAATTCGGGGATCAAATGAACCCTCAGCAGCAGCAGGCCGCTCAATCCGGTGAGCCCAAAAATGATCAACCGGCTGCCGCTCAACCGCAGCAAGCCCAGCCAGGCGAGCAGACCGAGGATACCGGACAGGCCGAACGGATGCTCAACCGCCTGCAGGATCAGCCGGGCAGAGCGTTGATGCCCGGCACCGATTCCCAGCGGGTGGAGAAAGACTGGTAATGGGCAGAACACTGGTTATAACCCTTTTGGTGCTTCTGACGGCTGTCGTGACTGCCGATGCAGCCACCGTGAGCGCCATGGTGGACCGTGACCAGGCCACAGTGGGTGAATCCATAAACCTTCAGGTCACCATCGAAGGGGGTGACGGGGAGGTCGATCTGTCCAAACTGACCGATTTCAAGACCATCTCCCGCGGCTCCACCAGCAGCTTCCAGATGATCAACGGCCGCACTTCCCGCCAGCTGATTTACAATTATGTGCTGATTCCGTTAAAGGCCGGCAGCCTGACCATCTCGGCCATTCCCGTGATCATTGACGGTAAGGCGCACCATACAACGCCCATCCGCATCACAGTCTCCCAGGACCCCCCTGCCGACAGCGGTCAGAGGGATGTGTACGTGACGGCGACCGTCTCGACCGCCTCCCCCTGGATCGGTCAGCAGGTCATCTATACCTTCCGATTGTTCAATGCCGTCCAGGTGGCCGACGCCAAGTTTCAGGCCCCGGAATTTACCGGATTCCACGCCGAGGAAGTCAAAGACCGCAAGTCTTACCGGACGGTGATCAACGGTCGGGAGTTCATCGTTACCGAGGTGATTTTCATCCTGGTGCCCGTAAAGACCGGGCCGCAGACCATTGAACCGGCGGTGCTCCAGGTGGGACTGGTCCAGCGCAGCCGCCGGCCGCGCCCCTTCGCCGGCATGGATGCCTTTTTCGGACGCACGGAAATGACCACCCGCATGCTGCAGTCCGATCCCGTCACAGTGACCGTTCGCGACCTTCCCACCAGGCCGCCGGGAACCGTCTTCTCCGGCCTGGTGGGGCGCTTCGACCTCAGCGCCGTGCTGGACAAAACCGACCTCCAGGTGGGCGACTCCACCACCTTGGCCGTCACCGTCAGCGGCCGCGGCAACATCATGGACGCCGCAGCGCCGGCCATTGCCACACCGGTGGATTTCAAAACCTACGCAGACAATCCAGAGGAAACGATTCAGAATGACGCCGACGGCACCACGGGCAGCAAAACCTTCCGCACGGCCCTGGTGCCGGTAAAGGCAGGCCATTTTCGCATCGACCCTGTCCGGCTGACCTACTTCGACGTGGACCAGGGTGACTACCGGACCCTGATTTCGTCAGCGTTGGCTATTCGTGTGTCCCCCTCCGAGGCGGCAACTGCCGACATCGATGTCTTCCGAGCCGCACCGGACCAGATGCCCAGGCTGAAAAATCGGGTGGAATTCACCGGCCGGGACATCCTGCCTCTCAAGGAAGGCCTGGAGGCGCTGAAAACCCGCCACCAGATGTCCCCCCTGCTGTTCGGGGTGCTGATGGTGCTGCCGGTATTGGGCTTTGCCGTCACCTGCGCGGCGATACGCCTGACCCGGAGAGATGACTCGCCGGGTCGGATCATGGCTGAGCGGGCTAGGCAGGCCCTGAAAACCGCGTCAGCCGGCGACACTAGCGATGCCGACTTTCTCTCGGCCCTCTATCGCGCACTGGTGTCCGCCATCCTGGGCCGGCGGGGCGTGACGGGTGCCGCCCTCACCTGGACCGAGGCCCGAACGCGGCTGATCGAAATCGGCTGGGAAATGGAAGATGCCGATGCTGCCGCAAGGCTGCTTGAGGAGATCGAATCCTTCAACTACTCGGGCAGCACCTTGGACATCGCCAAAAGGGCCGATCTGCTGGACCAGACCCGGCAGACGGTACGGAGGCTTGCGCAATGAAACGCTGGAACAGGACCGCCGCAGGGCTGCTGCTTTTTCTTTCGATCGCCACCGGCAGCATGGCATCCGAAAATGCACGTACCTTCATGGACGGCACCGCGGCCTACCGCCAGGGGGACTGGCCGGCGGCCATCAGCGCCTTTGAACAGCTCACCCAAGGCGGGATCGACAACGCCCGGCTGTACTACAACCTGGGCAACGCCTACCTGAAAAACGGCGACCTGGGCCGCGCTATTTTGTGGTATGAGCGCGCCAGGAAACACCTCCCCGACGACCCGGACCTGCGCTTCAACCATGACTACGCCCTGACGCTGACCAAGGACGAGCGCGGCGAGCAGTCGTCGCCCCTGTGGCGCATTCTGTTTTTCTGGAAATACCAGCTCAGTCCTGAAAACGTGCGCTGGATCGCCCTGATGCTCAACACCGTCCTGTGGAGCGCCCTTACTGTGCTGACCATCCGTAAAAAACGACTCCTGCGCCCAAGCACCATCCTAGCCACTGCCGCCACGCTGATCTTCAGTGCGACGGCCCTCTTCAACTACATCGATGCCGCCCGTGTCCGCCATGCGATCATTCTGCCTGAAAACGCTGCCGTTCGCTCCGGTTTTGCCGACAGCGCCACCCAGCTCTTCGTCCTGCACGCCGGCACCAAAGTTCGCGTGGAACGGGAATCCGGTGACTATCTTCTCATCCGCTACACCGCAGACAAGATCGGCTGGGTGAAGAAGCGTGATGCCGGCATGATCTGATGGGAGGTATTTCCCCATAGGAGCGCGGCGTGCCGGGCAACCGCCGTGCTCCAAACTGATTTTTTGCATTTCATCCTTGCCAAATCCCATCCGATGCAATAGATTTGCATCAGGTCATTTTGCTCCGGAATTAAAATTCCACCTGAATTCAGAGGTAGGCGATGATTTATCTCAGGACATCCATTTTTACCGTTTTATCAATTTTATATGGAATTACCGCCTCTGGATGGGCCGCCGATCGGATTCCTGTTTTCGTCAGCATCGCCCCCCAGGCCTACTTCGTGCAACAAATTGGCAAGGAGTTGGTGGATGTGCAGGTTCTGGTGGAAGCCGGCGCAGATCCACACACCTACGAGCCTAAACCACAGCAGATGGTGGCCCTTTCCAAAGCGGCCCTTTACTTTGCCATCGGCATTGAGTTTGAAACCGCTAAATTGGAAAAAATCACCGCCGTGAACCCGCGCATGCAGGTCGTTTACACGGATCATGGGATCCTAAAACTGCCCATGGCCGCCCATGACCACGGCGAAAATGGCCATGCAGAGGCGCATCACCATCCCGACAGCCTGGACCCCCACATCTGGCTGTCCCCGCCCCTGGTGATGCTGCAGGCCCGATCGATCCTCACGGCACTGCAGGCCGCCGACCCATCCCATCGTTCGACCTACGAGGCCAATTACCGTGATTTTATGCTGGACATCGTCGACCTGGACACCCACCTGAGGACGACCTTCGATGCCTTCAAGGGATCTGCGTTCATGGTGTTTCATCCCTCATGGGGCACCTTTGCCCATACCTATGGACTTAAGCAGGTACCCATCGAAATCCAAGGCAAAAGCCCCAAACCGGCCCAACTCAAGGCGTTGATCGAACATGCGCGATCCAATCGGATCAAAGTGATTTTCGCGCAACCCCAGTTCTCATCGAAAAGTGCCCAGCAGATAGCCAGAGCAATCGATGGGCGCGTGGTCTTTGTCGATCCACTGGCCGGAGACTGGGATGTCAATCTGCGGCGCACTGCCGAGGAATTTAAAAATGTTTTCAAATGATTGCGTCATCAACACGCCCATTATCCAGATAGAGAACCTTGCCTTCGCCTATAATGGGCAGCGGGTGCTCGAGGAGATCAATCTGGAGGTTTGCGAGGGGGATTTCATCGCCATGATCGGGCCCAACGGCGGCGGTAAAACCACCCTGCTCAAGCTGATCCTGGGGTTGCTCAAACCCGAACAGGGACGCATCCGGGTTATGGGAGAACCGGCGGCGCGCGTTTCTCACCATATCGGCTACGTACCCCAGGATGTCCACGTAAATCGCAGCTTTCCCATTACCGCCATGGACGTGGTACTCATGGGGAAACTGGCCCCCGGAAAAAGATGGTCAAAAAACGCCAGGCAAGACCGCAAGGATGCCCTGGAGGCCCTGGACCGAATTGACCTGGCCGGCTTCAGCCAACGGCGCATCGGCGAGCTGTCAGGCGGCCAGCGTCAGCGGGTGTTCATTGCCCGTGCCCTGGTGACCCGACCCCGGCTGCTTTTGCTGGACGAGCCCACGGCCAACATTGATGCCAAGGGTCAGACGGAATTTTTCCAACTGCTCAAACGATTGAATCGAGAGGTCACGATTGTAGTGGTCAGCCACGACCTGCTGGTGATCTCCACCTACGTCAAGTCCGTCGCTTGCGTGAATCACCGGCTGCATCATCATAAACAGGCGGAGATAACCGGCGACATGCTCGAAATCATGTATCCATGCACCACGGAAGCGGTCTGTCCCGTAGAACTGGTCACCCACGGCCACCTGCCCCATCGGGTGCTGCAGCATCACAAGGAGTGACCGATGGTCGAGGCCCTGCAGTTCGAGTTCATGCGCAATGCCCTGGCCGCCGGCCTGCTGGCCAGCATCATCTGCGGGATAATGGGAACGCTGGTGGTGGTCAACCGCATCGTTTTCCTGTCCGGCGGTATCGCCCACGCGGCTTATGGTGGTATTGGCCTGGCCTTTTACTTCAATCTGCCCTACCTGGCGGGCACCTTGGGTTTTTCCCTGGCGGCAGCCACAATCATGGCCGCAGTCACCTTGAAAGCCAAGCACCGCGCTGACACCATCATCGGCGTTATATGGGCGCTGGGAATGGCCTGCGGCATCATCCTGATCGACCTGAGTCCCGGATACAACGTGGACCTCATGAGCTATCTGTTCGGCAGCATCCTGACCGTGCCGGAGATGGATCTGTGGATCATGGTGGTCATGGGGCTGTGCATTGTCGTCCTGGTGGCCATCTACTACAAGGACCTGCTGGCCCTGTCATACGACGAAGAGTTCGCGCGTATTCGCGGGGTGCCGGTGACCGCCTTGTATTTTCTGCTCATCGGCATGCTGGCCGTCACCGTGGTGATGGTCATCCAGGTGGTGGGGCTGATCCTGGTGATCGCCCTGCTGACCATTCCACCCTTTATTATGGAAAAGCATGCCCGCTCCATGCTGCAGATGATGATCGGATCCAGTGTGTTGGGTGTCGTGTTCACCATTGCCGGACTGTGGCTTTCCTACGCCTTCGACCTCACCTCGGGAGCTTCCGTCATCATGGTGGCCGGCCTCTTTTTCTTCTTGAACCTGCTGGTCGAACCATTGATTTCAGGCCGCAGAAATTCCTCACCATCCCGGGTTCCGCCCAAAAATATCGCCGTGGATACGCACAGGAGCTGACATGTGCAATCAATGCAATTACGAGGACCTGCTGAACGCTACGGATCTGGGTGCAACCGACAACCGGCTGCATGTGCTCGAAGTGGTCGGCAACAACAGCTACCCCCTCTCCGCCGCCGATATCTACCAAACCCTGAAGCGGCGCTGCAGCATCAACCGGGTCACCGTTTACCGCATCCTGGAACTGCTGGTGGAACACGGACTGGTGGATCGAATCAGCACCGGCGGCAGGGCTTTTTACTATGGCATGGCGCCCAATGAAAACCACCACCCCCATCCCCATTTTTACTGCAAGCGCTGTGGCCAGATGGACTGTTTGAGGCCGGACAGCCTGAATGTGGATAGCGCTACGCTGTGGAAAACGTTTCCCGGCCGTATCGACAAGGTCGAAGTGCGCGTGGACGGCATCTGCAAAAACTGCATGAAATAAGGGGGATCAGGGCTCTACCAGGCGGACCTGTTTGAAGGCATCTGCCGCAAGACCCACGGCTTCGGGCAGGATGGCGGCAAAATCCGGCGTTCCGATGCGATGCAGCCGGATGGCCGGCGTATCCCGGCCGTCGTCGTCCAGATGGGTCAGATAGACCCGTGTCAGTCGCGAGCCATCGGGTTTGGATGAGAACACCATCCAACGGCCGTTGGGCGAGATGCTGTGCCATGAGTTCAGTTCGTTGCGATTGCAGGTCATCGCGCGTACGGTCCCGCCGCCGGCGGGAACGATCATCAGCCGGCTGCCGGGTTGGGAGACCAGACCTGTATCACTCTGACAGAAAACGATCCAGCGGCCATCGGGTGAATAGCGCGGAAAGTAGTTGCTTTTGCCGTTGTCGCTCGCTCCGGCAAGGGGTGTCGCCCGGCCGCCGGCACCGGCGGCAAAGGGCACCTGCCACAGATCGAACTGCATGCGATATTTCTGATTCAGCGCGTGGATATCCTCTCCGGAAGCGGCATCGAGCAGTTTCTTCCCCCCCAGCGCAGCCCACAGGTTTTCCGGCGCCTTTGCCCGGGCAAAGGCGATGGTCCTGCCATCGGGACTCCAGGTCGGATTGGTCTGCACCACATCCGGGTGGTCGGCTCCCGGCAAGGCCCGGATGTCGCCGGTGCGACGGGAGTAATAGACCAGATGGCCGCTCAAGGGAAAAAAGAGCTGGGAATAGGCCGGGTCGTCGATGCGAACCAGGAAGGGCCGCTCCTTGGCGCTGGCGATGACATAATCGCCAAGGGGTGAAATCCTGGCAAACAATCCCCGGCTGACCTCTCCCTGGCCCGGCAGGTAATCATTCCAGGAGATGACATCGCTGCGCCGCAGCTCCATTTTTCCAGCGACATCGGCCAGCACATAGCCACCCCGATCTCCGCGATAGTCCATATCCAGGCCGAAAACAGCGCCATCCGGTGAAAAGGTGTGGCAATTGGCGCAGTAGGGGACCTTTTCCAGCACGGTAGCCGGCGGGGTGGTCGCACCCGGCCTCAGGGAGCGCCAGCGGAACTGATCCACATGTTTTTCAGCATAGCTGAAAGGCACCGGCAGTTCCTGGTAAACGACGCGGCACGCCAGCGGTATCGGGGAGACGGTAAAGCGAACCGTGCCCCGGGCCACCGCCCGCCGGCCAGCGAGCTGAAACACGGTCAGTTCCAGTGGCCTATCCGGAGCAAGGGCTTTGATCTGATCCCAGTCTTGGCCGGGCGGAACCCAGGGATTGCCGAAGGCGGCCATGTAGAACGGACGGTCCAGGCCGGTTGCCGTCACCTTCAGCAGCCAGCGGCCGGTGGCCGGCCCCTGCCAGTGAAACAGGGGAGCCGCCAGATCGACCGGGTAGACCGCATCGGTGGCCGGCTCCATGATGTCCAGTTCAGCCATCACATCCTCAAAACCAAACTCCGCAAGCATGGAACGGGCGGCCCCGCCACTCCCACCGGACTTGAACCCGGCACAGGAAAGCGCCATGCACGAACCGATGACGACGATTATGATACTGAAAGAACACTTCATCAAAAATCACCCTTCGCGCAGATCAACAATGACCACCGTCGACCGTTTTTGGCATGGTCAGTTAATACCCCCCGCCGCCACCCCCGCCGCCGCCGGAATCGTTTCCCTGCGGGGCGTTTTCCAGGTCCTTGATCTCCTGTTTTTTCTTGGAAATATATTTCTGGATGGTTCTCTGCTGGGCCTTGCCTTCGGCAACTTTGGCCAGCTGTTCAGCGATGCCGGCCGTAAATCCCTGATTCTGGACATACGATTGGTGAAACTCGACAATCGTCTCGATTTCATCTTTGGTGTAGATGCCCGCATTCTGGTATTCCTGACGCAGCTTCTTAACATCCAGCTTCCAATGCTGACTGGGACTGTGCATCACACCGCCATCGGTTGTCACCAGCCCTTCGGGATTGGCCTTGGACTTCCCGACCTTCTGGACGGTAGTGGACATGTTCTGAGCCATTTCGGCCTTGGCGGTCGCTATTTCGTCAGCCACGATTTTCGCAAGCCCTTCCAGGCTGCTCAGCTCCTTCTCTTTTTGGGCTTTACTCGCTTCCATCTGTTGCGTGGCGGCTTGGACCGGATGGGAAGACAACCAAAAACACACGACCAATGAGATAAAACAGGCCCACGGAAATTTTTTTATCATAACGGCAGCCTCCTACATCCGACGGTTCAGGGGATCAAAGACAATGCATCGATAGAGGCGGCGCATCAGCGCCACATCGATTTGCCCGTTGACCTCGAGTTGCTGGTCTTTCTGGAACTGCTTGACGGCCGCATCCGTTCCACGCCCGGGAAGGCCGTCAAGGCTGCTTTTGTAGTAACCCAAGGCCTTCAAACCCGTTTGTGCGCGTCTGACCCGGGCCCGGTATTCCGCTTTGGCATTGTAGGCCGCAGGCGGCGTGGCGGAATTCAGATAGCCGGCATCCTGCCATTCACCGGGGATCGATTCGCCATTTTGGGCCGCCAGACCGAACCAGTCGGCCGCTGCCTGTGGATTCCTGGGAATCACATAGCCGGTAAAATTGAGGTATCCCAGAGCCATCATCGAAAATGAATCGTTCCCGGCAGCGGCGCGTTCCAGAAAAAGGAGCCCCCGCTCTGGTTCCCGGGGCCGGCCGAAGGTGCCATCCAACAGATAGAGGCCCAGATCCCTGGCCGCTTCGATGTGATCCTGAGCGGCCGCCTTTTCCAGCCACCGCAAGCCTTCCATCGTATCGGCCCTGACACCATCCCCGGAAAGCAGCATCTGGGAAACCATGTACTGTGCATCGGCCACGCCGTTCCCGGCCGACTGGTAATACATCTCAAAGGCCTTTTGTTTCCGATCGCCATCGTAATATTGATCGGCCTGGAGGTTGTAATAGTGGCCTTTGACCGTTTTCATGCAGCCAAAAGCCAGCAACACACAACCGAGCAACACACAGCCGAGCAATCCACGCTTGATCAATTTCTTTTTATCTTCCAACGTGCCAACTCCTTTCAAAAAATGAATCAACGACTGACATGGGTGTGAATGGTTTGCTGATGGTTGCTATCGGCTTGAATCGTTATATGTTGAGTAATATTTTCGGGAAAAGAGAACTTGTCAGGCGGAACCGCGCAGACGCTTTACCGCGCGCGTCACCACCTCTACGGCATGATCGATCTGCCCGGTGGTGGTCATCCGGCCGGTTGAAAAACGCACCGTGCCCTTGGCCCATTCCACGGGGACCCGCATGGCTTCCAGGACGTGGGAGAGCATGACGGTGTCGGAATGACAGGCGGCGCCCGCCGAGGCGGCCACTTCCAGACCGATCTCTTCCAGAATGCGGTTGGCCTCCAAGCCTTTAAAAGAGAGGCTCAGGGTGTTGGGCAGACGGTTTTCGGGATGGCCGTTGAGGCGGACATGACCCAAGCGGGCGATCAATCCTTCGTGTAACCGATCACGCATTGTTTTGAGGTGCCGGAAGCTTTCTTGCATGCTTCGATCGGCCATCTCACAGGCCTTTCCCAGCCCAACGATCTCGAGCACATTTTCCGTGCCGGCGCGCCAGTCCCTCTCCTGTCCGGCACCGTGACAGAACTTTTCGGGAAGAAGACCGTTTCTCACATAGAGCGCGCCGATGCCCTTGGGAGCGTACAGCTTATGCCCGGCCACAGAGAGCAGGTCCACGTTCATCGCTTGAACATCCGTAGCGATCTTGCCCACGCTCTGGGCCGCATCGGTGTGGATGCAGACACCCTGCTGTCGGGCCAGGGCAGCGATGTCGGCAATGGGTTGAATGGTTCCAACCTCGTTGTTGGCATGCATGACCGAGATCAGGATCGTGTCCGGACGGGTGGCCGCGGCAATGGCATCCACACTGAGCAAGCCGGCGTCGTCGACGTCGACCAACGTGGTTGCGAAGCCCTCCCGTTCCAGGTATCGGCACACCTCCAGCACTGCCGGGTGCTCGACGGTGCTGGTGATGATGTGGCGGCCTTTTTCCTTCAGGGACCGGGCCATGCCCTTGATGGCGTGGTTGTTGGATTCGGTGCCGCCGGAGGTGAAGAACACCTCTTCCGGCCGGCAATTGAGCAGTGCGGCCACCTGCCGCCGGGCCGCCTCCACGGCCCGTTTGGGCCGGATACCGTACCAGTGCGAGCTGGACGGGTTACCGAATTCGGTTTCCAAAAATGGCCGCATGACCGCAATCACTTCCGGGTCGATGGGCGTGGTGCCGTTGTAATCCAGGTAGATGGGTTGAATCATGATGGGCATCCGATCGTTACATGAATTGGACTGAATCGATTCCCGGGGCAAAGGCTTGCCAATCCCAGGGGGGGCGTTGGCTGTCCGGCCATCCGTCATCCGGCCAGGGCCATTGCAGTGGGATCGGGCTGGAAAATTGCAACCGGTCATTCCGGATGGGATGATCCACGCTGAGCGCATGGGCCAGCAGGGCGATCTGCCGATCGGGCAGCGGCGTCCCGGCACCGTAGCGGATGTCCCCCAGGATTGGATGCCCCATGTGGGCCAGTTGAATGCGGATCTGGTGGCGCCGGCCGGTTTCCAGGACAATCCGCAGCAGGCTTTTGGTGTTGTCCTTAGCCAGAACCGCGTAGCGCAGCCGTGCCTCCTGGCTGTTTTGCGTGGGTGCCGGTACCACGACGCTCACGCGCTTTCGACGTTCAAGGTGATGGATCAGCCTTTCGGAACCAGCGGCTACCGAGCCCCTGACCACGGCCAGGTATTGCTTTTCCACGCTCCGTTCCCGGAACTGCCTGGACAGGCGACCGGCTGCTTTGGAGGTACGGGCAAACAGGACCACGCCGGCCACCGGGCGATCCAGTCGGTGAACCATGGCCAGGAAGACCTTACCGGGCTTACGGTAACGCGCCTTGAGCCAGTGCTTGCATAGATCCAGCAGGCACAAATCGCCGGTACGATCCCCTTGCACCAGCAATCCCGATGGTTTATAAACCGCCAGCAAATGGTTATCTTCGAACAATACCGGCCATCGGGGATCGAATAAATGGCACGGAGTGGTGTTGCAGGGGGTTGTGTTCATCGCTCCCATCCGGATCGTGGAGGTCCTTGTTTCATCATTCTTTTGACCCCAAGGAGTAGCACGTGACGCATAGCGGGACAAGGTCTTCCGGCAAACAGAGCAGCCGGCCAAAACATATGCTCCCCGGCCCAGACGCAATGGATGCGCTGTTGAAACGCTGCGGTATCAACCTGGCCGCCAATCAACTCAAGCAGCTGTGGAGCTACCACCAGCTGCTGCGGCGCCACGATGAGGATCTGAACCTCACCCGTATCCGCAATTTTGAGAACATGGTGCTCAAACTCTACGCCGACGCCATCCTGCCGGCCCTGCACACACCGCTGCCTTCTCCGTTGCTGGACCTGGGCACCGGCCCCGGCATGCCGGGTATTCCCCTTAAAATCCTGCGGCCCGATCTGCAGATCCTGCTGGCCGACAGCCGTCGGAATCGCTGTGACTTTTTAAAGACAGTCGTCTCTGCGCTGGGCCTGTCCGGCATCGATGTGGTGGAACGTGGAATTGCCCCGGATTACGACCGGCCGGTTGCCGGCGTAATCACCCGGGCCGTCGAACCCATCGCCGACACCCTGGCACGGGTAGCCGGTTGCCTGATACAGGACGGGAGGGTCATTTTCATGAAAGGCCCCCGCTGCGACGTGGAAATCGAAGCGGCCTCGAAAACCTTTGCTTCGACATATGAACTGGCCGAAGATATCCCCTACCAGATCCCCCACACCCCTCACCGGCGCCGGCTGGTGGTCTATCGGAGAAAAAGTCAGCCCATTGGAGCCGGTGAAAGATCGCAAACCATGGAAAAACACCGCGTAAAGGTCATCGAAAGCGAAAGCAACGCAATTTTCAAAAGCCTGAAAAAACTGCATGGCGGACGCGGGGTCAAAAAGCAGGGTCAGACCTTGGTTTGCGGGGCCACATTGGTGGCCGAAGTGATGGAACGATTGCCCGAGCGCTGCCTGGCCTGGATCAGTTCCGGCAACCGCCACGCGCCCCCAGCGGATGCGCCCGGCGATCTGGAATGGCTTCAACTGGGACCAGCACTTTTTCAGACGTTGGACGTGTTCGGAACCAAACATCCCATCGTTCTTTTTACTTTTCCCGAGTTCGGATCCTGGCGGCCGGAAGAGGGCCTGCTGGCCGGATGCAGCCTGCTGGTTCCGTTTCAGGACCCAGAAAACGTGGGTGCCGTCATTCGCTCTGCCGTTGCCTTTGCGGTGGACCGGATCATTCTGCTGGCCGAAAGCGCCAACCCGTTCCATCCCAAGGCGGTTCGAGCGTCGGCTGGAAGCGTCTTTTCCGCCCGGTTGTTTCAAGGCCCATCCTTGTCCGAGATCCCGTCGGACCTGCCGGTCATCGCCCTGGCCGCATCGGGTCAACCCCTGGTTGAGGCCTTTTTTCCGGAAGCCTTTTGCCTGCTGACCGGTATGGAAGGCCCGGGACTGCCTCCCCGGTGGCAGGCGAATGCCGTGGCCATCCCCATGGCGCCCGATGTGGAGTCCCTGAATGCAGCCGTGGCCACCGCAGTGGCCCTATATGAATGGCGACGGCGATCACTCCGGCGATGAGACACTATAAAAAAAGGGGGCGCTGTGCGCCCCCTTTTTTTAACGCTCCCATTGAACGGATCTGACTATTTGCGTCCGCTGTACTCCTGGTAGCCCATGGCCACCGTGCGGTAGACGATATGGGCCAATTTCGAAAATGGCGTGTAGGCGAACAGGGCCCAAATGAAGATCAGGTGCAGAAAGTAGATGAAGGCCGACAGGTCGTACAACCCGCCCAGGCGCAGCATCTGGGTCAGCATGCCGGTCACACCAAGGGCCAGAACCATTCCCACCAAATACCAATCCCAGTAGCTGGATATCTGGTCCTTTTTAACCAGACGGTTTTTCAACAGCAGGATACCGCCGATCACCAGGGCGATACCGCTGATGTTAGCCAGCCATTTGACCGGGTTGATCTGGCGGTAGGGCCCTTCGATGTGGAAAATCCACTCGGCGGCAAAAAAGGCGTTGGTCACAATGAACAGGCCGATAAAGCTGAAAAGCACCATCATATGGGCCGTTGAACGTTCCCGGTTTTCGCCGCACTCATTGAACTTATCGTGCTTCAGGATCGTCGGCACCGTTTTGATCAGGGCCTGGATGAAACCGGCCGGATCGATCTTCTCCTTGTCGGTCTTGCCTTCCTTGACGGCATTGGCATGCATATCAGCCAGGAAGCGCTTCAATCCCAGGGCAAAAACACCCACGGCGCCGAAAAAGGTGGGAATCATGATGATGTCCACCAGGTAATTGCCGATGTAGTCCGCCTGCCACAGATTGTCACCGGTGGGGTTGAAATTGAGCCAGTCAACACCCACCATCTTCAGCAGCAGGCCCACCACCAGAAATATCGCGGCCGGAATAGCCAGAAGGATGGGCAGTTTTTTGGGATCGCTGACCATCCTGGCCAACGCTTTGGGCGTGGCATATTCAATGACCGTGGCTGCACGTACTGCTGCCAGCACATCACCAGGCTGGGCGCCGCGGGGGCAGAGCGTCGAGCAGTCACCGCAGTTGTGGCACAGCCAGACATCGCCGCTGCCGATCAACCGGTCCTTCAATCCCCAGGATGCTGCGATCATCTCCTTTCTGGGAAAGGGCTTGGTATCCGGGGAGATGGGACAAGCCACCGCGCAGGTGGCGCATTGGTAACACTTTTTGACATCGGCGCCGCCCAGCCTGCTGACTTCTTCAATAAAAGCCACATCAGGATCGACCAGATATGAATCCGCCATTGGTAACCTCCTCACTTGGCAAAAATAGAAAGGAAAGGCGGCGTTCACCGCCTTTCCATCGGATCAATTGATTAGAAGCCCTTGAACGGGTTCGGCCCGAGTGCCTCAATGGACTCCACGAAACCGTTGATGATCTGCGGAATCTTGTCGTAGTCGTCGATGGCCACTTCAAACTGGGCCACGCGCTCGTTTTCCAGAGCCAGGCTGGCCAGGGCGTCACCGATCTTTTTCATTCGGATTTCAGCCAGTTCGGAGCCTTTGACGAAATGGCACTGGTAGTCATCACCGTGTTTGCAGCCCAGCAGAAAGACGCCGTCCATGCCCTGGGACAGGGCATCTTTGATCCAGATTACGTTCATGGATCCCAGGCAACGGATCGGAATCAAGCGGACGTCCGCCGAGTAGGACAGCCGGTTGAGACCGACCATATCCAATGCCGGGTAGGCGTCGTTTTCACAAACCAGCCCCAGGATACGGTAGGGTGGCTCGCTGTAATCATCTTCGGACGGCACGCGCACGGCTTTGACCATGGAGCCGACACTGTCAATGTTGTAGTCGGCAAACCCGATGATACGCTCGGGGCAGGCCCCCATGCAGGTGCCGCAGCGACGGCAGCGGGTGGGGTTGGGTTTGGGTGTGCCTTTTTCATCGTCGTCCAGGGCCCCGAAGGGGCACTCTTCGGTGCAACGCTTGCACTGGGTACAACGCTGGAAGAAGAAGTCCGGGAAGGTCATATCCCCAGAACGCGGATGCACGCTGACGCCGCGGTTGACCGACTCCAGGCACTGAATGGCCTTGAGCGCCGCACCGGAAGCATCTTCCATGGCCTCTTCCATGGTCATGGAGCGACGGATGGCGCCAGCAGCGTAGATACCGGTGCGCTGGGTTTCGTAGGGAAAACAGATGAAGTTGGAATCCACATAACCGTTGAACAGACCGATATCGCGGAAACCCGGACCCTGGCGGTAAGCCAGGTTGATCACCGGGTCATCCTTGGTCGCCGGAACCATACCGGCGCCCAGAACCACCAGATCCGCCTTGACCTGAAGCTTTTCACCCAGCAGGGTGTTTTCGGCGTCCACAATCATGCCGCCGCCGTTCTTGGCCACGCCCATCACGGCACCTTTGGTCATGAAGATGCCTGGATCCTGCTGCAACCCCTTGTAAAAAAGCTCTGAAAAGCCGGGGGTGCGCATGTGCTGGTAAAAAATGAAGGCCTTGCCGTCGGCGTAGTCTTCGCGTACGTACTTGGCCTGTTTCAGCGCGACCATACTGGTAACCGAACCGGCATAGGCAAAGTCGCTGTCAGATTCATCCTTGCCCGGGCTCTGGACAAAAACCACAGACTTGGCCGGTTTGCCGTCCGAGGGTCGAACGATCTTACCGGCTTTGGCGATGGCTTCGAACTGATGGTTGGTGATCACGTCGGGCAGCTGACCAAACCCCAGATGGGCGTACTGGTCACCTTGGAGGTTGTCCGGACGCCAGCCGGCTGCCAGAATGACGGCGCCAAACATCTCGCCGTCTGGGTCCAGCTTGAGGATGTCGTTTTTGCCCTCATTGTAAGCCATATATGCTTCGTGAAGTTTCTCGGCATCCAGCTCCTTGCCACTCCCATCCACCTTCATTTCGTCGGGAAGCGGAAAAGGCACGTCGAAGGGGATTTTCTCCCCGGGTTTTTTGAGGGTGACGGTGAATTCACCGGGCTGACCGGCAATCCGGGCAACTTCTGTCTCGGTTTTAACGGTAATATTGGCAAAGGATTCGACTTCCTTGATCTTGGCTTCGACTACCGGGGGAATCAGCGCATCGTAGGGTGCGGCTACCGGGATCTGTTTTCGCACCTTGGCTGCGTATCCGCCCAGGGATGCGGTTTTCTCGACGATGGTGACATCAAAACCGGCCTTGGCTGCGTCAATCGCCGCGGACATACCGGTGATTCCACCGCCCAGAACCAGAATTTTTCTGGACAGGTTCTCCACCAGGTAGGGCTCCGGCAGCTTGATCTTCTCCACACGGATCATGCCCATCTTAATATAGTCTTCGGCCATCATCTGAACACGGTCAAATTTGTCCTCGTCGTCCTTCTCTTCTTCGGTCAATGCCGGGAAGACGCTGCGGGGGTGCGACCAGACGACCCCTTCACGCAGATTGACGCGGTCCACGATGCAGCCGTCGAAACGGAAGATATCAAACATGACCCGGCGGGAACAGGCCGCGATGACCAGGGTGTTGGTACCGCCGGCAACATCTTTTTTTAGCAGTTCAACACCCGCACTGCTGCACAGGGAAGGGTGGGTTTTGACCGGCACCCCCTCCTCTTCCGGAATCCCGCACAGGGCCTTTACATCAAGGGATTCCCCGATGCCACAACCTTCGCAGATATATACACCATACTTTTTATCCATGGATTACCTCCTACCTTTTCACCAGGGTTTGAATGGCTTTCAGGGCCATGCCGGTCGCATTCTGATTCGATGAGACCACATCTGCCGGC
The DNA here is from genome assembly GCF_046496365.1 of Desulfosarcina sp. Taxonomy (GTDB): domain Bacteria; phylum Desulfobacterota; class Desulfobacteria; order Desulfobacterales; family Desulfosarcinaceae; genus Desulfosarcina. The sequence continues at coordinate 49,867 of NZ_JAWOHB010000156.1, forward strand.
TTGGTGGCGCAGCCGGCGCCAAACATGCCGCCCTTTTCAAAGTCATTGATGATGAATCCGTCATCGTTGGTCTTCAGATCGGCAGGCAGCTTGGTGTTGGCCGCGGAGGGTTGCATTCCCGTGGCCAGAACAACCATCTCCACCGTCTGGTGAATCTTTTCCCCGGTGACCGCATTTTCGGCAACCACGGTGATGTTCTTGGTGGCCGGATCTTCGCTGACCTCGGCGACTTTGCCCTTGATCAGGATGACGTTCTTATCTTCTTTGATCTTGTTGTAGAACTTTTCATACCGGTCGCCAGGCGAACGGATATCGATGTAAAAAATATATACCTTGGTGTCCGGATACTGTTCGCGGATGTAGGTGGCATGCTTAAGGGAGGCCATGCAGCAGATGTAGGAACAGTAGGGCAGGTGATTTTCATCCCGGGATCCGGCGCACTGGACAAAGGCCACACTCGCCGGTGCCTTGTCATCCGACGGGCGAACGATTTTACCGTGAGTGGGACCCGATTTTGAAGCCAGACGCTCCAGCATCATGTTGGTGATTATGTTATCGTACTGACCGAAACCCAGGTTGTCGATCCGATGGGCGTCGTAGGGTTCCCAGCCGGTGGCCCAGACGATGGCACCCACGGGCAGGACAACGGTCTTGGCCTGCATGTCCAGATCCACCGCATCGTATTTACAGGCTTCTTTGACCTTGATCGCATCGTCGGTGCCGATGATCTGCGGTGAAATGACGAATTTCGCCGGAAATGCCATTTCAAAGGGTAGATAGGCCGCTGTTGTTTTGCACATGCCGAAGTTGTAGTCATCGGTTATTTCCGTCTGGCAGGCGTCGGCGCAGGCGCCGCAACAGGTGCAGTTCGCGTTTACGTAACGGGGGCTGATTTTAACGCTGACATTGTAGTTGCCTGGCGTGCCGTCCACCTTTTCGACTTCCGCCAGGGTAAACACCTTGATTCTGGGATTGTCCTTGATCCGTCTGAAGTTGATTTCCAATCCGCAGGAGGGCGGGCATAGCTTGGGAAAATATTGATTCAGCTGTGCAACTCTTCCGCCCAGATAAGGATTCTTTTCGACCAGAAACACTTCATACCCCACTTCAGCGGCCTCGATGGCCGTGGTCAGGCCGGCGATGCCGCCGCCGACCACCATAATGCTTCCACTCGCAGGGGCTGCTTTGTCGTTTGTCATGCTATCCCTCCGTGCATCAACGTTTCTAAAAGGTCATGAAAACAAGTTGTCCATAAAAACTGCCAATGGTTTCGGGTAATACCTTTTTATTGAAACCGGAAACGGGGAGCTGGAAACCGCTGGCCCGAATGATCCGGGTCTCCAGCTGCCGGTTTCACGCTCCAATACAGTCCGGGAGTGGTACACTGGTTTTGTGGGAACCCCAGCCACATTCTCCCAGATGGGTACTACCCGAAAACAGAAAAACCCACACCGATCCACGTTAATAAAAACCTCCAGGTGTCGCAAGGACACCTGGAGGTACTTTCCTATTCGACTAATGTGTCAGCCGTCATGCCATTACGGGATGATTTTGATGTAGTCTTTCTTGAAGATATCCCATTTTTTTGCAGCCGGATCGTACTTGGAGTTGACGAAGCAGAACCAGTTCTCGTCATCCTGGCCCGGATAGTCCGCCTGATAGTAGAAGCCCGGATAGCGGGTCTCTTTGCGGTACTGGATATGGCGCAGGTGGGCCTCCACCGTCCAGATGCGGTGTTCGATTTCCCAGCATCTCATCAGCTCGTGCAGATCACCGGCCGCCAGCTTGGCACAGTCTTCGCGCATGGTCTTGAGCAGATCCATGACCACTTCCAGGGATTTGGTGGTGGTCATGTAGTAGGTGGCGGTACCGGCACCATACTCATGGGTGGCCTTCATCAGACGATACATCATGCCGTTGGGTTTGATGTAGTTGGGGTTGATGTCGATGGCGGTGGTATAGTCCTTGTGATCCAGGAAGGTGCGGACAGGCTTGTAGACCAAATCCACCAGCTCTTCCTTGGACTGCTTCAGGGTCGGTTTGAAATCAGCAAAGTCGCTGGCGAACCGCACCATCTGCTTGGCGGCGATGCGACCTTCGGCATGCGAACCCGAAGAGAACTTGTGGCCGGAGCAGCCCACGCCGTCGCCTGAGGTAAACAGGCCTTCCACCGTGGTCATGCGGTTGTATACCTTGCCATTGCGGGCTTTGAGCTTGTATGCATCCGGAACCCAGTCATAATCCGGGCCGGAGGTCCACAGACCGCAGCAGCCGGAGTGGGAACCCAGCAGGTAAGGCTCGGTGGGCATGACTTCGGAATTCTTTTTCTCCGGCTCGCAGTCCTGGGCACACCACAGGTTGGCCTGGCCGCAGGTCATGTCCAAAAAGTCTTCCCAGGCTTCGGACTCGAGGTGCTTGAGCTCCTTCTTGTCCATGGTTTTGCCCAACTCGGCCAGAGCGGTCACGGTATCCATCATGATCGGGCCGCGGCCTTCTTTCATTTCGACCAGCATCAGATGGTTACGCAGGCAGGTCGGGGTAATGGCGGCGGTACCGTAGGGTGCATATTTCTGCAGCTCGGCTTTGGAGTGGTCACTGGCGGCAAAGTTTTCGCCCAGGCCATTGAGGGTCTTGGCCTTGAACAGCAGGAACCAGGCACCCACCGGGCCGTATCCGTCTTTAAAACGGGCCGGGGTGAAGCGGTTTTCCATCATGGACAGCTCGGCGCCGACCTTCATGGTCATGGTGTAAGTGGAACCGGCATTCCATACCGGGTACCAGGCGCGGCCTTTGCCTTCGCCGACCGAACGGGGCTGGTAGATGTTCACTGCACCGCCGCAGGCAACCATCATGGTCTTGCATTTGATGATGTAGACTTTGTTTTCACGAACGGAGAAACCAACGGCTCCGGCAATCTGATTGGGCACCGTGGCATCCAGGAGCAGCTCGACGATGAAGCAGCGCTCGATGATATTGTCGTCACCCAGGGCCAGTTTGGCGGCTTCAGCGACAATGCGCTTGTAGGACTCGCCGTTGATCATGATCTGCCATTTGCCGGTGCGCACCGGTTTGGCGCCACCCTTCAGGGTCCCCATTTTCTGACCCTTTTTACCGTCCAGGTTCTTGCCCTCTTCATTTTTTTTCCAGATCGGCAGGCCCCACTCTTCGAACAGATGAACGGAATCGTCAACATAGCAACCCAGATCATAGATCAGGTCTTCACGGACCAAACCCATCAGGTCGTTGCGTACCATGCGAACATAGTCTTCCGGAGAGTTTTCACCCACATAGGTATTGATGGCGGAGAGACCCTGGGCAACTGCACCGGATCTTTCCATGGCGGCTTTGTCGCAAAGCAGGACAGTCTGGCCGTCTTTCATCCATTTTTTTACTTCAAATGCCGTACCGCAGGCAGCCATACCACCACCGACGATGAGGATGTCGACCTCTTTTTCGACGACTTCGGGATCCCGCACGGCCTTGAGCTCACCCACAGGTTTATTCGGTAATGCCATATTTTATCCTCCTGTAGAAAATCGAATTCTTGAATTTATCTCACCAGCAAACAATGGACCGGAATTAAACCTTCGGGGTCGGAATGGTGTATCCGTCAGCCTCTTGGGTGGAAAGCAGTCCACTTTCGAGGTCCTTGCCCTTGAGGTTGGCGTAGGCATTGGCCTGGCCTTCGGGGGTGGTCCGGATGGGGAACTTGAAGCGTTTGATGAGTCCGTTTCTGAACTTACAGGTCCACATGACATCTTCGGTGCCCATCATGGGCATGATGGAGCTTCCCATCGGAACAAAGTCTGCGTAGCCGCGTACTTCAATGGCCTGGGTGGGACAGATTTTTACGCAGGAAAAGCATTCCCAGCATTGATCCGGCTCCTGGTTGTAGGCTTTCATGGCGTTGGGATCCAGCACCATCAGATCATTGGGACAAATGTACATGCAAGCGGTCTTGTCACCACCCTTGCAGCCGTCACATTTTTCCTGAATTACAAAACTTGGCATTTAGTATACCTCCTACGGTTAGTTAGAAAGATTTCACTCAACCTGCTTCCGAAACTAAGGATTAGACCTCCTGTTCCTCGCACCTCCCTTCCATAGATTAAGTGCCCGAATGGTTCGATCCGGACAGTTACACCGGGTAAACAAAAATACCCCTTACTCTGTTTTCACAAAACACGTCGCGTGTATGGATCCAATGCGCTGCGGCATTGATTTGTTCTATCGAATATATCGTATAAATTCGGGAAGATAGTCATTGTGTAACACAAGGTAAGATCAATACCATCCAGCATGTTCATTGTCAAGAATTTTCGGCGCCATAAAATCCCAAAAGATGCAGTCACTTACCTTCAAACAGGCGATAGCCTACATATGGTTGAACCTTCCGGCAGAGGTACAATATGTGGTGGAAAAACCTGCCCACGCCTAACCTTTGCAACCGGTTTAAATCGATTGCCGATTCGTACGATTGGCTTATCAGGCCCAAATTGAGGTTGACACGGGCACCCAGCATGTTAGCACTGACTGATCGCTCACAAACCGACCCTGCAGGAAACCGGCTATGCATAACCTGGTCACGCCCCTGGAAAAAAATCAGACCTTCTGTTTCAGCTGCTCGCCGCAGGTGGCCTGCTTCAACAGGTGCTGTCGGGATCTGAACCAGGTGTTGACCCCCTATGACGTGTTGTGCCTCAAGCAGTTTCTAGAGATCTCCTCCGCTGATTTCCTCAACAGCTACACCGAAAAAAGCACCGGCCCCGCAACGGGCCTGCCGGTCGTCTCACTGCGGTTCAAGGACGCGGGTGATCTGGCCTGCCCCTTTGTGACCGATGCCGGCTGCCGCGTATACCCTGCCCGGCCCGCCTCCTGCCGCACCTATCCGCTGGCCCGGGGGGTCTCACGCAACCGGGAAACCGGTATGCTGACCGAACAATGGGCACTGATTCGAGAGTCCCATTGCCTGGGATTCAGGCGTGGTGAGCGGCAGACGGTTGACCAATGGGTGGATGCCCAGCAGCTTGCCGACCACAACCGCATGAATGATATGATGCTGGAATTGATCAGCCATAAAAATCGTTATCGGCCAGACCCGCTGCGGCCTGCCGAAAACCAGCAGGTATACACCGCCCTGTACAATCTGGACCGGTTTCGCGATGGGATCTTTAAAAAGGACGACCCCTTAGCGATCACCGTCGATACCCGGGCCCTTGACCGTGCCCGATCCAGCGACCTGGAGCTGCTGCAGGTTGGCATAAAGTGGGTCATAAACAACCTATTGGAACCTCCCCGCGGCAAGCCGCGGGGAGGGTTCACCGGAAGGATATAAAAGCAATTTCCTGCTCGCTCGCTAACCCCGCCGCAAGCAGCGGGGAATGCGCTCGCTGTCGCGGTTCAACGCATCCATGGGAGCGCCCGAAAATGAAAACCGATGCCAAAGTGGCCCTGGTGCTTGGCGGCATCAAGGGCATTGGAAAGGCCATCGCTCTTGATCTGCTTCGCCGCGGTCACCGGGTGGCGGCCACCTGGCATGACTGGCCGGAAAGCCTGGCCGCCATGCAAAACGATTTTGCAGACACGGGAACGGACCATTTGATCGAACGGATCGACCTGCTGGAAACCGATGCAATTTCCGGCCTGGTTCAACGGACCGTGAACCATTTTGGCCGCCTGGACATCCTGATCAACAACATTGAACGGGGAGGGTGGCCGGTCGTTCATGGTCGATACACCTGCAATCAGTGGGATCTGGAGATGGCCACCACCCTGCGTGCCAAACAGTGGGTGTTCGACGCGGCCCTGCCCCATCTCAAGGCCTCGGAAGACGGGGCGGTCGTCAACATATCGTCCATTGCCGCAATTGTCGGTCGCTGCGGCCCGGCCAGTCTTCTTTTCAACGAAGGGTATGCGGCTGCCAATCGCGGCATTTCACTGCTCACGGAAACCTGGGCGCGGCTGGGTAGACCCCATGTGCGGGTCAACGAACTGATGCTGGGCATCTTTGAAACGCGGCACGGACCGGACACCCGGGGCTGGGGCTTGCTGACCGACCGTCAGCGGCAAGCCATCATCGATCACACCCTGCTGGCCAGAATCGGCCAGGTGGACGACGTGGTCCGGGCCATCCGGTTTCTGCTGGACGACGCCCCGTTCATGACCGGCAGCGTAATGCGACTGGACGGCGGCTACTTTTTAGGCGGGGAATCCGTCGCGCCCATGCCCGAAGGGGTCATATCGCATTCGGGTGGCGGGCTCAAATAAATCCAAAAAGATGTCGCCGAATGTAGCCGCCTCGTCAAGGCGGGGAAAAAGGCACATCGTTGTTGTATGGACGCTTTTGGCCAACCCCGGAAATCGGCCGACAGGCAAGCAGCGTTGTGCCGGTTAAGTCAGGACAGCGCCTGAAGCGTACCTATGTTTCAACGCCTCCACGATCCGGCTGCGGCGCAACCGCGCTTTAGGATCAGGGTCGTCCCCCGCCAGAATTTCCGTCAGATAGACCCGCTGGTTTTCGATGGCTCGCTGATAAAGGTCTTCATCAATACGCCATCGGGCCTTGAAATGGTGGATCATAAAACGGTTGGAAGCGGACAGCTGGTTTTCAATTCGGTCCGCCATACGAATGTAAAAGGCCTTTGACTGTCTCAGCAGATCCAGTTCGTCATCATAGTCGTCGATGCGGGCCTCGGATAGCTCGTAAAACAAGAAGAGCAGCTTTTCCAGATAGGTACGATCAGCCATCTGGGCCAGGATATCCGCCCCGGCCAGCATCTTGCCGATCCGTTCGGTGGCGTCATCGGGGAATGGAACCGATGCCAGATCACAGTTGAGGTCGGTGCAGTGAATCATCGCCATGCAGGCATAGGCGTCGCTTTCCTGCAGGCCGAAGGCCGCGAAGTGTCGCTGGGCGAAGTCCATACTCCGCCTCACATGGCTGATCGTGTACTTGGCCCCGGTGCCTTCCGAGTCTTCCCTGTTCTGCAGGTATCCCGCATCGTGCAGCAGGGCCGCCACCAGCCCCTGGTGCACCTGCCGGGGGGAAAAATGGCTTCCCGTCTCCACGGCGCCATGAAAAAGCCGGACCATGGCCAGAAAACAATCGGTGATATGCTTGAGGTTGTGATAATCGGTGTTACAGCCTTTGATGTCTTCCCATTCGCCCGCATACAGCGATACGGTCTGGTTGAATGCGGACCGTATGGCCAATGTGTCCATAAGCGGATAAAACTGTCCGACAACGGTTATCGCTTCGTCCAAAACCGCCTGCGGCGATTCCATTTGCACCAGATTGGCCAGCTGGATTTCTGCCATGCCCGGGTTACCCTTCCTCTTGGACCGAGAATGCGAGCGCAATCCCTGCTGCTTGCGGCAGGGACCTGTCAGTCCAATTGCCCCGACGGTACCGGACGGCTGCACACCAGGGACAGGGATGGACCGTTTCATCCAAACGCTCGATCACAGCGTTTTTCCTGCCATGGTTCAGCCTAAACTTCAACTCTTATCTGCATCTCCTCGATGATCGGGGTCGCTGTTCGACCGCATCAGCCCCTGGCTATTGCGGTTCAACAGGATTGTTGATACATGTTGGCCCATGGCGGTTGAGCCATGCTCCAGACCAGTCAACCATCAACTGATCGACAAACGGCCCTGTTCTTTTTGTTTCAGCGCCTACGGGACCCTTTTGCCAGGTTGAGGAACAGACCAAATGAGAGTAATCACCAGACCAGATTTCGACGGTGTGGTATGTGCCGTCCTGCTGATGGACGCATTGCAGATTGACCTGCCGGTCGTATGGGTCCAGCCCAGCGACATGCAGCACCGGCGGGTGGATGTTCAAAACGGTGACATTATCGCCAACCTGCCATTTGATGAAAAATGCAGTTTGTGGTTCGATCACCATTATTCCAATCAACCCGATAAACCCATCAACGGTGTTTTTAAAATCGCGCCATCGGCCGCCGGCATCATCTACCACTATTACCGGGACCACCTGGTTCGGGACTATGCCGAATTGGTCCGTCAGACCGACCGCATCGATTCGGCGGATCTGACCCTGGACGAAATCCTTAATCCTGAGAACCACCCCTACGTGCTGCTTTCGATGACCATCAGCGGCCACGACCCTGATGAAACACACTACTGGGACCATCTGGTGGAGCTGTTGCGAACCTGTGCCATGGCTCAGGTGATGGACGATGCAATGGTTCGGCAGCACGGCAGACAGGTGGTGGCGGCCAACATTGTTTATGAAAAGGCGCTCAGGACCAACACCACACTCGTGGACCATGTCTCCATCACCGATTTCAGGGGTCTGGATCCGCCACCCGATGGCAACCGTTTTCTGGTCTACTCACTGTTTCCTGAATGTACGGTGAATGTCAAAATCGTCTACGGTGAAGACAATCTGGCCAGCATCAAAGTGGGCCACAGCATCCTGAACCGGGGCTGCAGGGTAAATGTTGGCAAGATGCTCGCCGCCTTTGACGGAGGCGGGCATCCCGGTGCCGGAGCCTGCCGCTTTGGCAGGGAAAAGGCGGCGGAATACCTGCAGCGCATCGTGAAAATTCTGCAAAAAAACGTTCCCGTCTGAACCTTCTGCCCCGTCGCTGCCAGACACGGCGGTAATATCAGGGGGTATCACCACATGTAACGGCAGATAATGCCTTTTTGCGTCTTGACACGGCAAGGCATCAGGTAAACCATCGTTTTGGAGAATAGATTGTCCAGCATCGATCAACGACCCTATCATCATGGGGACTTGCGCCGATCTCTGATCCAGGCCGGGTCGAAGATGATCGAGGAAAAGGGAATAACCGGACTGAGCCTTCGGGAGGTTGCCCGGGCCGCCGGCGTCAGCCATACGGCACCATACCGACATTTCCAGGACAAGGCCGATCTGCTGGCGGCCATCGCTCAGGTGGGATTCGAACAGCTCACGGACAGAGCCGGCAAAGCAGCTCGACGGCATGATGGCAATCCGCGCAAACAGTTCGTGGCCGCATCGGTCCAGTACATCCTTTTCGGCGTCACGAACCCCCGCATGGCCCATCTGCTTTTTGGCGGGGAAATCAACATGCGGACCGCTCCACGTGCCCTGAAGCAATCCTCTTGGGCGGCTTTTCAACTCGTGGAAACCATCATTAACAATGGGAAACGGGCGGGCGTCTTTCAAGACCGCGACACCATGGAACTGGCGGTTACCACCTGGTCCGGCATTCACGGCCTGACACAGCTAATCTCCGGCGGCTACCTGAGCCGCCTGGCTGCGACGGAGCAACAGGTGGAGAACTTGGGGAGAGTGGTTTGTCAGCTGCTTTTGACCGGCATTCTCAAGCCGGATGAAAAATGATAACTATCCATCGGCAAACATGGCCTTGATCCGCTTCCGGCTCTCCACCAGCATCTGGCGGTTTTTATCGAAAACTTCCAAGGTGACCGAGTCATCATACCCGACACCTTTCAGGCACCGCACCAGCTCCGCAAAATTGATGGTTCCCTGGCCCACTGCCAGATGGTCATCCAGTTTACCCTGATTATCACTGAAATGAAGATGGCCGATCCGTTGGCCAAATCGGCTCACCAGCGCTTTCAGTCGCCGTCCCCGCCGATCGTCGACATTGGCGTGGCCCGTATCCAAGGTCAGCTTCAAGGACGGGAAGGTCTTGAATATCTCCTCAAAATCGTCCGGCTCCACACCCAGTCGGTTTCTCGGAAACATGTTTTCCAGGCAGATGGTCACGTCCAGCATGTGGGCGGCGTCAACCATTGCCGATAAAAATTCAAACGCGTAGCCTTTGACCGTGTCCAGGACGAAAGGGCCCATACCACTGGCCATGCTGGGGTGCAGAACCACCTTTTTTGTTCCCAGTTCGGCTGCCACCTCCAGGGATCGGCGCATCTCCGACACCGATATCCGCCGGAGGCTTTCTGTGAGATCGGCTGTGGTGAGAAAGGTCGGCAGATGGCAGACAAGGCCCAGGCCGTTGACCTTCAGGGCCCGGGTGATGGCCACCTGGGAGGATGAGAGGATGCTGTGGTGGGCCATGGGCGGATCCATGGCCAGCTCCAGATAGTCGAACCCCAGCCGGGCAAACGTTTCGATTTCGTCCAGTACCGGTGTCACCGGAAAATTCATGGCACCAAAATGCATGTCACAACCCCCGGCCCAGGGGAAAGGTGAAAGTGGGCTTCTTCGGGTTCATGTGAACCAACAGAATCCCGGCGGCAATGAAGGCCATGGCGACGATGAGATGCGGTGTGATGGGTTCGTCCAGCACAAGCCCGCTGAAGACCACTCCGGCAATGGGCATGATGAACACAAAGGCGTGCAGGGTGGAGGCCCCGTAGCGTTGAAGCAAGTTGTTCCAGGCCACGAAACCGAAAGCGGCGCTGACCAGGCTCTGGTAGGCGAAGGCGCCAACCACTGTCGGGTTCAGGTTAAAAAGCATCCGATCATCCAACAGGAAGCCGGCGGACAGGAAAACCGGCACCGAAAAGATCATCGGATAGAGCACCAGGTGGAAGGGTACATAGTCATTGATGATGCGCTTGGTATAGACCACATTGATGGACCAGATGGCTACCGCCGCCAGGATAATCAGATCCCCGGTGTGAAAGGTGATGGAAAAACCTTCGGTGTCGGCAAACATGAAGGCCACGCCACTGAAGCCCAGCACGATCCCCACCATTTTTTTCCAGGTAATGCGTTCACCGGGAATGAACCGGTGGGAAAGGAACAAGACAAAAAACGGCAGCAGGTTGGCGATCAGCCCTCCTCTGGAGGCATAGGTTCGCTCGAGCCCCAGATAAAACAGAGCCAGCTGAATCGTAAAACCGATTGACACGATAAGCAGTTGGAACGGTTGACCCGTCTGGATGCGAAATGATCGCCCGCCGCCGCGCGCCCAGCAGGCGATGGCAATCGCCGCCAAGCCGAAACGAAGACCCGCGGTGGTCAATGGTCCCATACCGGCCAGGGTCATCTTGATAGCCACGGTATTGGCCCCGAAGATCACGGTGAGAAAGACGATGAAGAGCCCGGGAAGCAGGCTCATATGCGAATTGCCCGGAACCATTTAAGTTAAACCCGATGACTGCCTGGAACAGGCCTGATCCACCATGAACCGCAGAAATGCAGCCACGTTCCTGGCGGCATAATGAATGCCGGTCCGGCCAGCAAAATCAGGGTCTGCGGCAAATACCGGCCCTCCTGCCACAATCCGTGTTTTGCAGGGCAGACGGTTGGCGATACCGGTCAGATCGTCTTCGGTATCCAATTGCAGGATGGTCAGCCCCAGATAATCGGGCTGGTGGCGTCGACAGGCCTCGACGATAGCTTCGGGCGTTTGCATCAGACCCAGGCGGACCAACCGCATGCCGATCAGCAGGGCATATTTTTCGATCACGGCCAACCCCTGGCCCAGCCCGTCGTCCAGCGTGGCCGTCACCATGCAGGGTGGATCTTCCCAGATGCCGTGAAGGGTGAGGTGCTCCCGCAAGCGCGCAAGATTCCCCGCCGCCTCGTCGAGACCCTGCCGAGAAGGCAACCCGGCGGTCAGCCATTGACCCGCGAGGTTGCCCACCGCTTTCCGAAACGTATTGATGGAAACATCCATGCTTGCAAATTGTTTCGCTGCCTGCAACTCCCCTCTGCGCGGCCTACCGCACGGAGGCGTCAAATCTCACCCACCCCAAAAGAACCAACGGGATACCACCCTCGGCAGGGTGAGTCAAACCTTGTTTGGCAAACTTGATGCGTCGGCGGATTTAAAACATCACCTTTTTTTCACAAATCCTTCGGTTTTCGGCCTAGTTTTTCCCAATTCTGCTCCGCTCCTTTTTCTAACCCACGCTTCTTAAACTTTTATTGCGCTTATTTCCAGACAGTTAATGAATTGGTTAGCACCCTGGCAAAAAATTTGCTTTTTAATCCAGAGCGCCCGCAACCCATCGACCCGACGCGCCATCGAAAAGGAGATAACCCATGATCGATTTCATCCTGGCCGGACTTAGCGCTGGACTTTTCGCTTTTTTGACCCTCTTTATCGTTGTTTTTATCACCCTGGGCATCATCACCGGCCTCGTTCAAGTGGTCGGCCTGGTCTATCGAAATCTGATACTTGGTAAAGGCCGGGCTTATCGGGAACAGACGGTCTGAGGTCATCGTGGAGCAGGGAGCCCCCTGCTGCCCCTCATCAAACCGGATATAGCAGAATTTCCGCGAATAGTTGGAGACGGTGGAATCAGCCAGCCATAACTGCATTCCACCGTTTCTATTTTCGTGGGGTCGAATGATTGGCCTGTGCAACTATTGGCTTGACAAACAGCGTCCGCCCAAATAAAAAACAGACCGGTCGGTTTTAAAAGGAGGCTGTCATGTCTGCCAAGGGTGAATTAACCCGCCAGAAAATCATCGACAAGTCCCTGCAGCTCTTCTCCGTCAAAGGGTATTTCAACACATCCATCAGTGACATCCTTGAGGCCACCGGGTTGACCAAGGGGGGATTGTACTGCCACTTCAAGAGCAAGGAAGAGGTCTGGCGGGCGGTATACGATAATGCGGTTGATACCTGGAAAAAGGTGGTCTTTAGGGATATGCGCACCATCGCTGACCCCCTGGAGCGGGTTGAGCGCACCATTGGGAATGTCCTTCTCGCCTACCTGGGTGGCGAAATCTTCGACGGCGGCTGTTTCTTCGTCAACATGCTGGTGGAGTTGTCCGGCCAGTCCGACAGCATGGGCCGCCACATCCTCAAAGGTTTTGTTGGATTTTCCAAACTGTTCCAGTCCTGGCTGACGGAGGCGGAAAACACCGGCTTGCTAAAACCAGACCTGGATTACCGGGAAATTTCCAATTTCATGGTCATCACCTTGAACGGTGCCGCCACACTGTACATGTCAACCCGCGACAGGGCTATCCTTCAGCAGACCCATGACCAGTTGCGGTTTTTCATCCGGCAGTTGCGTAAGAAATAAAAGGGTTCAAGGAGTCGAGGGGTCAAGGGTCCGAGGAAAAACAAGGCTGAAAGAAAAAAGCCAACACCGTCAATGAACGCGCGCTACGGCTTTTTTAGTAGATGGAAAACAATAGTCCTGTGAACGCTTGCCCCCGGGGTCCTCGAATCCTCGAACCCATTTAAATACCAACCGGTCTTATTTTTTTAAGGAGACAAAGCATGACGTCGTTCGAAAATCGGCTGGCCCGCCGCACCCGCAACATGGGTGCCAGCGCCATCCGCGAAATCCTCAAGGTCGTGTCCCGGCCGGGCATGATTTCTTTAGCCGGCGGTATCCCCGCGCCGGAAAGCTTTCCCATGGAGGTGGTCCGTGAACTGACCGCAGCCGTACTGGATAAATTCGGACCTGCCGCCTTCCAGTATGACCTCACCGAAGGTTTCCGACCGCTGCGGGAGGCCCTGGTGGACTACCTGGCCGATAAAGGCATCGCCGCGACGGCGGAGCACATCCTGATTGCCAGCGGGTCACAGGGAGTGCTTGACTGCCTGGGGAAAATACTCATCAGCCCCGGTGACCAGGTGGCCCTTGAAGCGCCCACCTACCTCGGCGCCTTGCAGGCCTTTAACCCTTACGAACCGGCATACGTGCAAATCGGCACCGACGATCAGGGCATGCTGCCCGATGCATTGGCAGATGCCCTGTCACGGCAGCCCGTGAAGTTCATCTATCTGGTGCCCACCTTTCAGAACCCCACCGGACGCACCCTGCCGATGAAACGTCGCCGGGCCATCGCCGACATCATCCAGCGGTTCGACACCCTGCTGGTGGAGGACGACCCTTACGGTGACCTTCGCTACCGGGGGACATCAGTGCCGCCGATCAAAACCCTGGCTCCGGATCATGTGGTGTACATTTCCACGTTGTCCAAGGTCTTCGCACCGGGACTGCGCATGGGGTTCTGCCTGGCGCCCGACCTGATTCGGCAATGGCTGGTCCTGGCCAAGCAGGGGGTGGATCTGCACACGAGTACCTTCAATCAGGCCCTGGCTTCGGAATACCTGACCGGCGGACATTTGAAACGCCATCTGCCGCGCATCATCGCCCTGTATCGTCCGCGCCAACAGGCTCTTCTTGATGCCATGAAGCGCTTTTTCCCGGATGCGTTCACCTGGACTGCGCCGGACGGCGGCATGTTTGTCTGGGTGGAGGGACCCGACGGGATGGACATGGAAGCGGTCAATCAGAAGGCGGTGAACCGGAATACGGCCTTTGTCCCCGGCACCTTCTTTTTCGCGCGCCCCGGAGACGGCCGGCACACCATGCGGCTCAACTACACCATGGCCGATGAAGCCACACTGACCCGCGCGGTTGGGATTTTAGGCGAAGTTCTTGAATGCGCAGTTACAAAGATGTGCAGCCGAGGTCGGACACGATCGATTGATGGGGACTAGAAGAAATTGTCCTCCGCCTCCTCATAATCATCGATGGTTTCGGAAAGTTGCTGGATGACAGCGCCTTTTGTGCCGGATGGAAAAATCGTGCTCAACGCCTGAAGGGCGTCATACCCCTGGTCATAGGTGTTCATGTGAAAATCCTGGATCAGCTGGGAAAAGCGCTCCAGGTCCGGTTCCTTGAGGCAGGCATCGGTGTAATAGTGAATCAGCTCTCCCAGCATGCTGTCGAATTCGCTGAAATAGGACAGGTCGTCCAGGAGATCCAGGTCGGTGGGGTTATCCGCCAACCCCTTGAGCAAAATGGCCTTCAAATTGGGATTGGCCAGTTTAAAGTATTTTCGGATCAACGGGATATTGGATGTTTCGGAATAGCGTTCTTCCAGATAGGCATCCAGCACTCGCCGGGTGAGCCGTCCACCGTGGTCCAGGAAATGAATCAGTCGCAGCTGGTTTTTTGTTTTGGGTACAGCCGCATGCTCTTCCCTGGCCTCTTGCGCATAAAGCTGGTCACCTTCATCATCCTGCCATTCAAACCCGACTTCCTCCAGCCGCTCCCGATAGTCCCGAGGGTGGTTTTTGATGATCTCGCTCACCACGGCCATCCGGTCTTCGGGGTAATCCGCTTCAAAATAAAAACCGTCGAAGGCGGTATCGATCTCAGGATCGCCGTCCGGTTCGGCCGATCCGGTGATGCAGGTAAAACAGCCGTATCCAGCAACAGCGGACCCTGCCACCCATAGGGGGTTGCCACATGCGCAGCGGACCCCCTGACGCCGGGCGGCCAGTGCGTCTTCGACGGCGGCACGCACCGCATCGCCGTCGGCGAATTTGTTGTTGCGCAGGTATTGCTTGACGAACTGGTTCAAACGAACAGGAACAAAACCGGCCATCGACACGCCTTCCAGAATTTTTTCAATTGACGATCCGCATGGACCCACCCCAAACCCAAGGTATCCGATCCCACTTTTTTTCTTCAGACTTTTGGCACAACCACTTTTTGGCGTCAAGGGTTAGCCTGCATTGCCGCATCGGTGCATTTCATATTATGCCGCACGATTGGATCACATTGGATTCGAAATCATTGTATTTCAAGTGTTTGACATCATCTTGGCAATGTTTATGTTGGATTTGCAAAATACAGACCAGAAACCAACTATACCCATTGTCCACCAAAGGAGGCGCCGATGCGGTTCGAACGGTTTACCCTGAAATCACAGGAATTAATCCAGAACGCCCAGACCCTGGCATCCACCCACGGCAATCAACAGATCGAACCGCTGCACCTCCTGGCGGCCATGTTGGACGAAAAGGATGGCGTCGCCCGATCTGTATTCCAACGGGTGGGTGCCTCCGGTGACAGTATCGCCAGCGCCGCCGCCAAGGCCATTGATCGACTGCCCAAGGTCAGCGGGGGGGGGGATGTGTATATGTCAACCCACGCCAAGGCGGTCCTCGAAGCGGCGTTTACAGAAGCCGGCAGGATGAAGGACGAATACACCAGCATCGAACACATTCTGCTGGCCCTGTGCGACAAGCAGGCAGGCGAGGCATCCCGAATCCTGTCCGCATCCGGGGTGAATCGGGACGTCATATTGAAGGTACTCATGGAGATCCGCGGCAACCAGCGGATCACCGATCCAAACCCCGAGGAAAAATATGAAGCCCTCAAGAAATTCAGCCGTAATTTGACCGATATGGCCCGCAGCGGAAAACTGGATCCGGTGATCGGTCGGGACGACGAAATTCGGCGCATCGTGCAGGTGCTTTCACGCCGGACCAAGAACAACCCGGTGCTCATCGGCGAGCCCGGTGTGGGCAAGACCGCCATCGTAGAAGGCCTGGCCCAGCGCATTGTGGCCGGAGATGTTTCCGAAAGCCTGAAAAACCGACGGCTGGTGGCCCTGGACATGGGCGCCCTGATTGCCGGCGCCAAATACCGCGGGGAGTTCGAAGACCGCCTCAAGGCCGTGCTCAAGGAGGTGGAAAAAGCCGAAGGCGAAGTGATCCTGTTCATCGACGAGTTGCACACCCTGGTGGGGGCCGGGGCCAGCGAAGGCGCCATGGACGCCTCCAACATGCTAAAACCCGCCCTGGCCCGCGGGACGCTGCGCTGCGTGGGCGCCACCACCTTGAACGAGTACCGCAAATATATCGAGAAGGACGCGGCCCTGGAGCGACGGTTCCAGCCGGTGCTGGTGCGTGAACCCAGCGTCGAAGACACCGTCTCCATCCTGCGGGGACTCAAGGAAAAATACGAGGTGCACCACGGCGTGCGCATCAAGGATTCGGCCATCGTGGCCGCAGCGGCCCTGTCCCACCGCTATATCGCCGACCGATTTCTGCCGGACAAGGCTATCGACCTTATTGACGAGTGCGCCTCCAAACTGCGCATCGAAATTGACTCCATGCCCGTGGAGATCGACGAAATCCAGCGCAAGATCCTCCAGGCGGAGATCGAACGCGAAGCCCTCAAAAAGGAGTCCGACCCGGCCTCACGGGAGCGGCTGGCTAAGCTGGAGGACGCCCTGGAAGCCATGCGCGCCCAGATCGCCGGCATGAAAAACCACTGGGAGGAGGAAAAGCGCCTGATCCAGGCCATCCGTAAAATCAAGGGGGAACAGGAACAGTCGGGCATCGAAGAGCAGCGGGCCGAACGCGAGGGCAACCTGGCAAGGGTGGCCGAGCTGCGCTATGGCAGGAGCAATGAACTGAAGGCGCAACTGGAGCAGGCCAAAAAGGAACTGGAAGCCCTGCAAATCGACAAAAAAATGCTCAAGGAAGAGGTCGATGACGAGGACATCGCCGAGGTAATTTCCCGCTGGACCGGCATTCCGGTGAGTCGCATGCTGGAAGGCGAGCGCCAGAAGCTCGTCAAGATGGAGCAGCGCCTCGGCGAACGTGTCATCGGCCAGGAAGAGGCCATCCAGGCTGTTTCCAATGCGGTGCGCCGGGCGCGTTCAGGCCTTCAGGATCCCAACCGGCCCATCGGCTCGTTCATCTTCATGGGGCCCACCGGTGTGGGCAAGACCGAACTGGCCAAGGCCCTGGCGCAGTTCATCTTTGATTCCGAGCAGGCCATGGTGCGCATAGATATGTCCGAATTCATGGAGAAGCATTCGGTGTCGCGCCTCATCGGCGCCCCTCCCGGCTATGTGGGCTACGACGAGGGGGGCTACCTCACCGAGGCGGTGCGGCGGCGGCCCTATGCGGTGGTCCTGTTCGATGAAATTGAAAAGGCCCATCCCGAGGTATTCAACGTCCTGCTTCAGATCCTCGACGACGGCCGCATGACCGACGGCCATGGCAAAACGGTGGATTTTAAGAACACCATCATCATCATGACCTCCAACGTGGGCAGCCAGTACATTCAGGAGCTGGGCGGCCGTGACCGCGAGGAGATGGCGCGCCGGGTCACCGGGGCCCTGCGCGCCAGCTTCAAGCCGGAGTTCCTCAACCGCATCGACGAGACCATCATTTTCTTGAACCTGGAACCGGACCAGATCGGTAAAATCGTTGACATCCAGATCGGGCGCCTGTCCGACCGACTGGCCGAGCAGAATATCGAACTGATTCTCTCCGGTTCAGCCCGCGATCTCATCGCCCGCCAGGGCTACGATCCGGTCTACGGTGCACGGCCATTGAAGCGGGTGATCCAGCGGCAGATCGAGAACCCCCTGGCAATGGAAATCCTGGAAGGCAAGATACGCGAAGGCACCAAGCTCAGCGCCGAGGCGGAAGGGGAGCGAATCGTGTTCCGGCAAGTGTGATTCGATTGCATGAACGACATGGCCCTGCTTGGGATCGATGAATCGTGGCTATATGATACGCGAAAGACACTTCCATGACGTTGGTCAACGGACTTTTCAATCCCCGACAAAACCACTGTTTAGCTTGACAATAGGCCCAATTTATTGTTTTTAAGAGCAAAAGGGGCCAATCATGTTGACTGTTCAGAGCGCTGGTTTCAGTGATATCGGAAAAGTCCGCAAAGCAAATGAAGATTGCTTGCTGCTCAACGAACCGGCTGGGCTCTATGTCGTGGCGGATGGCATGGGCGGGCATCGCTGCGGCGGCGTTGCCAGCCGAATTGCCGTGGACACCATCGAAACATTCATTGTGAACGGGATCGGGCAATCGTCGGACAAAGACATGTCCCCAGCCGAGGAGCCCCAGAGTGAAGCCGCCAAACAACTTCGCCAAAGCATCTTTCTGGCCAATCAGAAGATCTACTCACAGTCCGTCAAGGATTCGACCTGCCGGGGAATGGGAACCACCGTTTCTGCGCTCTACCTTGCCGGCAATTCCATCATAACTGCCAATGTGGGCGACAGCCCCATTTATCTGCTGCGAAACGGGGAAATCGAGGACCTTTACACCCCCCACACCCTGTTTCACGAAAGAAAAAAAGTGCCCAAGTCGCTGGAAGGCCGGTTTTCCAGCGGCAAGTTGGCGCATATCCTTACCCGGGCGGTTGGCATTCGGCCTGAAGTCGGTGTGGATCTCGTGGAAACACCGTGTTTTTCACAGGACATCATCGTGCTTTGCAGCGACGGCTTGAGCGGCAAGATTTCCAGGGAAGAGATCCGGGATCTGGCCTGCCGGAATGATTCGGAAGCGGCCTGCAGTAAGCTGACGGGCCTTGCCAACCAAAGAGGTGGCGAGGATAATATTACCGTGATCGTGGTGCGCGTAAAATCCGTAAACGGGGATTCAGCCAAACGCCTGTTTGGACGGCTTGGCGCTTTTCGGGCATGGGCTGGCTCCCTTTTCAGTGCCCACAAACGCTTCTGAGCGTTGTCTCTTTTAAAAGGCTGCCAAATGATCAGACTGCTCGTCAAGTTCAAGGACCGGACGATCAAAGAGTTCGCCCTTGACCGAATCGACACCCTTTCCATCGGCAGAAACCCGAACCACCATCTGGTCATTGACAATTATGCGGTTTCTGGAAACCATGCCGTCATCCTCAAAGACGCCAACCGATTCATCCTCAAGGACACCAACAGTAAAAATGGTACCTTTTTAAACGGATTGACCGTCGAGCAGGCGATTCTCAAAAACGGGGACGTGATCACGATCGGCAAACACACGCTGGTTTTTCTGGACCGCGGTAGACCGAGACCGCGACTCGAACAGGGTGGACTGAAAACCTCTGCATTACCGGGTGATCCGGGCCCGGACCACACCATGTTCATGGACACGGAAGTCTACCGTCGCATGCTGACCGAAAGCGGAGACATTCCCGAAATCCCCGAATCACAGGCATATGTGGCTTTTCTGGCCGGCGGAAACGGCCGGTTCGACCTGGCTAAAAGCCTGGTTACCATCGGCAGGACCCACCGTTGCGATATCGTCATCCCCGGTTTGTTTGCCTTCCTTGCCGGAGACCCGGCTGCGGCCATAAGCAAAACCCCCCAACACCACTACATCAGCGGCGTCGGCGGCTGGATTAAACCGAAAGTCAATTCCCAGACGATCCGGGGGCCGGTCCGCCTGAAAGACATGGACGTGATAAAAATCGGTGCGGTGGTGCTCCAATACGCCTCAAGTGATCTCTCATCATCCTATCGGTGACTGCCCGGATAAGTGAATGAAACGAATGTGGATGCTATGAAAAAATGGATTGTTGTGGTTGCATGTTCAGCGCTTTTTGCCGCCATGATCTCATTTTTTAAAATTGACGTTACCCTGGAAAGGCAGGTCATTTATATCCGGGGCGGGGAACCGGTGCTGGCTGACAGTGTCAGCCGGTCGGACCAGTTTGTCTTTTACGAAGCGGGTGGGAAAAGCGGCATGTTCATGAAAGATGACGTTGCCTCCGTCGGATCGATCCAGGTTAGCCAAAAAACCTCCCTACTGGAGATCATCGACCGAAACAAGCAATGGATTGCAGCAAGCCTGGGCATCGAAGCGAAAATAATCCGCGCAGTCGACAGTCGACTGCTGTTTTTTTTATTCATCCTTTCCGTGGCCGCCGGGATCATGAAGCTGACCCTGATGCTTGCCGCCAGCTTGAATGCAGCCAAACTCCCGGCATCGACCGGAGAGGGATCGCCATTGACAGCCGGTGAGATGCGCCACTCTCCCCACAAGGGCCAGGAATCCTCTGACCTGCGGGATATCGCCATGTTTTTCCTCGAACTGTACAAGCTTCAAAACGGTCTTTCAAAAGATGCTCCAGGTCGATTTTCCATGACCACCGCCTCGGTGATGCGCAAGACGAAAATTTTCGAATTGGGCGTCAAAAGCGGCGGCGACTGGCTGACCCGGCGAATGTCTATCGGACCGTTGGGGGAAGAAACCGGCAGCAAGAGCAAATGTTTTTATGTCATTTATGATACCCATATGGTGGTAAAGATACCGCCGGTGCCAATCACCGACATGGAAAAGTATGTCAGGGACATCCGCAAAGAAGTGCAGATCGCCGCACACCTTGCACCGATCGCATGCATCGTCCCCATGGTGTCGGTGATCCTCAATAAGGTCAAGCAGCTTCCCTATGAATCCAGCCTCACCCGGGAGCAGCTGGAAAAACAATATATCCGAATGGTTGAAGAGAGACCCGAATATCAGGAATACCTGAAAATCGGAGGCCGTTTTGCTTTTTTCATGGAACTGTCCAACAGCTTTTTTTTAGGGCGCGTCATCGGCGAACTGCACGAATCCAAGGACAAACCCGGTGACGAAATTCGGGAGGCGCCCGAAGCGGCCTGGGACCAGGAGGCCTTCACCGCCCGCTATGGGTTGGATTCCCTGCCCGTGTTTGAAGGGCTTCAAACCCTTTACCGGCTGTGTGAAACCCAGGCCAGGCGCATTATCAAGGCGTCGGGCCATGGGACAAAGATCCACACCTTTCAGATTAAAAACTGGTTTCTCGATACTATCGCCGGAGAAAAACTCAATCAGCAGGAGAAGGAGATTGATGACGCACTGCTGTCCCGAATCGAAAATAGCTTTTGCACTGTTTTCAATTCCAATCAGAAAAATGTCGACGACCTGTTTCGGCTATTGAAGTCACAGCTGGAGAAAAAAACTTTTTTAAAAAGCCGGCAGCCGATCGAAAATATTGCGTCGAATGTGCTGCGCCTGCTCTGCCTGCTCAAAGAAAAGCGCATTGCGCTGAGGGACTTGAAGCCGGACAATTTATTTTTAGACGCCGACCCGGACAACTATCCAGTATTTCTGCAAAATTCAAACTTATTTTCGATCGGTGTCATCGATGTGGAGACGGCCTCCTCACTGATTCCCACACGGGACGGCTCCCTCACCCAGCCCCTTCTCGGGGGGACGCCCCTATATGCCACACCGTTGCACTTGTTGAAAAACAGAACCCTTGCCGCCTATTTCGGGAACCTGGAGGAAGCCCTCCATTTTCAGGACTGGTATGCCTCCATCGCTATTATCTTCAAGGCAATCACCGGCAGAAACCTTTTTACACGCGCAGCCCGTTCTTTCCCGGGAATATTGAAGATCCTCAAATCCAGCCGCGACCGATCAGACCCCGATGAAACAACCGTCAAGGCCATGAGCCAGAATTTCTGGTCGGCGGCAGCAACGGACGTCAAAACCCACCTGGTGTCATTTTCCGAGGTATTGAACAATCTGAACCTTTCGGTTCCCGAAACCATGGCCGCATCAATCAACGTGGAACTGGAGAGGGAAGCAGCGTGCCTGCGGTTGGCAATTCGCAAACATGTTTCGTTATCTCCCCTTTTCAAAAGTGAAAAAAACAGGCGGTTTCTTACAGAAGCATCCAGCGATGCCATTGTCAAACAGGTGGCCCGGTGGGACAACAGGGCCCAACTTCCGACGCAGCATCACCAGGTGGCACCCCAGATGGTGGCGTTCTTGAATAATCTGAATCGATTGAAACAGGGGGAATCTGAAAAACGCAGGGCGATGGCCACTTTTACCCATCCACCCCATACCGTTTCCGCCTACACCCTGATCGAAGCCATGTTCCAGATTGCCTTCAGGGCCATGTACAAGTCACGCTGGAATGCGCTGCCCGCAGCAGCCGGCGTACCCGATCAACAAGCAGCGGTGATGGAAAACCGCTCAATGGTTTCAACCATTTTAAACGACAATTAATTCGGAATCCTCGCCGTGGATTTCGGCATGCGGCCTGACGGGGGCAACCCTCATTTCCTTTTGGCTTTGGATTCCGCCGGTTTTTTTATCACGACGTCTTTGCTACCGACCACCATGCCGACCACCGCACCCAAGGCAGCGTCGATGTTCAGTTTTTTGGTGTTGACCACCAAATCGTAATTGTGCGGATCGGATACATCGGCATTAAAGGACTGACGAATAAATGCGGATCGTCGATTTTCCCGATTGATTACCCGCCGCTTGGCCTCGTCACGGGTCACGCCAAACTCTTCGGCCACGTTATTCACCCGGGAGTCCAGCGGCGCAATAATCCGGACGCTCAAACGTTTTTCATGCGGTATCAGAAAGTTAGCCCCTCGGCCAACAATAATGGAATTGCCATGGCTGGCAATTGCGGCAACCACTTTCATCAGATGTTCCAGGTAAACGCCTGGCCATAAATAGCGGTCGTTAACCAGGGACGAAATAAAATCCTGGATGCCGGAAAGGCGATCTTTTTCCATGGTTTCAATCACAGCACCACTGATGTGGGCGCTTTCGGCAATTGCCTTGACGACTTCCCGATCAAACAGGTCGATATTGAGCCGTTTGGCCAGTCCCTGGGCAATTTTCCGCCCCCCGCTGCCCGGTTCTGAAGAGATGGTAATCACCGGCACATGGGTTTGGGTCTTTTTTTTCCACTTTTCGATCTGATCCGTAATAAATGTTTCGATGGAGGAATTTTTTTCCATGATCGCGGTCCCGTCCTGCCCGTTAAGCCCAAAAACAGCGCTTGATAGAAGTTGTTTTGACGAAAGTAGAACCGAGGATTCCCTAAGGAAAAACAATAACGCTGTCAAGCCGCAAAGCATGACCGGTTAAAGGGTATTAAAGGATAGTTGCGTGGGCGAGACACGCATTCGTTCAGGCGTGAAGACCGCGCATGTAATCATCCAACAGTTGCTGAGCGTCTCCAGCGGTCATGATGTCCGGCAGTTTTGCCTTTGCCTGATCGATGGCCATGTCCAGCAGCTCCATTTGGAGGCCGGCCTTGGATTGGGTGATCCGGTTCTCCATTTTACGCCGGGTCTCTTCCAGCATGATTTTACTTTGTTGCCTGGCCTGTTCCACGATCTGCTGCTTGCGGGTTTCTCCCTGGGCAATCAATCGCGCCTTCAGTTCCTGGAAATGGGTCCGGCTTTCCGCCCCTTTCTGCTTTACTTCCTTGATTTGGCTGACAATCTTGGCTTTCTCGGCTTCCAGTTCGCCAATTTTATCAACAATGTCGCTTTTTTGCAGCTTTAAAAAATCCTTAATGGGTTCTCTGGCATATTTTACAATCACGGCGACAAGGATGATAAAGTTGACCCAGCGCATGGCCAAGTCGTAGGTAGGTCTCCATTGGGGGTCTGCGGCCTGGGCCGCTTCAGGAAGCGCAAGCACATAAACGCCCACAAACAGGATCATGACGCACAGCGTACCGGATCTTCCAGTCAACCTCATGATTACAGCCTCCGATGAAGCACTTTTTCCATGATTGTCAGGGTAACGGCCTCCACCTCCCCGGCCAATTCCACCCGAGCCTGCCGTACCTGATCTTTTATCCGGTCCTCCGTTTCATGCCTCAATTCTGAAATCTGTTGCCGGACTTCTTCCAAAATATCCATGGCCCGCTGATCCCCCTCGGTTTCAAGAGAAAGAACGACCTTATGGGTTTCTTGGATGATTTTGGCCTGCTCGCGATCAAGATCTTTGCCTAACTGAACCAGGTCTTCTTTCCCTGAAATGATATCTTTATGGAAATCGGCAATTAGCTCCTTCCGCTGGGAAATGGTACTGAGCAGTGGACGGAACATAATCCGGTTCATGATATAGAGAAAGATCAGGAAGGAGACCAGCTGGACAACAACGGTCTCATTGATACTGATCAACGCGTTGGTCGCAATAATTTCCATGGTGGATGCTCTTTGTTGAATAATTGCCGTTGCATGATTTTAATGCCCGGACGGCAGGTTGAGACGGATCCGAAAATACCGGCGACGGTGATGGTCCGCTAAACCACAAACAGCAGCAACAAAGCGATAACCAGGGAGTAGATGCCGGTTGATTCGGAGACCGCTTGGCCCACCAGCATGGTTCGGGTCAACAGTCCTGCCTCCTTGGGGTTCTTGCCGATGGCCTCGCACGCTTTGGCGGCCACCATTCCTTCGCCCACACCGGGGCCGATTGCGCCTAAGCCCATGGAAATACCTGCGCCTAAAAATGCTGCCGCTTTTACAATGTCTGCACCTTCGATGGCCATGATACGCCTCCTCCGTTACCGTTTTATCATCGTGTAGTTGAAAATCCGAATTTTCAAGGACCAACGCGTCGCTAAAATAGTAAAGCTACAGGACAAAGATCAAAACCAGGCTGACCACCATCGCATAAATGGCCGTGGACTGGGAGACCGCCTGCCCCACCAGCATGATCCGCATGAGATCCGCCGCATGTGTGACGTTGCGGGCCACCCAGCGAACGGCGCCTTCCGCTGCCATGCCGTTGCCCACACCCGGTCCAATGCCGCCAAGGCCGGTGCAAAGACCTGCACTAAGCAGTGCCATGGCTGTTTGCAGCTGCATGGATTCGGGAAAGGTTTTGAACATCAGGATAAAACTCACCAGCAATCCGAAAATAGATGGTGTCTGGGCCACGGCCTGGCCCACCAGCATAATGGTTGTGACGTTCCCCACCGCCTCCGGCTGACGGGACACCCCCTCGCAGCTGGCCCCGGCAGCCATGCCGCCGCCGTATCCGGAGCCGATGGCAGCCAGCCCCGTACTCAGACCGGCCCCCACCAGCGCAGCCCACGTTGGATGAAGGGGTGCCTTGGAAAAATCCATAAACAGAAGCATCAGGGCCACCACCATGGAAAAGATCGCCGGGGTCTGGCAAACGGCGGATCCGATAAGCATGTTGGTGGTGAGCTTATTGGACACCGCTGGCTGGCGGGAAATCCCCAGGCAAGCCTGGCCGCCGGGAAACCCGGACCCGACACCCGAACCGATGGCCCCGAATCCCATACTGACACCGGCGCCGAAAAGGGCGGCCGCCTTGAGCAGCGTTGGATTTCCCTTGTCCATGAACAAAAGCAGGATAGCGACCACCAGGGCAAAAATGGAGGCTGATTCGGCTACCGCCTGCCCCACCAGCATATTTTTGAATATCTCCCCGGAAATCTTCGGGTTTCTGGAAACGGCCAGATTCGCCTGGGCTGCGGTATACCCTTCGCCGATGGCGGCGCCGACCGCACCCAGCCCCATGGCAATACCCCCCCCGGCAAACGCGGCGACCTTAACCCAGGCCTGAACATCGAGATCCATCATCTATTTCACCTGGACTGAGATGTATACAACCGTCAACATTGTAAAAACAAACGCCTGAATGGTTCCCACGAACATGCCGAAAAATGCGTAAAGAAAAGGCGGCAGCAGGATGCCGTAAGTCAGATAAGAGACCACAAGAATGATGATCGACCCTCCCATGATATTGCCGAACAGACGGAAGGATATGGATACGATCTTGGCAGCCTCGCCGATGATATTCAACGGAGCCATGAAAAAGATTGGCTGGAAATATTCGCTGGCATAGTTTTTAAACCCTTTTTTCCGTATCCCCGCGACATGGGCGATGACAAAACCCATCAGGCCGAAGCTCAAGGGGGTGTTGAGGTCCTTGGTGGGTTCATCCAGGTGAGGAACGATCCCCAGCCAATTGGATACCAGCAGGAACAGAAAAAGCGCACAGATCAGGGGTCCGTACTTTTTGGCCATCTCCTTATCCAAGGCGTCTTCCGTCAGTTTGTAGAGATTGGAAACCAGCAGCTCTCCAAACACCTGCATGGATTCCGGCACCATGCCCCGTTTGCGCACCGTTAAAAAACCCAGCGCGACAATCACCAAAAATGCGATCCAGGTCATGAGGATGACCTCGAGGTTGAAAGTCATGGAATAGCCGAAAACCGGTATGATCAACTGATGAATTCTTCCGAGTTCTCCCATGTATCGTCGTCCTTGGTTCAGTGTTTGACAGCAGCGAAAATCAACCGGGAACCATGTTCGATCATGATCACCAGCTGAACCATGAACAGACCCGCTGCCGTGGCTGGAAAATTAAACCGGTCAGACTCCACGGCCAAAACGAGCGGCATCGCCAGCAGTGCATATCGCACCAGCAGGGAAAGTAGCGATCGCCGGATAGCCGCCTTGCGATTGTCGTTGAGGCGGAAGCGCAGCGCCTGACCCATGAGCGCAAAATTGACGGCGCTGAACACCCCGCCAAGCACCAATCCACGGCAAACCTCTTTTTGGCCCAAGGCTAAAAAAAGAAGACCGGCACCAATAGCCAGGACCAACGCCCGCGAGCCGTATTTTTTTTGTAGGTCAAGGACCGTTGTGTCCGTTTCCATCAGGACCTGCCTTGTCTTTCGGCTCTGTGATTTCCAATATTTGTCGATAACAGACGTTGGCGCCGCCGACAATGCCCAGGAGAAGGAAAACCGTGGTGAATAGCCCCCGAAACCCCAGCCATTTATCTAAAAAATGCCCCACAAAAAAACAAAAGACGATGCAGCCGGCCATGGTCAGCCCCAGCTGCATGACAATGGTCAGGTTCTCGGCCCAGTCCCTGTTTTTTTTGTAGTCGAACAATCAGTGTTTCCGTGTTGATGCATCATGCGTCCTTTTCATCCGCCAGCGGTCGTCAGATCGGACCGGGTCCTGGATAAGCGATTAAAACGCATGGGCACTTGAGGCAATTGGCGCGAATCGATACCGGCGTTCGGTTGAACATAAATTACTGCGCCGGTTGGATTTTAATAATATTTTTTCGAATAGCGGCAGAGATAGCAAAAAGCTTTCAACAATGTCAAGCGCCATGATTGATCCGCCAATCAGATCAAGCGATCCGATGCCGGTGGAATCGCTTCGTAGGGCTAATTTTTTTCGGATATCTTGTGGTTGAATTCTTTTCGGGTTCATCATAACATGGCAAGTTAACGGCTTGACCCACTTTTTAAGGGAAACAGACCGACCATGCAAAGCCTGATCACCATCCTGGGTTCGGGAACCTGCGTGCCTTCGCTGGACCGCGGCCCGTGCTCATTTTTAATGCAAACCGGTGCGCAAAACCTGCTCTTTGACTGCGGACCCGGGACCATGCGCCGCCTGCTGGAAGTCGGTGTCGCCATATTCGATATTTCGCATATCTTCCTCAGTCATTTCCATCCGGACCACAGCGGCGAACTGGCCTCGTTTCTGTTCGCCTTGAAATATCCGGCACCGGCATGTCAAAAACTGCCCCTGACCCTTGTGGCGGGGCGGGGATTTAACGCATTTTATGAACGCCTAAAGGCGGTTTACGGTCATTGGATCGCGCTGCCGGCCGATCGGTTCACCGTGGTCGAACTCGATACGCTAAAGGCTGATCACTTCGCTGGCCCTTCATTTGCCGTTTCCGCTATGCCGGTCGCCCACCGACCGGAAAGCCTGGCTTATCGCATTGTCGATGCCGCAGGCAAAGTGCTGGTCTATTCCGGGGACAGCGATTTCTGCGAAGGGCTGATTGCCATTGCCGCCGGTGCCGATCTGATGATCTGCGAATCAGCCTTTCCCGATGATCAAAAAGTCGATGGCCACCTGACCCCCTCGCTTGCCGGGAAAATTGCCCAGGCGGCGGGCGTCAGGCGCCTGGTTCTGACCCATTTTTATCCGGCATGCGAAGGCGCCGATATTGAAAATCAGTGCCGCAGCACCTATAGTGGTGAGATTGTGCTGGCCGAAGATAGGATGACGTTTACCCTTTAAGGTGCATGGATGCGGTATTACCCGATAAATCTTGACATACGCGACCGGCGATGCCTGGTAGTCGGCGGTGGGCGGGTGGGGACCCACAAGGTCGACACCCTGATCACGTGTGGTGCGGTGGTAACTGTAGTCAGTCCCGAGGCCTCTCCCACGCTCGTGCAATTGGCCGCTGAAAAATCGATCATTCTGGAACAGCGCCCCTATCGATCATCGGATGTGGAAGGTATGTTCCTGGTTATTGGGGCCACCGACGACCAAACCCTGAACCGTCAGATCAATGCCGATGCAGAGCGCCACAACCTGCTGTGCAACATTGCCGACCGGCCGGAGATCTGCAATTTCATTCTTCCGGCCATTGTGCAGCGCGGTGATTTTGTTTTGGCGATTTCCACCGCCGGCAAAAGCCCCGCTTTTGCCAAACATATCCGCAAGCGTCTTGAAACCCAGTTCGGCCCCGAATACGGCACCCTGCTGGATCTGATGGGAGCCATCCGAGCCAAACTGCTGGCCGAAGCCCATGCGCCGGAGGCGCACAAACCCCTTTTCGAAAAGCTGATTGCGGGAGATCTGCTGACGCTGATCAAAGACAAAAAGACGGCCCGGATCGATCAATTACTGGAGCATGTTCTGGGCGCCGGATACCGCTTCGACCAGTTGATGCCATCCAACCGAAATCCCGGGAAATAAAATGGAGCCTGTTTTCATCATCACCACCATCACCTACATGTGCAGCTGCGCCTGCTATTTCGGCTATCTCTTTTTCCAGAAAGGCGCCCTTCAACGGATGGCGGCCGGACTGATGACGCTTGGCTTCGCGCTGCACACAATCTTTCTGGCAGTCGGGGGGGTCCGGTCGGGCCACTTTCCGGTGAACAACCTCCATGAGACGCTGTCTATTACCGGTTGGGCCCTTGCCGCTGTATTTCTGGCCTTGTCCTTGAAGTATAAACTTAAAATACTGGGTATCTACGCCGCGCCGCTGATTGTGCTGATAATGATCGCCGCCTATCAGATGCCCACACCGGTCGCCCAGGATCCTCAGCTGTTTAAAAGCTGGTGGCTGGCCGCCCATATCATCACCATCTTTATAGGCAACGCGGCCTTTGCCCTGGCCTGCGGCCTGGGTCTGTTGTATCTGCTTCAGGAAAACGCCATCAAACAGAAAAACCGCGGTTTTTTCTTCAGCAGACTACCGTCATTGGACCTATTGGACACCAGCGGATACGCTTGCATCGTGGTTGGTTTTTCGATGATCACCATCGGATTGATTACCGGTGTTGTTTACGCCAAAGCGATCTGGGGGCGTTTCTGGAGCTGGGATCCCAAGGAAGTCTGGTCCGCCATCACCTGGCTGTTCTACGCGGCAATGCTCCATGAACGGCTGACAGTCGGATGGCGTGGACGGCGGGCGGCCGTCATGGCCATCATTGGATTCGGCGTCCTGCTCTTTACCTTTTTGGGTGTAAACTTTCTACTGCAGGGGCACCACGGAACTTTCACGGCCAGGTAGACCGACAACACACCATAAGCAACCGGCTCCTTGGGCTGCAGATGCCGCCCGCCGGGAGTCGACAGTGATAATGAACCATGCGCGATATTGTACTGCTTGGACTGAATCATAGAACCGCTCCCGTGGACGTTCGGGAATGCATCGCCTTTACGGCGGACGAGACTGCCCGGGCGCTGATGATGCTTCGGGAGAACCCCGCCATCGGCGAATCCGTTCTTTTTTCCACCTGCAACCGGATCGAATTGCTCATGGCCGTCGACGAGCGCGAGGCGGCGTTATCCCTTGCCAAGCAATTCATCGCCGATTTCAAGAAGGTGCCCCTCTCCCAGTTTGAGAATTCTCTTTACCAGTATATCGGTGAAGAAGCCGTACGACACACCTTTCAAGTGGCCGCCAGCCTGGACTCAATGGTGGTGGGCGAGCCTCAGATCCTCGGCCAGATGAAAGCGGCCTATCGCAGGGCAACCCTGGAGAAGACCTCGGGTGTAATCCTCAACAAGCTGCTCC
Source organism: Desulfosarcina sp. (assembly GCF_046496365.1). Classification (GTDB taxonomy): domain Bacteria; phylum Desulfobacterota; class Desulfobacteria; order Desulfobacterales; family Desulfosarcinaceae; genus Desulfosarcina. The sequence goes on from NZ_JAWOHB010000156.1 coordinate 80,232, forward strand.
ATCGCACCTTCTTCGTGGCCAAAAAGGTGCGCACGGAAACCGGTATCGGCGATCACGCGGTCAGCATCAGCTACGCCGCCGTCGAACTGGGGAAGAAAATTTTCGGTGAGTTGGACGGCAAACGGGTCATGCTGATCGGTGCCGGAGAAATGGCTGAACTGGCCGTCGAGCATCTGATCCGCAACCGCGCCGGCACCATTACCGTGGCCAACCGTACCTTTGCGCGGGGCGTCGAGCTGGCCGCGCGCTTCCGTGGAAAAGCGATAAAATTCGAAGAAATTATCGACTGCATGAAGACGGTGGACATCGTCATCAGCTCAACCGGCGCCACCGGTTATGTGCTTGGCAAAGAACAGATCAAGGAAGCCATGAAGGTTCGCCGCAACCGCAGTCTCTTCTTTATCGACATCGCCGTTCCCCGAGACATCGATCCGGCCATCAACCGGATCAGCAATGCCTATGTGTACGACATCGACGACCTGAAGGGCATCGTGGATGACAACATGGAAGACCGGCAGCGTGAGGCCGTCAAAGCCCATCGAATCATCGATGAGGCGGTTATCGGATTTCTCAAATGGTACGACACCCTGGAGGTCGTGCCGACGATTGTCTCTCTGCGCGGCAAGGTGGAGGCCATGGCCAGGCAGGAGTTGGAAAAAACCCTGGGAGCGCTGAGTCATCTTACCGAAACCGACAAGCGCGCCATCGAACGCATGACAGGCACACTGGTAAAAAAAATTCTTCACGAACCCACTGATTTTTTAAAGAAAGATGGTTGTCAGGGCAATAAATCCACCCTTCTGGACCTGACGCGAAAACTCTTCAATCTGGAGGAAAACCATTGAACAAAATTGCCTTCCTATTTCCCGGGCAGGGGTCTCAGGCGGTGGGCATGGGGCAGGACCTGTTTCAGGAATACGATTTCGTCCGGGAGATCTTCAACGCGGCCGATGACATTGCCGGCAGCCCCATTTCCCGATACTGTTTCCAGGGTCCGATGGAAACCTTGACGGAAACGGTCAATCTTCAGCCGGCGGTTACCGCCGTCAACCTGGCCTGCCTGACCGCCATTCAACGTGCAGGCATCGCCTGCAGTCTCTCCGCGGGCCACAGTCTGGGCGAATACAGTGCGCTGACTTCAGCCGGGGTAGCCTCCATGGGCGACACCCTACGTCTCGTGTTCAAGCGCGGCGAGTTGATGCACCGCGAATCATTGAAACATAAGGGTGCCATGAGCGCCATCGTGGGATTGGACATCGAAACCGTGGCGGAATTGGTGAAAGGCGGCCGGCAAACCGGCGTGGTTTCCGTCGCCAACCACAATTCCGAGCAGCAGATCGTCATCACCGGAAGCCCCGAAGCGGTGACGGCGGTCTCGGAAGCTGCCAAATCGAAAGGGGCCCGGGCCATTCCCCTCAAGGTGAGCGGAGCCTGGCACAGCAATCTGGTCAAGGGCGCCGAAGATGAATTCACAGCCTTTCTGGACACGCTTCAGTTCAATAAGCCAGGCAACACAATCATTCACAATGTTACCGCAGACAGCTGCAATGACGGGGAAGCGATCAAACGCCTCATGGCTCTGCAGCTGTGCAGTCCGGTGAGATGGTACGATACGATCCGCCGGATGATGGCTGAAGCGGTGACGGTGTTCGTGGAGGTGGGCCCCGGCAAAGTGCTCACGGGGCTGCTGAAAAAAATCATTCCGGCGGATTATGCGTATGCCGCCTTCACGGTCAGCAATTTGAAAACCCTTGAGAACCTGGTATCCGAAATCCTTTGAAGGAAAAAACATGCAGAAATACCAAACAAACATGTCTTAAAAAGACTCGCCCTGTTGCCCCACGATGCCCAGTTAAATGTCAAATATTTGAAAAAATTCGATAATAACGCCGTTTTCGGCATCAATCCAGGCGACAAAAACACTTTACACCTCCATATGCTTGTGTTAGCTTTCCCTTTTTTGTTAAAAACAGTCAACTTCACTTGAGCAGGATTGAGCGATGAACAAAAAAGACCTGAAATTTTTTGAAGCACTCCTTCAAAAGCGGCTGCAGGAACTGCTGAGTCACGCCGGTGAAACCGTTTCGGACATGACGGAACAAAAGGAGAATTTTCCGGACCCCACGGATCGGGCGGCACTGGAATCGGATCGCAACTTCATGTTGAGAATACGCGACCGTGAGCACAAGCTGATCAAGAAAGTGAAAAAAGCACTTGATCGCATCGAAGGCGGCACCTTTGGTATCTGCGAAACATGTGGTGAAGACATCTCCGTAGAGCGTCTCAAGGCGCGACCGGTCACCACGCAGTGCATCGATTGCAAAACCAAAGAGGAAGCTTTTGAGAAAGCCCTTGGCATCTGATTTATCTGCCGGCATCGATCTGCATGTCCATTCAACGGCTTCTGACGGCTCCCTGACGCCATCACAGATTCTTGCGATGGCGGACCGGCTGGGCCTGAAAGCCGTCTCCATCACAGACCACGACACCCTCGGCGGTTCAATTGCCGCCATGGCCGCCGGCATTCCAGCGACGCTCGCGTTTTTGACCGGCATCGAGGTCAGCGCCGCGGCGCCAACCGGATGTGGCCTGAACGGCAGCATCCATATTCTCGGTTACGGGATAGACCCCCGCAATTGTGCACTCAATCAACTTCTCGACGTGCTGCAAAACGCAAGGAAAAACAGGAATCCGCAAATCATTTCCCGACTCGCCAGCCTGGGAATGGCTATGGACACCGACGAATTGGCCAGTATCGTCGGCGATGCCGTTGCCGGACGCGCCCACATTGCCCAGTTGATGGTTAAAAAAGGAATGGCGCATTCCATTGACGACGCCTTCGACCGGTTTCTAGGAAGAAACAGGCCTGCCTATGTCGAAAAATTCCGCGTTCCCATGGGCGACGCAATTGCCGCCATCAACCAGGCCGGTGGCGTGGCTGTGCTGGCCCATCCCCATCTGACCGGTATGACCGACCCGGAAGCGTTCGAGGCCTTTCTGTTGACACTGCAATCCATGGGATTGAAGGGCATCGAGGCCATTTATCCCGATCACCCGGAAGCAGCTACCGCCGAGTATTGCCGCCTGGCCCTGAAACACAACCTGTTGATCACCGGCGGGACGGATTTCCACGGTGAGGTTACGCCAGGCATTCAAATGGGCATCGGTAGGGGCGGCTTTCATGTGCCCTATGCGCTCTACCAAGCCCTGGCTGCAAATCTGGAACGATGACCATGCGCGTGTCGAGCCCTGAAAACGCAGCCAACGATCGCCTGCAGACGGCTCTGGGCTACCATTTCAAAACGCCCGAGCAGTTGACCAGCGCCCTTTGCCACACCTCGTATGTCAATGAACAACCCCAGTCCAGCCTGGTCAGCAACGAACGGCTGGAATTTTTAGGCGACGCCGTGTTGAATCTGGCCATCAGCCAGCTTTTGATGAGGCGGTACCCGGATCTTGCCGAAGGAGAATTGTCCCGTAACCGGGCACAGCTGGTCAATGAAGTCCAACTGGCCGCCATTGCCCGGGAGGTCGGCCTTGGTCCCCATTTATTGCTGGGAAAAGGCGAAGTACTGACCGACGGCAGAAACAAAAACTCCATTCTGGCCGATGCCGTCGAAGCAATTATCGCCGCCATCTATCTTGACGGTGGATTCGATGCCGCGTTTAGATTTGTGGAAATTCAGTTTCGTGAACGATTGCGCTCAGCATCCGGCAATCGCCTTGAAACCGACTACAAGAGCAGGCTTCAGGAATGCGTCCAGTCAACCCATCACGAAGTACCCCGTTATCAGGTGGTCGATGAGAGCGGACCGGATCACGACAAGACCTTCCGGGTTCGGATGACCGTGGCCGGGATCACTGCCGAGGGCGATGGAAAAAGTAAAAAATTGGCCGAACAGGAAGCCGCCCGGGCCGGACTTGAACTTCTGGACCGATCTCTTTGACCATGGGACCCCCTGATGAGGCCGATAGCGCCGGCCGGCCCCTGATCATTCCGTTATTCATCCCCCACCTGGGATGCCCCCACCGGTGCATTTTCTGCAACCAACAGGCCATCACGGGCAAGAGCACACGGATGCCTTCTGTGGCCCGGATCCAAACGGAAGTGAACCGTTTTTTAAAATACGGGAAAAAACGCCCCTCCACGACCCAGATTTCATTTTTCGGCGGCAGTTTTCTGGGGCTTGAAAAAGGATCTGTCCTCTCTTTGCTGGAAGCGGCCATGCCCTTTGTGCGGGCGAATGCGGTGGACAGCATCCGTTTCTCCACACGACCGGACACGGTGTATCAAAAAACCCTGAGCCTGCTGGAACCCTTTCCGGTCTCCACGGTGGAGTTAGGTGTTCAATCCATGAACAACCGGGTTCTCGATGCTGTCGAACGGGGGCACCGGGCGTCGGACACGGTCAAGGCTGCCGGCCTGATCAAAGGGCGGGGCTACCAGTTGGGCCTGCAGATGATGGTCGGGCTTCCTGCGGACGACGACGCGGGCGCCATGGAAACGGCCCACCAGATGGCCGTGTTGCAGCCGGATTTTGTCAGGATCTATCCCACCCTGGTCCTTAACGGCAGCCCATTGGCTGGACGGTTCAGAGGCGGCGGCTACCAGCCCATGGCACTGGACGCGTGTATCAGCCTGGTAAAACGGCTGTATCTTTATTTCAAAGCCCGGCACATCCCGGTGGTCCGCATGGGGCTGCAGGCATCGGACGGATTGACCCGGGCGGGCGAGTATATCGCCGGCCCCTTCCACCCGGCCTTTGGCCATCTGGTGCACGGGGAAATCGTCTTCGATGCCATTTCATCCACACTGTACAGGATGGAAAAACAGCCGGACCCCCTGATCATCACCGCCCATCCAACCATGGTTTCCCGCGTTCAGGGCCTGAACAAAAAAAATATCTGCCGTTGGCAGAGCACCTTTGATCTGAAAAAAATAATCCTGCATCAGGATGGGGATATGGAAAAAAACCATCTGATGGTCGCCAACCATCACGTTGCCCTGCCATAGGTTCGCGTTACGAAGCCTCTAAACCAGAAAACCCCCACCCGATAGGGCGAAGGTTTTTTTGGTGAACAGGAAGGGGTTTCGCGAACGCGTCTTCCGGGAATGGATCAGGCGGCAGGGGCTTTCTTGAACCACGCCCTAATTTGCCGGATCCAAATTCCGCTCAAAATGTAAGAATATAACCAGGTGGCAAATATAATCAAAATGAAGGCCTTGATGATATCCATGGCGCTGCCGTTCAGCGAGAAAGCCGGCACATAGGCGAACAGAAACGGTCCCAGGTAGAGAAACTTGGCGAACTTGAAGGACGCAAAGGCCGTGCGCCACATATTGGCCTTGGCAATGGTAGCTCCGGCAAATGCCGCGATGCACACCGGCGGGGTGATGTTGGAATCCTGTGACAGCCAGTAGACGATCATGTGGGCGGCGATCTCGTTGACCCCCAGATGCGTCAGGGCGGGAACGGCCACCACGGCCGTGATCAGGTAGGCCGCAGTCACCGGCACACCCATACCCAGAACCAGGGATGCCAGCGCGATCAGGAAGATCGTCATCACCAGCGATCCGCCGGCCAGTTCGATGACAATGTCGGCAAAGGTCAACACCAGGCCGGTATAGGTCAGGACGCCGATGATGATGCCGATGACGCCGATGGTGGCGCCGATTTTGAGGCTGTTTTCCGTTCCGGATCGGGAGGCGTCCAAAAAGCGCTTCAGTCCCACCTTGATTGCCGGTCGGCGCTCTTTTTTAAGCCCATACCAGATGATGCACGCAACGATGCCGACGATCACCATTTCCTTTTCGGAAAACATCCGGGTAAAACTTCTGGCAGCCTCGGGTCCAACGGTTTTGCTCAAGAACAGGGCGATCAGTTGCGAGACCACCACCAGCACGGTGATCACCGCCAAGGTCTTGTCCATGCGATTTTCGTCATATTTGTAGCTGACGACGATGCAGGTGGCCATGCCCAGGATAGCCGAATAGCCGGGGGAATAACCGGCCAGCATGAAGACGGTGATGACAAGCAGCGGCAAGGTGTAGAACCACTCTTTTTTGAGGATCGCCATGGCGCTGTGTTCGGAGCGTTCACCCACGATGTTGTAAATCTTGGCTTCGTAGTGCACCATGACAAACACACTGAAAAAGTACATGAAAGCCGGGAAAAGGCCCACCAGCATGATGGTCGAGTAGGGCACACCGGTCAGTTCGGCCATGATGAACCCGCCGGCACCCATGATCGGGGGCATGAACATGCCGCCGATGGACGCCGCCGGCTCGATGCCGCCGGCGATATGCGGCCGGAAACCGGCCCGCTTCATCATGGGGATGGTGAACGTTCCCGTGGAGACCGTGTTGGCAATGGCGCTGCCGGAGATGGAGCCGAACAGGCCGCTGGCGATGACCGACACCTTGGCCGGACCGCCGATCTTGTGGCCCACCGCGGCCAGGGGCCAATCAATAAAAAACTTCTGGGCGCCGCTCTTCTCCAGAAAGGCCCCGAAAATCACGAAGAGGATCACGTAGGTGGCCAGCACGTTGGCCATGATGCCGAAGACACCGTCGCTCATGTAGTAAATGGTGGTGCACAGGTTGGGCAAGGTGTCCCCCGGATGGGCGAACAGGTCCGGTGCATAGGGTCCGTATACGCCGTAAAGCAGCATCACCGCGCCGATGATCACGAAGGCGTTGCCCACCACCCGCCGGGCCAGTTCGATGCCGATGAGCACGCCGACCACCGCAACGGTCTTGTCCAGCGCATTTTCCGCGCCCGTGCGGTAGTTGATGGCCTCGAAATTGAAGATCCAGTAACCGATGCAGACGATGGAAAGCAGGATCAGAATGTAGTCAACCACCCGCATGACAACGGATTTGGATTTGTACAGCAAAAATACGAGCACATAGGTGATGATCACATAAATCCCGCGGTGATATTCAGTCGATGCCGGTTGAACGATGGCGGCATAGGAGTAGAACAGCACCAGCATGACCGAAAGCACATCGAAAACAATCTGTTCGGATCGCTTGAGTTGATCGTACACGGCGGCCCCTGCCTTGTTGCAAAATGGTTATATGTAAACAATGGGAAAAAGGGGCCGCGGCTTGCACCGCCGGCCCCGGATTGGCGGGATTTATTTAATTACGCCTTTTTCTTTCCAGAACTTCTCGGCCCCCGGATGCAGTGGTGTTGCCACCCCTTTAATGCCGTCTTCAACGCTCATGGACCGGGCGGCTTTATTAATGTTGACCATATGGGCCAGCCCCTCGGGAGTAAAAATCTTGGACAGCAGCTGGTAGACGACGTCCGAAGGAACATCCTTGTTGGCGGTCCACAGGGCGGAATCCTGAAAGGTGGGGACAGGTGCGTCGACACCTTTGTAAGTGCCTGCGGGAATATCGACTCTTGACAGCCAGGGATATTTTTCAAAGTATCCGGCGGCCGCGGCTTCCGTGTATAGCGGCAGGAGTTCGATGTCGTTCTGCTGGGCGGCCATGATCACGGCACCGGAAGGATAGCCGACAAACAGCCAGAAGGCGTCCAGCTGGTTGTTGCCGAAAGCCGCCGCCGCATCGTTGTAACCCATGGCGTTGCGTTCGATCTTGTCCCAGATGCCCATGTGGGAGAACAGCAGTTCACAGTTGGCAAAGGCCCCCGAACCGGCATTGCCCACGCCGACCTTTTTGCCCTCTAAGTCTTTCAGGCTTTTGATCCCGCCGCCCTTTTTAATCACGAGCTGGGCTGGCGCACCGTAAAAATAGGCCATCGCCATGACATTTTCGTATTTTTTGGGATCATTGGTCATCAGTCCGTTGCGGGCCAGATAAATATCACCGGAATAGGTCACCCCAAACGCATAGGCGCCGGAGTCGACCTTTCTGAGGTTCTCCGTGGATCCCCCCGACGCGCCCGCCAGAATCCTGAATTCCTGGATGTCCTTAACCGGTCCATAGGTGGCGATACCGCCGGCCATGAATTGGAAGACCCCTCCGGCAGGGCCGCCGCCGAACTTGTAGATCGTTCTGGCATTGGCATCGGCCGACAAGGCCATCGTCATTACAAAAACTGCGCAAACACCGACTGCAACGGTAAAAAGTTTATTCCTCATTCGTTCCTCCTGCAGGTGTTTTAGTTTCCCCCGGGGCGACAGGTCTTTTCGAACGCCACGGAGCGTAAAAAGGGCAACTCCCTATAGTTGACACCTTAACAAGGTCGGCACAAAGGTTCAATTGGGGGAATTTCTGATTGTTGTGTCAGAAATATTCTTACAACCACCCTAAAAAACCACCGTCGGCAACCTGCCCGGCACTCAATTTCCTGAAGCGCGGCGTTAAGCGGTTGCCGTCAACCGACAAACCCTGATAGATATGGCGTTTGGTTATCTCTCGGACGCCCTGACAACTGAATTTTAAAGAAAGGAGGTCCCGGCACCTATGCCCCGCGACGATATTCGGGCATCATCGCACGCAGTGTTGCGAACCACCCTCGGTGCCATGCTGATCAGCTTCTCGGCAGTGTGGGTCAAGCTGGCCGACGTTTCACCCACGGTTTCGGCCTTTTACCGGGTCTTTTTCGGGGGACTGTTTCTGCTGGCCATTCTGGCCGTGCGCAGGGAAAAGCTGTGGCGCGGGTGGCATTGCCTGGGGTTGTCCCTGACGGCCGGGATCTTCTTCGCCCTGGACCTTTACACCTGGCACCGCAGCATTGCTTATGTGGGCCCGGGACTGGCCACCATCTTAGGCAACTTCGAGGTTTTCCTGGTGCCGGCGGCAGGTGTGGTCCTTTACCGGGAACAGCTGAGTCCTCGGTTCCTATTCTCCGTACCGCTGGCGGTGACCGGCCTTTTCATGATTGTGGGCATCCGCTGGGAAGCGCTGAGTCCAGATTACCGCATCGGCATCGCCTACGGCTTGGCCACCGCCTTTTTTTACACCGGATTCCTGATCGTGCTGCGAAAACTTCAATCCCACGCATCCAAACCATCGGCGGCGCTCAGCCTCATGGTGGTCTCAGCGTCCACTGCGCTGTACCTGGCCATGGAAATCGTGCGCACCGATACATCCTTCGCCATCCCAAATCTTAAAAGTGGTGTCTCCCTGGCCGCCCTCGGCCTGATGAGCCAAACCGTCGGGTGGCTGTTGATCACCCACTCTCTGCCCCGGATCCCGGCGGCAATAGCCGGGCTGCTGCTTTTGCTGCAGCCGGCCCTGGCCTTTATCTGGGATGTGGTCTTTTTTGCACGCGAGACCTCAACCATGGCCTGGGCCGGCGTGGGCCTGGCCCTGTTGGCCATCTATTTCGGTGCGACCAGCGAACGGGAACCACCCCCATCGACCGGCTAAACCAAGCGTTTACATTCACACCGGTTATGCGCTAAGGTCAATTCATCCGACAGCAACATCAACCACGGCAGCGATGTTTTTTTCGGCCAGTCCCGACACAAGGAGAATACCCATCGAAACCCTTGCTGAAAAATCAACCGCGGCCTTGCAGGAGATTGTTGACCTGACCAAGGACCTGATTCGCTTCAAATCCACCCATGGCCGGCAGGAAGAGATCCAAAAATGCGCCCGGTTCATCGAAGCCTGGTTCGTTGGGCACCATATTCCCTGCACACTCGTGCACAACCATGGCGTACCATCGGTTCGATCGCTCCCGGCTGGCGGCCGGGCCGCCCTGTTGCTGATGTCTCACATCGACGTGGTCGACGCAACCGACCCATTGTTCGAACCCGTTGAAAAGGATGGCAGACTCTACGGCCGTGGGGCCATCGATGACAAGTACGCCGCAGCCCTGTCCATGGTCCTTTTGAAAAATCGTCTGACAGCCGGTCGCCGCAGGGGACTGAATGACGAAACCCTTCCCCTGGGTGTACTGATCACCGGCGACGAGGAAGTTGGTGGAATCCACGGTGCCCGCAGCGCCCTTGATGAGATCGTCTGCGATTTCTGCATCGCCCTGGACGGCGGCGGCGTGGATAAGATCGTGATCAAGGAAAAGGGCATCCTGCGGCTGAAAGTCGTGGCCACCGGAAAAACCGCCCATGGGGCAAGGCCCTGGCTGGGTGAAAATGCAATCGAAAAATTGATCGACGACTGCCGTATTATCAAGTGTTTTTTCGATGATCTGGAAGCACCCGAACACTGGCATCGCACCATGAACCTGTCGGTCATCCAGGCCGGTGGGTCGGTCAACCAGGTACCCGACCAGGCCGAAGCCATCTTCGATATCCGCTATACCGAAAATGACGATGTGGATGATCTGGTTCAGCGCATCCAGGCCGCCGTGTCCGGCACGGTGATCGTCAAGGAGCGCGAACCCTTGTTCATCAGTCCCCCGTCGCCCTACCTGGACCGTCTGCTGGCGCTGGCCAAGGGAACCCGCACCGGCATCGCCCACGGTGCAAGCGACGCCCGCTTCCTGAGTCAGTTCAACATCCCGGGCATCGTCTGGGGGGCAGATGGCAACAACAGCCAGCATTCAACGGATGAGCACGTGGATATCCGCAGCCTTGCGCGGCTGTATGACATTCTAGACCGCTTCACAAGCGACATTCAGGGGATTTCCAAATAGCTCACGGCGTCTCAATCAATTCCAGCGGGCAGCCCCTCGATCCAACGACCGTCATTTCGAGGCGGCGCCAACGGGTTCGGCAGCGGATGCACCATTGAGCAGTCCCATGAGCGTCATCAGGATCAGTACACCCCCCATGATACCGATAAAAACTAGAATGGCCATCCACAGGGGCCAGCCCCACCACAGCGGACCGTTCACCAGCAGCGTGCAACCGCCCACGACCGGCAGGGAAAAGACATTCATCACCGCGATTTCGTAGGCGACCGGAGTTTTGAAATCCGGGTCAACGATGCGCAGCAACAGCAGTCCGCAGGAAACGGTGCCGGTGACGACGCCGTAAATGGCTGCGGTGCGCTCCAGGCTGTAGACCCGCAGGCGCCTGCCGAGGTATACCACCATAACCGTGGTGAGAATGCCGTTGACCAGGGCCATCAGACTGATCGGCAGGAGATAATCCCAGACGATTTTCAATTGGATGGCCGCCACCGTGGCCACCATCAGATAATCGACAGACCATCCGGTGATGCGCCGTTGAACGCCTGCATCGACCAGATATTGAACCCCTGTCCGCGACAAGATCCATTTAACCAACAGAGCAACCCCCAGACCGAAAAAGAAAAAAAAGCCCCACAGGATTTTGGACACATCGGCCGGCAGCAATCCACCCATAGCGCTGATGAGCAGATAGGTCATACCGTACACACATCCCACCAGGGCCGCCTGAAAAGCCAGTGTATCGGCATTGCCCGAGTGGATGGTGAGGCTGCCGGCCGACTCCTTGACATCGTCCGCTTTATAAAAGCCCGTGAGGACTTCCCGGGGAAGGGAACGGGGTCCGAAGGTGGCTCTCCCCTTGCGGATACCCCGGTTGACCAGGGGAACCCCCACGAAAAATGCGAAAAAATACCCGATGGCAGCAAAGGTGAGCCCGATGGTGGCGGCATCGCTGAATCCCGCGCCTTCCCACACCGTGCCGATGGAAAGGGCCTGTCCAGGACCTTCGTTGAAGCCAAGTGGAACCAAAAAGCCAAAGGTGGGAAAAAGCTGCAGCCCCAACCACCCCAGCAGGAGTGTCAGAGAGCCGCCCAGCACGGCCTGCAGGGGAAAGGTCAACCCCTGCATCAGGGCCATCCAGGCTGGTCCCTGGAGCTTTTGAACCTGTTTCCGATGGTTGTCGTTCTCTGCACCTGCCGTCAACCCGACCGAAATAAAGGAAATGTTGAAAAAATGATAGGCAAAGGCCTCAAGGGTGGCGGCGTCAAGGGTAGACATTCCCGCATGCATCAACACCAGTCCCAGTAGACCGCCGATGAGGCAGCTGGGCACCAGGAATCGCTGGAAAAAACCGATCCGGGCCCGGAGGCCGACCCCAGCCAGCAAAAGAGACGACAGAAAAGCAAAGGTCAGCATGCCGTTAAAGGGGAAGGGGCTGTGCATGACTCTCTCCTTAAAAAGCGGGATGATCGTCTGATTCCAAGCCAGGGTGTCGGATTTTACTCAAAGCTGTGAAAACATGTCGTTGACAAAGGTGCTGAGCACCTTTTCCCGCACTGCTGCCGGGAGGGCGTCCAGAACGCCGTTGATGTCGGCCATTCGGCCGGGAAGCTCGCCGTTCTTTACCCCCGCTGCCGCCATCATGGCCATGATGTCCGCCTCGGAAATCGCAGACAGGTCGACCCCTTCCAGACTCCCTTTGATCAGACCGGCCAATGTGCCATCAGGCAATCGTCGGGCAATGACGACACATTCGGCCAGGTTTTTCAGCAATTCGTCCTCCCAGCCCACGTTGGACGCATTAATGGACAGATGGATGTGCGCCGGAGAGTTGTCGAAGGAAAATGATGGCTGAATATACCACCCCCGCTGGTGCATTTCATCGACAATATGAAAGACGTTCACATCGTCCGAAGTAAAGGAAACCAGGCTCATGTCCGGATGTGTGAGCAGCCTCAGACCTTCGATTCGCTGGATGCCGGCAACGATTTTTTTGACGGCCGCCAGTTTTTTGCGGGCAATCTCCAGGTAGCCCGCATCACCGACATAATTCAGCACTGCCCAGGCAGCGGCCATGGGACCACCGGATTTACTGCTCTGCACCGCATTATTGACGATGGAGTAACCGATCCAGTGTGAGCAGGTGAAAATCTGGTGCTTGCGCAGCGCTTTGTTGCGGTAAAGGATCAGGGATGCCCCCTTGGGCGTATAGGCGTATTTGTGAAGATCCACGGAGATAGAGGTTACCCCGGGAACGCTGAAATCGAAGTCGGGAACCGGTTCTCCCAGTCGGCGGAAATAGGGCAGCAGAAAACCGCCCATGCAGGCGTCCGTGTGCATCCACAGGTCCCTTTGCTGTGCCAGGGCGGCAAGATCCGCTATGGGATCCACTACCCCGTGGGCATAAGACGGTGCAGAGCCCACGATCATGATGGTGTTGTCGCAGATGGCCTCTTGCACCTTGCCGGCATCGGCCCGGAAGGAGGCCGGGTCCACGGAAACCGTCACCGCCTTTACGCCAAGGTAGTGAGCGGCCTTGTGAAAGGCCGCGTGGGCTGTTGCCGGAAGGATCATCTCCGGCAGCCTGATCTCCGGGCGCTTTTCCCGGTAGCAATCACGGGCGGCTTTCACCGCCAGGATGATGCTCTCGGTACCGCCGGAAGTAAAATTACCCACGACCTGGCGGTCACCCTGAAGATGCCTGGCGCCAAATCCGGCCAGCTCGCGCTCAAGCTGCATCAGGCTTGGGAATACCGTGAAGTCGAGCCCGTTCTCGGCAAGAAAAGCACTGTAGGCGGCCTTGCCCACCTCGGTCACATCCCTGCCCGGATTGAAAATGTAGCCATAGGTGCGTCCCTCCTGCCACCTGGCGTCGTTTTTACGAAGCTCGGCCAACCGTTCGAAGATGGCCTCCCGCGTCATTCCATTTTGCGCAATCTCCATGCGACCACTCCCGATTGGGTTGGGATTTCGGCTTGCCTGCTTGCGGGTCAGGCGATAAACGCGATCGGTTCGTTCATCTTGTGCCTTGACGGCAATCCGGAAAAGTTGCTATTCAATGGTGTGTTGTATAATTTACTATAGTGAAATATCATTCACCATTGGTTGTTGTCAAACCAAATGTCTGAATCACACTGGCAAAGGCAATGCACCCTGCGGATCGCAAAACCTGGGAACAGGAACAGCGCAAACGCCGCATCGTGGAGATGGCCGAGGCGGTCTTTTTCGAAAACGGGTACGACGGCACCACCTTGCCGGCCATTGCCGATGCCGCCGGCTACAACAAACGCACCCTCTACCTCTATTTCCAAGACAAGCAGGATATTTTTCTGGCAGTGGTGTTGCGGGGGCTGGAAAGCCTTTACACGGCCTTAAAGCAGGCCCGCGACAAGGCCCCAACAAACAGCAGCGGCCTGCGGGAACTGGCCTTTGCCTTTTTTGAATTTTCTTCGGACCACCCGCAATACCTCGACCTGATGATGGTCTACGAGAGCCGTTATTTCGTCTACCCTGAACGGCCCGCTCCCGCAGATTCGGGCACCCACCTGCAACGGTGTCAGCAGGTGGCCGTCGACATGGCGCTTGTGGTGACTGCATCCATCGAAGCGGGAATGGCTCGCGGCAGGGTGAGAAGAGATCTATCCCCGCGCCAACTCATGCTGATTCTCTGTGGCCAGATCGTCGGGGTCATAAAAATAATGAGAATGCGTGAAAAAAACTTCGAAGGGGCCTTCGCTATCGGGCGCAAGGCGCTGTTTGATCGATTCGTGGGCATGGTGGAGCTGGCATTGGAGCCCTGAAGCACCAGATTATGGGGTGATGGAACCATGCACGATCATGCGGGGTCATTTTGCCCCGACACGTCGGTATATAGGTTGATATTATTTTAAAAAACTGTATCTGTAATCATTTAGCGGGTCGGGAAACGGTGGCTATCGGGAGTGTTTCAAGATGATCGAAGAGATGCGCAAGGGCGCAGCAGCCAACCTGCCGGTGGGCGCCAGCGTGGCCGCATACGGCAGTGTTCTGGGGATGCTGGCCGCCCAGAAAGGACTCACGTGGCTTCAACTGCTGGCGATGAACCTGTCCGTCTTCGCCGGTTCCGCCCAGTTTGTCATGGTGGAAATGTGGGCGCCGCCTCTGCCCGTGGTGGAGATGACCCTGGCCGTATTGATCATCAACATGCGCTATCTGCTCATCGGCGCGTCCCTGAACCCGCTGTTTCGAGGGAAATCCCTGGCTCACAAGGCCGCAATCATGCACCTGGTGGCCGACGAAAACTGGGCGGTGACCATGGCGGCCTATCGCAGCGGCGGCGCCACCACCGGTTTTCTGCTGGGCGGGGGCCTCTGCCTGTGCAGCGTCTGGTCCATGGGCACCCTGCTGGGCCACCAACTCGGGGCGTTGGTCAGCCAACCGGAGCGATTTGCCCTGGATTTCGCCTTCGTGGCGGTCTTTACCGCCCTTACGGTGAGCATGTGGCGGGGAAAATCAGATATCGTGCCGTGGATCACGGCTGCTGTGCTGGCGGTGGTCGCCGAACGATGGCTGCCTGGCAAATGGTACATCGTCATCGGCGGCATCGGCGGGGCATTGACGCCTGCCCTTCAAACTGTTTTTCAAAGCAGAAATAGGTCCCAGCCCAACCCCGGCAGGGAGACAAATAGATGACCGCCTTTTCAACCACCAACCTGTCCATCGCGCTGGCCATCGCCGGAGCCGCGCTGGCCACCTACAGCCTGCGTCTGGGGGGATTGCTTCTGGCGGAGAGACTGCCTGGAAAAGGGGGCTTCAAACGTTTTATGGATACCCTTCCCGGAACCATTCTTCTCGCTCTAGTGGCGCCGGGCATATTCTCCTCCGGTGTCCTGGGAGGCGCCGCCGCCCTGGCCACCGCCCTGTGCGCCTGGAGAACAAAAAATATTCTGCTCGCCATGATGGTCGGGATGGGTATCGTGGCGGTCGGTAGGTTGTTGGGTTGACAAAAAATTGCGCCAGTGTACTATTTGGCATCGCTCAGCACGGTTTCAGTTTTTCCCTACCCACCCGGCAAGCGGCTTCTTCGTAATTCGCAGTGCATTCGAACCGCGACACCGCAAATCTGCCTGCACGGGCATTTGTCATATCAGATCTTTGGTTTTCACCCGGCACCCCTTGCGGCATAACTTAAAAAACATTGTCCCTTGATTTTCAGTCCGGCTTCATTTACCTCGGACCTTTCAGTGTTTGTTTCGAACCTTCAACGGTGTTCGAATAACCGTTTCACAACTATCCGAAAGGGGCGTCTCATGGGTGGACTGTTTGGCGTTGTTTCAACTTCGGACTGCGTTGCCGACCTTTACTATGGCACCGATTATCACTCCCACCTGGGTACCCGGCGCGGCGGGATGGCCGTTTGCAACGGCACGGGCATCCAACGGGCCATCCACAATATCGAAAACAGCTATTTCCGGACCAAATTCGAAGCGGAACTGAACCGCTTTCACGGCCATTTCGGCATCGGCGTGATCAGCGACACCGACCCCCAGCCCCTGATCGTGGGCTCCCACCTGGGCACCTTCGGCATTGTCACCGTGGGCAAGATCAACAACCAGGAGGCCCTCGTCCAGCGAGCATTCAGGCGCCGAAGCTACTTTTCCGACACCACCGCCGGGGAGGTGAACCCCACCGCGGTCGTGGCCATGCTGGTCTGCGAAGCCGACAATTTCGTCGATGGCATCAAGAACGCCCAGGACGCCATCCAGGGATCCTGTTCGATGCTCCTGCTCACTGAACAGGGCATCTTTGCCGCCCGCGACCGGCTGGGACGCACCCCTTTGACCATCGGCTGTCGGAATGGGGCCTTTGCCGTCAGCTCCGAAACCTGCGCCTTTCCCAACCTGGGCTACGATGTGGATCACTGCCTGGGACCTGGAGAAGTCATCCGGATGCACCCAGACGGCTGGACGCAGCAGGCGCCCCCCGGAAACCGCATGCAGGTATGCGCATTCCTTTGGATTTACTACGGGTATCCGGCCTCTGAATATGAGGGCATCAATGTGGAGGCGGTCCGCAATCGCTGTGGCGCGGCCCTGGCCCTAAATGACGACGATGTCGTGGACTATGTGGGCGGCATCCCGGACTCGGGAATCGGCCACGGGCTCGGCTACGCCAACCAGCGCAGACTGCCCTACCGGCGACCCTTCGTCAAATACACCCCCACCTGGCCGCGAAGCTTCATGCCCCAGAACCAGACCATGCGCGACCTGGTGGCCCGCATGAAACTGATCCCGGTCCGCCAGCTCATCGACGGCCAGCGCATTCTCTTTTGCGAGGACTCCATCGTGCGCGGCACCCAATTGCGTGACAACGTGCAGATTCTTTTCGATTTCGGCGCCAAGGAGGTGCATATGCGCCCGGCCTGCCCCTGCCTGATCCATCCCTGCGAGTTTTTGAACTTCTCCACGTCACGATCCACATTGGACCTGGCCGGCCGCAAGGCGATTCAAAAACTGGAAGGGGCCGAAGACCAGTTTCTTGACGAATACGCCCGCCATGGCTCGCAGAAGAATTTGGCCATGATCGGTCAAATCCGCCGGCAGCTTCACCTGACCACCTTGAAATACCAGCGCATGGATGACATGGTGGCAGCCATCGGCCTGCCCAAGGAGCGGCTGTGCACGCATTGCTGGGACGGCAGCAGCTATTCATAACGCCCATCCAGAAAGCGAAGCTTTCTGGATGGGCACGCCATGAAACATTTTCTGCGAAACCCCGCTAACCGACCCACTGCAAAATCGCGGTTGACTTGATATACCGATTAGTGGACAAATCATATCCAAGGAGCTGACCATGACCGATGTCTACCAGAAACTGGCCAACCATTTAAACAGTCTGCCCGCCGGCTTCCCGGGAACCGATTCCGGCGTGGAGCTACGGATTCTAAAACGGTTGTTCACTGCCGAAGAAGCAGACCTCGCCATGACGCTGACCATGATGCCCGAACCGGTGGCTGCCATTGCAGCGCGCACCGGCAGGGAAGCAGGGAAATTGGCCGAGATTTTAGAGTCGATGGCCCGCAAGGGCCTGATTTTCAGGATTACCAAAAAAGACCTGAACCTTTACAGTGCCGCCCAATTCGTAGTGGGCATCTGGGAGTATCATCTCAACAGACTGGACGAAGGCCTGGTGCGCGATGTCAACGAATACATGCCCACTTTGCTTAAAAAAGGCTGGTTAAATGTCAAAACCAAACAGTTGCGGGTGGTGCCCGTATCCAAAAGCATTGCCGCCGGCATGGCGGTGACACCTTATGAAGCCGCTGAAGCCATCATCAACTCCCAGTCAAAGATCGTGGTTGCAAACTGCATTTGCCGCAAAGAACAGCAGCTGGTAGGCAAAGGCTGCGACAAACCCCAGGAGGTGTGTCTGATTTTCGGCGGCGGCGCGAACTACTATGAACAAAACGGCCTGGGCCGATCCATCAACCAGGCCGAAGCCCTGCAAATTCTCAAGGCCGGCGTCGACGCCGGTCTGGTGCTCCAGCCGGGCAACCAGCAAAAACCCATGAACATCTGCATGTGTTGCGGCTGCTGCTGCGGCATCCTTAAGAACCTGAAGACCCTGGAAAAGCCGGCCCAGGTGGTCCACACCAACTACTATGCCCAGGTGAATGAAGAACTTTGCACGGCCTGCGAAGCTTGTGTGGCGCGCTGCCAGATGGACGCCATCACCGTCGATGCAGCCGCCCGGGTCAACCCGGACCGCTGCATCGGCTGCGGCCTGTGCGTCACCGATTGCCCCACCGAGGCCATACTGTTGAAGCAAAAACCGGTCGAGCGCCAGTACCTGCCCCCAAAAAATGTAATCGAAACCTATATGAAAATTGCCCAGGAGCGGGGCTTGATCTAAAGAGGAGCGACATGAAGTTGCTGAAACGAATTTTCGGCATCTGTGACACCCCGCAACCCGCCGACCCGCAGGCATGGTCAGTGAAAAATGGATCCGTGCGGATCGTCCTGTCCCGGTTGCCGGAACTCAAACAGCCCGGCAGCGGCGTTCGCCTGGAAGGCAAGGGGCTCGATCCGCGACTGCTGGTTTTTCACGGCGACGACGGGAAATATCACGCCATTGCCAACCGTTGCAGCCACATGGGCCGGCGCATCGATGTCCTTGCCGGCAGTAATACCATCGCGTGCTGCAGTGTCTCCAGGTCGACATTCACCTACGACGGCCAACCGGTTGGCGGAGCGGCCAAGCAACCGGTGCGAACCTATCCGGTAGGCCTCGATGATGAATCGCTCACCATTGTACTGACGACCTAAGGAGGTTCCCTTGACCGCATCCCCCCTGTTTGCAGCCGGCACGATCAACGGCATGACCCTGGCCAACCGCTTCGTCCGGTCGGCCACCTGGGAAGGCATGGCCACCGCAGACGGCCGGGTGACTCCCCAACTGACCGAAACCATGGTGGCTCTGGCAGCCGGCGGCGTGGGACTGATTATCACCGGTCATGCCTATGTATCCAAATTGGGCCAGGCCAGCCCCTGGCAACTGGGCCTCTACGATGACACCCTGATCGACGGCCTGAAATCCATGACCGATGCCGTTCACGCAGCCGGTGGAAAAATCGTGGCCCAGTTGGCCCACGCCGGCCACTTTGCCCTGGAAAAGGCGATCGGCAAAGCGCCTGTGGTTGCCTCTAATTTTGCGGGTTTGGCCCAGGCGCCTCGGATGGAGCTGTCTGTGGCTGACATCCAGGACCTGATAAGCGCTTATGTCGAAGCCGCCCGACGGGCCCGTGCCGCCGGTTTCGACGGCATTCAGTTGCACAGTGCCCATGGCTATCTGTTGAGCCAGTTTCTCTCGCCCTGGTTCAACCGGCGAACCGACGAATACGGCGGTTGCGTTGAAAACAGAGCCCGGATCCACGTGGAGACCATCCGGGCAATTCGGCAGGCTGTGGGCTGCGGATTTCCAGTCCTGATAAAGATGAACTGCGAGGATTTCTCGGAGAATGGACTGACCGAGGAGGAGAGCCTTGAAGCGGCCCGCCTGATGGTGGATTCCGGCCTGGATGCCATCGAACTGAGCGGCGGCCTGCTCACCGGCGGAAAAATGTCTCCCAGCCGGCCCAACATCAATAAAGTGGAAAAAGAAGCCTATTTCCGTGAAGCGGCCCAGGCCTTCAAACGATTCCTGGGCGTGCCTTTGATTCTGGTTGGCGGCATCCGCTCTTCGGAGGTGGCCGAAGGCCTGTTCAAATTGGAAGTCGCCGATTACTTCTCCATGTCCCGCCCCCTGATCCGGGAGCCGGACCTGATCAGTCGCTGGCGTTCCGGCGACCTCGCCCGGGCCCGCTGCCAGTCGGACAACCTGTGTTTTCGGCCTGGCATGACCGGCAAGGGTATATACTGCGTGACCGAAGAGAGAGAAAACAACTAAGGGTCGCGGTAATAAATGCGGGTCAAAAAAGCCGAATTCAGGCGCATTGAACAATGCTGGGACCGCGGAGCCGGGACTCAGGGCGCCGTTTCAAAATGAAGCCTATTTTTCGATGCCGGACAGGCAAAGATACTTCATCTCCACATACTCGTCCATCCCGTATCGCGACCCCTCTCGGCCGATTCCGGACTGCTTGATCCCGCCGAACGGAGCCACTTCCGTAGATATCAATCCGGTATTGACGCCTACCATGCCGAACTCCAGGGCTTCGGAAACCCGGAAAATCCGGCCCAAATCCCGGGCGTAAAAGTAGGCCGCAAGCCCGTAAGGCGTACCGTTGGCCATGCGGATGACATCCGCCTCCGATGTAAAACGGATCAGCGGAGCCACCGGGCCGAAGGTTTCGTCGGCGGCCACCGCCATGTCGGACGTGACCTCTCCCAGCACCGTGGGCTGGAAAAAAGTCCCACCCAAGGCATGCGGCTTGCCGCCGACCAGCAGTTTGGCTCCCCGGGAAAGGGCATCGTCGATGTGGCGCGACACCTTGTCCAAGGCAGTTTGGTCGATAAGGGGGCCCTGCTGCACATCGGCCCCCAAGCCGTTGCCCACCTTCAATTTTTCCACCTCGGCAATCAAGCGTTGCGTAAAATCATTGTACACCCCTTCCTGAACGAAGATCCGGTTGGCACACACACAAGTCTGCCCGGAATTGCGGTACTTGGAAATCATGGCCCCCTTGACCGCCCTTCCCACGTCGGCATCGTCAAAAACGATGAAAGGGGCATTGCCGCCCAGCTCCAAAGAAATTTTCTTGACGGTACCCGCGCACTGGGCCATCAATTGGCGCCCCACCTCGGTGGAACCGGTGAAGCTGAGTTTCCTTACGATGGGGTTGGCTGTGAGTTCAGCGCCGATCTCACCCGCCGGCCCGGTGATCACATTGAAGACACCGGCGGGAATTCCAGCCCGCCGGGACAACTCGGCCAGGGCCAGGGCGGTCAGGGGGGTCTGGCTGGCCGGCTTCACCACGATCGTGCAACCGGCGGCCAGCGCCGGTGCGGCCTTGCGGGTAATCATGGCCGCCGGAAAGTTCCAGGGCGTGATGGCTGCGCATACCCCCACAGGCTGACGAATCACGATGATACGCTGATCGGATGCGGCGGCGGGAATGGTATCGCCATAGACCCGCTTGGCCTCCTCAGCGAACCACTGAACGAAGGCTGCAGCATAGGCGATCTCCCCTTTGGCCTCGGCCAGGGGCTTGCCCTGCTCACTGGTGAGGATCACAGCCAGGTCATTCTGGCACTCCATCATCAATTGATACAACCGGTAAAGCACCTCCGCGCGCATTTTGGCAGTTCGACGGCGCCAATCGGGCTGCGCCCGGTCGGCCGCGTCGATAGCCATGCGCGTCTCCTTTGCCGACAGTGACGGCACGCTGCCCAGCGAACTGCCGTCGGCCGGGTTGGTCACCATAATCGTTCTGGTCGACCGGGCATCAATCCAATGCCCGTCGACCCACGCTTGGTGGCGCAGCAGCGCGTTATCGGCGAGTGGTATCATCATGGTCTTTTTCCATTTGCTTTTTACGATTCATCAAAATACGCCCCAGCCTTGAATTGTCCGCTGCGCCTTGACATTTGGCATGCAGATTGCGCGCTTCTACTTAATAAAGAACCCTTTTTTCTGCAAAAAGGCCTTCATGTGGGGTCGGATCACCCGCCCCATGAATTCGGCCATCTGGCGGGTCCAGGTCTCGTCCTTGAGGTTGTTGTTGCGGTTCATGAAATAGTGGTTGGTCGTGCGGTCGTAGGCCGCAAGCACATCGGTGTCAAACCGCTGCGGATAGCGGTCCGTATAGAGCACCGCATCCACCGGCAACCGGGGCTTGGGAGGCGGATCGTGGGCCGGCCAGCCCAGACACATGCCGAACACCGGATAGACCTGGTCGGGGATCTCCAGCAGATCGCACACCGTTTGAGGATCGTTGCGGATCCCACCGATGTAAACACCCCCCATTCCCAGCGATTCGGCAGCAATCAGCACATTCTGGGCCAGCAGGGCCACGTCCACCGTGGCGGTGACAAATTGCTCGGCCCACCCCTTTTCCATAACCGTAGCATGCAGGCAGCAGACGGCTTCCAGCCGGTTCAGGTCAGCACAGAAAACCATAAAAACCGGCGCCCGGGCCACCCAGGCCTGGGCGCCGGTCAGCGCGGCGAGGGTCTGGCGCGTGGCCACATTCCGCACCCGGATGACTGTGTAGGCCTGGACAAAGTGGGAGGTTGCCGCGCACTGGGCGGCCGCAAAGATCGTTTCCAGAATCTGTTCGTCAACCTTACGATCCGTAAATTTGCGGATCGAGCGATGGGCTTTCATCAGGTTGATGGTCGGGTTCATCGGCTATTCGCTTTCCGTCACCGCGGCCTTGACCGGAGAAAGGGGGCCTGCCGGTGGTCTTGGACCACCCCTCAAGTGGTCTGCCGCCTTGCCGTCCACACTGCGTAGATGCAAGTCCCGCTGGGGAAAGGGGATCTCCACGCCTTCGGCCCGGAACCGGCGGTCAATTTCACGGATCAAGGCGCTCTGGACGATAAGTCGGTTGTTGACGTCGGCAATCCAAACCCGCAGCTCGAAATCCAGGGAACTGTCGCCGAAATTCAAAAACAGAACGACGGGTTGAGGGTCTTTGAGCACATGGTCGCTTTCGGTGGCCACCGCCATGAGCACGCGCATCACCATTTCCACATCGGATCCGTAGGCCACACCCACCGGTATGGTTATTCGCATGCTGCGATCGCCAAGCGTCCAGTTGGTCACAGGGCTGGAGATGAGGTCACCGTTGGGTACCACAATCTCCGCCCGATCAAAGGTCTGGATCGTGGTGGCCCGCAAACCCAGGTTCATCACCCAGCCCTGCTGCCCGTCGCTGAGCTGGATCACGTCTCCGACCTTGATGGGTCGTTCAAACAACAGGATCAGCCCGGAAACGAAATTATTGACGATGGCCTGCATACCAAAGCCAATGCCCACACCCAGAGCACCACCGATAATGGTAACATTCTTCAACTCGAAGCCCAGCGCGGACAGGGCGATGAGAAAACCCACCAGTACCAGGCCGTAGTGAACCAGGCGCACGATTGAAAGTCGAGCGCCGGTATCCATCTGCCGGTTACTGAGTACATTTTCCATCAACAGGCCCTGAAGGCTCCAGGACAAAACAAAGGTTGCATACAGAATGACGGCCGCTACCAGTACCAACCCGACCGTGATTTTCTGACCGCCAATGGTCAGACCAAAAGTAAAGAAATCCTGCAATACCTCAGCAGGTAGGGAATAAACCTTCCAGGCCACCAGCAGATTGGCCGCCACAAAGACAACGATCAGAACATTGACCGCACCCATAAACCGGGGCAGGATCGAGTGGGTGGTGGGGCCCAGGAAAGGCAGGCGTTCCATGGGCAGGGACTCGACGGCCATCTCAATAGCCACCCGGATCAGCCGGATCATGGCCCACCCCATGAGCAGCAGCACCGCCGTGCGGATGGCACCGTCCATGAGTTGCACGGCAAACCCGCTAAGACCGATGATGTCGGCCGCGGCGATGACTGCAAACACCAGCACCACCAGACGGAGCAACCAGACGATCACGGCCGATTTGCCGCTAAGGGCCCCTATTCTGGCCCGCCATCCGAAATAGATCAGCCCGACCACGGTCCAGACCAGGATAAACAACCGCATCAGGACCAGCGGAACGCCCAGCGCGAGCAACGCCTGAAATCCGACCATCATTACTGTCAGGATGTAAATGGCCCGCTTGATCCATGCATCCCGGACAAAAGCCGCGACGAGCCGGGCTGTGGCAACACCGGCCAGTGTCTCAATCAGCATCCGCCAGAGCGTCGGCTGTGGTCCATAGAGAAACGATAGCGTGAAGATGGAGACAAACATGGCCGCGGCCACCTGCCGCTTGCCCAAAAACCGCCGGTCGGCGTGTCCGAGAAGCAGGGGGCGATAGCGGCGCAGCAGCGCGAACAGGAGCGCGAACACAACTGTCTGAAGACCGACCACCCAGCCCTTTTGGGAAAAAAAGAATGCATCCGGGAGCGGCAGTATATTGATCATTTTACCCGGCTCCTGGGTCAGGTCGATCAACTGCCGCAGATAACCTGCCGAAAAGATGGTTCCGCCTCGGATGGTTCCGCCGCGCTGCTGCACCATGACGGCATCGATCTGGTTGCTCAGCCCGCTGATCCTCGCCCCCACTTCGCCAGCCTTCTGCTGAACCGCCAGCAGCGGTTCCAGATTTCGGGTAATGATACCCAGGGCCTGGTTGATGTCGGTGTTTGCCCGCGTGAAAGCATCGGCAACGCTCTTCAAGGACAGATCCGCCCCCAGTTGGGATCGCCAGCCATCCCAGCGGTCCTTTTCCGTCAGCCAGATGCGGCGTCGGGACTCCACCTCCTGAATGATTTCGGTAAGGGACGCCGTCACCCGCTTAACCGCATCCGCTTCTCCGCGGACCTCTCCTTTCAGGGCCGCCAGTTGCTGGTAGCTCTGCAAATCATCGGCATTGATGGCGCCCAAACGGGTGTGGAGCCGGTCGGTCTGGGTTTTTGCCCCTTCAAGCCGCTGCTCCATCCTGCGCAGCCCGTCGACTGCATCAATCCGGGTTTTTAACACCTCAAGCCGCTGTCCCAGGGCGCCAGCCTGGTAAACCACATCGGCCAGGCTGGGAACCGCTGGGGGGGGGCCAGCGCTTTTTAAAGGCAGCGGGGTCTCCTCACCTGTCACCGGGATGACGGTGCTGAGAAAAAATAGAGCCATGGGTATTGCGGCCAAAAAACCGCGTATGGGGGCAACGCTGATCCATTTCATGGTTCTTTGTTCCTGATCGCTTTGTGGACGCTCGGACTGTTTATCCACAGACAATGATTCGACAACCACAAACAGCTTGGATTCTATACCAACCCTGTAGAATGAATCAATGTGTGTTTTGTTATCGTCAATTCCTGCGGTTTTATAAAACGGCCCCTGTTTTGAGGAAGGGATCGACGTTCAAAAGCAAACCCGTCGGCCCTTTCCCTCTGTTTTCCCGGTCGGGCCTGTGGTATTATTACTGTCATCGACAACCAAAAAGGTTCACAAATATAAGGACAGCTGCCATGGATTATTTCGACTACCGTGATGGCGAACTCTGGGTGGAAGCAGTTCGCATCAAGGATCTGGCCAACCGTTTCGGCACACCCCTGTATGTCTATTCGAAGAAGACGCTGGTTCGCCACTTCCAGGCTTTCGATACCGCCCTGAAGGGGCTGAAGCACCTGACGTGTTTTTCGGTCAAGGCCAACGGCAATGTCAACCTACTGCGCCTTATGGGGGGTCTCGGAGCAGGCGTGGACATCGTTTCCGGGGGAGAATTGTTCCGCGCCCTGAAAGCCGGGATCGATCCAAAAAAAATCGTCTTTTCCGGGGTTGGCAAGCAGGCGCACGAAATCCGGGAAGCCCTGAAGACCGACATCCTCATGTTCAACGTGGAGTCGGCCCAGGAACTGGAACGCATCGGACGCATCGCCGCAGAGATGAATACGACGGCACGGGTCAGCATCCGCATCAACCCCGATGTAGACCCCAAAACCCATCCGTATATTTCCACCGGACTCAAAAAAAACAAATTCGGTTTGGATGTGCTAGAGGCAACGGGCGCCTATCTTCTGGCCAAGGCAACCCCGTCTGTCGAACCGGTGGGCATTGACTGCCATATCGGCTCTCAACTAACCCAGCTCGGCCCCTTTGTGGAAGCCCTGAAGAAACTGCTCGCCTTTGCAGACCGGCTGCAGTCATCCGGTGTTGACATCCGCTATCTTGATCTGGGCGGCGGGCTGGGCATCACATACAGCGAAGAGACGCCGCCCCTGCCTGCAGACCTGGGCCGTTCAATCGCCGAGACCCTGGCAGAGAGGAAGGATCTGACCGTCATTCTGGAACCGGGGCGCGCCATTGCAGGCAATGCCGGTATCCTGGTCACGCAGGTCCTGTACACCAAAAAAACCAGCGCCAAGAATTTCGTTATCGTGGATGCGGCCATGAACGATCTGGTGCGACCCTCCCTGTACGGGGCTTTTCATCGCATCGGCGAAGTAACGCCCCGGGAGAGAAAGCCCATCCTGGTTGATGTGGTGGGTCCCATCTGCGAGAGTTCTGATTTCCTGGCTCAGGACCGGCTGCTGCCTGCGCTGGAACCCGGAGAAGTCCTGGCCGTCTTCTCCACCGGTGCCTACGGCTTCAGCATGTCGTCCCAGTACAACTCCAGGCCCCGGGCGGCCGAGGTAATCGTGGATGGAGACCAGGCCACGCTGGCCCGCAGGCGAGAAACTTACAACGACCTCATCGCGCTGGAAAGTTAACCGCTGCCTAAACCATGAACGCGCCCCTACACGGGATTTCTTCTCCAAAGAGAAATCCTGCCGGAGAGATTATCCATGAAGGACGTACCCCAGCTCAAATCAAGGCTTGCCGCCCTGTTTGCCGAACAATACTTTGCGGTTTTGGCAACCCGAACCGGCGACCACATCCACACCGCCCTGGTGGCCTTTGCAGCCGGGGAAAACCTCAAAACCATCTTCGTGTGCACCCCGCGGGCCACCCGTAAATATGCCAACCTCAAACGGAATCCATCCGTTTCCCTGATGGTGCACAACAGCTCCAACCTGGCCACGGACATCCGCCAGGCCATTGCCGTGACCGTCTCGGGAACAGCCGAAGAGGTGCCCGCAGGCCGCCTGGAGGATGCCCGGACGGTCTACCTTGCCAAACAGCCCCACATGTCCGGTTTCGCCAATTCCCCCAACACGGCCATAATCGAGGTCACTGTGAAGCGCTACGACGTGGTGGTCCGCTTCCAGGATGTCACCATCCTGGAGATCCAGGAAGACCGGATCGTGTCACTGTGAACGACATCCTCACCTGTGTCACCGGCGCGGCCGACGCCACAGCCCTGATCCATACCGGTGACCGGCTCACCGTTGACGGATATCTGGGCGTCGTGACGATCGACGCCTGAATGAAATCATTTCCAGGATCAAAAGCTGATTTTTACAGGCCGTCAGGCGTCATCGGCCAACTCCAGTTCATGCGTAATCTTTATCGCCGCGACCACACTCTGGGCGGCCGGGCAAAGGGTAATGTAATTGTTGAAGGCATCCTCGGCATCTGCCCGCTTGTCCGCCGGCAGCTTCAGATCATAGCGTACGTTAATGCGCACGATCTTGAGCACCCCGGCGACACTCTCTATGTCGCCGGTGACCGTGGCCACGTAGCGATCCTGGAAGGTCCGGATCTTTTTTTTGGCCAGCACCGCGGCCAATGTGCCCATCATTCAGCCGCCAACGGCGCCCACCAGATGATCCAGGGTCGCGGCATGCTCCTCTTCCGGATCGATGTTGTAAAATTTCTTAATTCCGCCATGCACACCGTAGTAGACCGGCTGGTCAAATCCCCGGATGTGGGCGATGCGGGTGGGGCCGTTCTCCCTTTTGATTGTGATATGTGATTGATGGATGATCTCTCCCATGGTGTTTTCCTTTCTGTGAAAGCAACTTTATTTCGCAGACGGTCCTTAAAATAAGAACTGCCCGATCAGATGTAAATTCCGGAGGCTGGGATACGAGGGATCCGATCATAATTGGGGCTTAAGAGAAGCTCCTGTAGCGCAGTGCGCATGCGGACATTTGTGGACTTATGCATTATACTATTTTTATACCACCACAATGTATAAATTCGAGACCATCGACCAGCATGGCCAATTGGAGGCTGTCTTTATGGTTAACATAGACTGGATTGTCATTCTTGTGCTGTCCGGTTTGGGGGGCTGGGGGTTTCACCAATACCGGCTCCAGAAAGTCAAGATTCAAAATCTTAAACACGCCCTGGTGGAAGCCCATCAAAAAACCCACGAACAGGGAGAAGCGCATTCGCAAAACCAATCCCAGTGGGAGCAGACCGAAGAAAAATTGCGCAGCTTCCTTCAGCTGATGGACACGCTGATGAATACGATTCCCAACCCCATCTACTTTAAAGACGCAGCGGGTATTTATCAGGGATGCAACAATGTCTATGCCAAACAGATCCTGGGCCTGACCCGTGACCGCATTATCGGTAAACGTCCCCAGGAACTGACCGATCAGATACCGGCTGACCTGTCCGCCACCTATCAGCACGAAGAATACAAGATGATCGAAAAAGCCGGCATTCACGCTTTCGAGACCAAGGTACAGTGCGCCGATGGACAACGCCGTGATTTTCTTTTCAGCATGGCACCGGTCATCGATCGGCATGGAAAACGCAGCGGCAGTGTGGCTGTTCTTTCAGACCTGACCGATAAAAACCGCGGCTCTCGCCACCGCATGCAAAAAGAGAAGCTTGAAGGCGTGCTGGAAACTGCAGGAGCCGTCTGCCACGAACTCAACCAGCCCCTGCAGGCCATTTCTGGCTACACTGAACTCATGGCCATGAAACTCAATGGCCACGAAGCAGAACCCTACATCGCCAAACTCACCGCCCAGATTGAACGCATGGGTGACATTACCGATAAATTGCAGGGCATTACCCGCTACGAAACCAAAAGCTACGCCGGCAACACCCGAATCATCGACATAAGCAAGGCTTCGAAAAAAGAGTGAATTTGGCATGACCGCATGACCCGTCTGTCAGGCACAACAACGGTTATTTCCTTTTGCGGCTGAAGGTCAGGTTGAGCACCGCCAGAATCGAGGTGCCTACGATGAGAAGGAACGAGATGGCGTTAATGACGGGCGTGGAACCGTCACGCACTTGAAGGTAGAGCGTAATGGGCAAGGTGGCCTGTGATCCAACCAGAAACAAGGTGGTATTGAAGTTTTCGAAGGACATGAGAAATGCCACCGCACCGGCCCCGATGATGGCGGGTCGCAGGAATTTAAGCGTGATGTGCCAGATCACCTGAAGCCGACTGGCGCCGAGATTCAGGGCCGCCTCTTCCAGACTGCGGTCGAACCTTTTCAGCCGAGCTGACACCACCAAGGTCACCAGGGTTGATATGAAGGAAAACTGACCGAGCACCACCAACCAGAATCCCGGTCGAAAAAGGGGCACATCCAAATTGAAGGTCTCCTCGAAGAACATGCCCAGTGTGTTGGCGAACAGCAGGATGGAGATGCCCAGGATCACGCCGGGGATGACCAGGGGGCCCAGCATGAGAAAATAGAGGGCCTGCTTGAAGCGAAAATTTTCCTGCTCGAAGAGAAATGCCCCGCAGGTGCCGACAAGGGTGGAAAAAATCGACACCCAGAAGGCCACTTTGAAGCTCACTCCGATAGCTGAGATATTGACCACGTCGTGGAAAATTCCCACTCGCTCCGGTAAATCGGCAGTGAACCACTCGAGGGTGAACCCTTTCCAGGGTAGCGCCGGAAACTGTGAGTCGTTGAAAGCCAGCACACAGGTAATGAACAGCGGTGCGAAAAGAAACACGAAAAACACGACGACATACAGCTTGAAACCCAGGGTGTAGGGCCGGGTGTTGGGCAGTGAGCGGATCATTGAACCACCTGGCTGAGTTTTTGGCGGGTAAGCTTCAGTCCGATCCAGATGATCGCGGATGAAAGCAGCAGCAAAAGAAAGCCGAAGGCTGCGCCCTGGTTCCAATTGAAACTGGCGATAAACTGGTTGTAAATCTGCTCGGTAAACCACAATGAGTTTTTGCCGCCGATCAGATTAGGTGTCAGGTAGTTGCCCAGGGTAAGCATGAAAACGACAATTCCCCCGGACACAATTCCGGGCATGGCATGGGGGATGATGATCCGCGTGACAGTGGAAAACACATTTCCCCCCAGATCGTAGGCAGCCTCAATGAGGCTGTCGTCCAGACTTTCCAGTACCGATATCAACGGCACCACCATGAACAACATGGAGGTGTACACCAGGCTCATAACCATGGTGATGTCGTTGTAGAGCATCTCCACAGGGCGCTGCAGCAAACCGGCTTTAAGCAGGAAGTGGTTGATGACGCCGCTTTCGCGCAGCAGAATCATCCATCCGTATACCCGCACCAGTTCACTGACCCAAAAGGGCATGAGCAACAGCAGGCTTAAAAAACCGCTGTAGCGCGGTGAAACCACCTTGGTGATGTAAAAGGCCACCGGCAGGGACACGCTGAAGGTGATTACCGTGGTGAGGACGGCATATACGGCCGTGCGTGTGAAGGTGCGCCAATAGACCGGTTCATTGAAAAAATTCAGATAGTTGACAAGACTCCAACCCATAACGCCGGCGTCGTTTTCAGTTTGAAAAGACATCAGCAGCAGATCGATGTGGGGCAGGACAATCAGCAGAAACAGCCACATGAGTACAGGCGTGATGAAAATCATGAACGGCAGGGTAATGCGGGATCGGGAAGCGTTCATGACGCCTTGAAGCAGCTGATCGATCGGGCGCTCCAGCCGATATCGATGCGGTCACCGGCAGCAAGGTGATCATATTGTCGATTTTGGGGTAAGGCGATCATCAACTCCGCCTTGCCCTTCCCCGGGGTGGCCAGCAGGCGGCTGTTGGCCCCGTCAAAGAGAACCGCTTTGATGGTCACGGTCAGCCGGTTGAAATGATCTAAGTCGGCATCCGGGGCAATAATGATGGCCTCGGGACGTATAAAAAAAGCGACATCTGTACCCGGTTTCAGATCCGCTGTGGCCGCGGCGGTGAACGTCTGGCCGTCGCTGGTTCTGAGGATGCACCGATCTTCCTGCCGATCGGTCACCGTTCCGTTCCAGGCGTTGTTGTCTCCCACAAAACGGGCCACAAAGGGGGTCTTTGGATGGGCGTAAAGATTCCGGGGGGTATCCACCTGTTCGAAGCAACCCTTGTTCATAACAGCAACGTGGTCGGACATGACCAGGGCCTCCGATTGGTCGTGGGTGATATAGATAAAGGTGGTCCCCACCTGGACCTGCAGCTTTTTCAGCTCCACCTTCATTTGCTCGCGAAGCTTTAAATCCAGGGCGCCCAGGGGTTCGTCCAGCAGCAGCACGGCCGGGTCCAGCACCAGGCAGCGGGCAATGGCCACCCGCTGTTTCTGGCCGCCGGAAAGCTGATCGATCTTTTTGTTGGCGAAGCCCGGCAGCCCCACCCGCTCCAGGATATCCGTTACCTTTTTGTTGATAGCGGCCTTTTTCTCCTTGCGCCGCTGGAGGCCGAAAGCGATATTCTGGGCAACGTTCATCATGGGAAAAAGGGCCAGGTGTTGAAAGATCAGGTTCACCGGCCGTCGGTTGGGCGGAAAGCCCGCCATGTCGGTACCGCGGATGAGAATTCGCCCCCCTGTGGGTTCGATGAAACCGGCAATCATTCTCAGCAGCGTGGTTTTTCCGCAGCCCGATGGCCCTAAAATGGAAAAGAACCGCCCCTGCTCAACCGTATATGAGACCTCGCTCACGGCAGTGAAATCGCCAAATTTTTTGGTTACACGCTCAACGGACAGGTCTATGGCCATATCAATCGCAGTTCGTTTCTATTCAAAGTCACCCCCGTGTTTGTCCAGAAAGTGGTAGGTTGAGGTTCAGCCCAAGGCCGCAACGCTTCCGCACCCGCAGGCGTAGCAGCGCTGCGTCGAGGATTGCGGAAGCGCGAGAACGCCGGCCTGGACCTCAAGATGCCGCTCCTGGATGAACACGCACTAATTGGCGGCCTTCACCTTATCAAGAATCAACCCTTCAATCGATTCCAGCTTGGCAGGCACCGGCGGATACCATTTTATATTGTCGATATCCGCCTTGGAAAAGGACCGCTGGAAATTGGCTTTTACCTCGGCATCATAATACTCGATTGCCCCGGCAGAAGCGGTGCCGTATTTTTCCATATTGGTAAACACCGCCGCATTCTCGGGCTTCAGCATGAAATTAATCCATTTGTAAGCCGCTTCGACGTTCTTTGCCTTGGCTGGAATGGTGAATGTGTCGATCCAACCCAGGGCACCGCTTTTGGGTGCCACGAAATCGATATCCGGATTTTCGGCATGCAGCTTCCACCCGCCGTTGTCCCAGGCCATGGCCACGTGCACTTCTTCCGAACGCATGGACTGCAGAAGTGCATCCCCGTTGGTCCAGTAATTTTTGACCAGTCCCTTGCCGTTGATCAATTTTTCCCCAACCCGTTCCATCAGTTTTTCATAGCTTGGCGGAAGGGCGTAGAGCACAAAGGGGTCTTGCTGCATGGAATAAGCAATACCGATCAGGGTGGGGCGTTTGAGCCGGTAACTGATTCTGCCGTTGTAGGCGGGGTTGAGCAGATCCTTGTAGTCTGACGCTTCCGGGGCATATTTACGGTTCACAATCAGACCCGAGGTGCCGTATACGTGGGGGATCGCATAGCTTTTTCCGTCAACCATGGTGTTTTTCTTGACCGCTTCAAGCATGGAGGGTACGATCTGGGCGGCATCCACCTTTGTGTAGTCAATGGGTTTGTATAGTTTGTACTTGGCCTGAACCGATGAGATGCGGTCCTGGCTGGGCTGAGCCAGATCGAATCCCGCCCCGCGCGTGGCACGAAGCTTGGCAATGATCTCCTCGTTATTGGAATAAGTCGGTTTAACCGTGATTCCGGTCTCCTTCTCGAACTTGTCCATCAGGACCTTGGGGGCATATCCTTCCCAGGTGAGCAATTCGAGGGTTTCGGCCTGGCAAGAAAGGGAAAATGCGAGGACCAGTGACAAGGCGACACACACAACGGCTGCTTTGTTCATTTTTTTTCTCCTCCTGTTGAAGTGCGATGCGCGTAACGCAGAATTGATCCGCTGCAACGTTTTGTGCTGCACGGTTCAAGGCCAAACCTGATCGGGGGATCATAAGCTTTGAAATGGTGCTGAGAATGATACACTGGACTTTTTTATAGTATTCCCGGGCCGCGGCGGCGTCAATACGAAACCTGAAAAAAATCGGCTCCCGGCCGGCGGTTTTACCCATGCCGGTTATGGCGGTGCAACCGGTGTTTTCCGGAAACGGCTTCGGCGAATGTGGCAGGCAATTGTTAGGCGCCGATGAGAAAGCCGCCGTTTCATCATCAGAAAACGTCGTTGCGACATCCGGACTGCATTGCCCGCATGGAAAGGCCCTTGCGATTCGGTTTGCGGTCATCATGCGGCGGTCGATAAATCGAACACCATTTGACAAAACCAAATCCCTCTGAATAAATTCTTCCATTCATGGAGCAGGTATCCCCGGGCCGTTGTCAGTCCAACCTTAAAAGAAAGGGTTCGCTATGAAACACGTTGGTTTTATTACCCTGGCTGTCATGATGATGGCTGCCTCGCCGGTTTCGGTCTTTGCCGACAGCCATGCCGATACCATCGCCGTATTTAAAAAATCCCCTGTCGTGATGCCGTTTTTTGAAACGGCTTACGGCTACGCCGTTTTTCCCATGGTAGGTAAAGGGGGCCTTTTTGTCGGTGCCGCCTACGGCAAAGGCAAAGTCTTTCGGGGCGGCACAGCCACCGGAATTGCGACGCTGGCCAAAATGTCGCTCGGTTATCAAGTGGGTGGTCAGGCCTTCCGCGAGATCATCTTTTTCAAGGACCAACGCGCCTACGATGAATTCACCCGCGGAAACTTCGAATTCGATGCCAATGCATCCGCGGTGGCTGTCACGGCCGGCATGCAGGCGAAGGCTGGCTCCATGGGTGCGACAGCTGGTGCCAGCGTATTGCCGTCCACCGGCAAACAGGCCGGCACCAGTTATTACAAGGGCATGGCGGTTTTTGTACAAACCATAGGTGGTCTGATGCTCGAGGCCGCTATCGGCGGCCAGACCATCACCTTCGAACCCTACCCATAGTCAATGCGTTCGGCGCCCCGGCAATCCGCCCATGTGGTGTAAAGCCCCGCTTGGTTTGCATGGGATATCGCCGCAGATTTTCCCCGTTTGTAATTGCGGGTGTGCTTACGGAAAGGTAAACGGGGTTACCCAAGCGGTTTACTGTCAAGCGTCTGATTTTTCCCGCCCAACTGCCCACAGGCCGCCATGATGCCCCCACCCTTTTCACCACGCCGGCGCACGAACACTTTTTCCGCCACCAACCGGGCGTAAAAGCGTTCATAGCCCTCTGGTGAGGGAGCCTTCATTTCAGAACCGGGAGCCGGATTGTATGGAATCAGGTTGAGCTTTGCCTTTAGCGGGGAAAGGTAACGAGATAGGGTGAGGGCATGTTCCGGTCGGTCATTGACGTCGGCGATCAACACATAACCAATTAAAATTGCTGATTTTTTGGCCAGCGGGTATCTGCGCAGGGCCGCTTTCAAAGCGGCCAGGGGGTTGGATCGGTTGATGGGCATGATCATGGAGCGGATTTCATCAGTCGGCGCGTTGAGAGAGACCGCCAGGTTTACCCGCCCTTCGTCAGCCTTCGCAAGGCGCCCGATGCCGGCGACCAGACCCACGGTGGAAACAGTGATATAGCGCCGGGCAATGTCCAGACCCCGTTGATCCGCAAGCACCCGGATCGCCTGGACCACATTGTCCAGATTGTCCAGCGGCTCTCCCATGCCCATGAAAACGACATTGCGGACATCGAATCCCAGCTGATGACGGGCGGTAAAAACCTGCCCGACGATCTCCTCCGTGGTGAGGTTGCGCAGCAACCCCATCTGACCGGTCCGGCAGAAGCCGCACCCCATGCGACACCCCACTTGACTGGAAACACACAACGTGTGACGCCTGAACATGGGCACAACCACCGACTCGATGTCCAGATCATCAGCCAGGCGCGTGACGAACTTGACCACCCCGCCACCAGCCACCTGCTTGACCAGCCGGCCAGGTGAGCGCACCATTTCGTTTTCCACCTGCCTGGCCAGTT
This sequence comes from Desulfosarcina sp., assembly GCF_046496365.1. Taxonomy (GTDB): domain Bacteria; phylum Desulfobacterota; class Desulfobacteria; order Desulfobacterales; family Desulfosarcinaceae; genus Desulfosarcina. The sequence continues at coordinate 115,113 of NZ_JAWOHB010000156.1, forward strand.
CGGGAAAACGAACAAACACGTCCAGCCCACCCAACCCCGTCCCACCGGTTTTCATCACATGACGGTAGACCGCAGTACTGTAATGGGTTCCCTTGCCGTATCGCCGGAGGAAGGCCTCGGCAAACTGATCATGCGTAGATTCAAAAATTTTCAACACGTCGCATCCAGCGTTTAAATACGCGCAACGGCCTGAAGACGTTTTGGGAGCCCCTTTGGCTGACTGGCACCGTATTTTGGGTCGCTGCGGCACTGTCCAACCAGAAATGGCATCTGTGGATGGACCCTGCCCCAGTTTATCAACAGAATGAATCAACGGCAAGTTATCGGTTTGACACCCCCTGTGGTTTTTGCCATATTCAGGGCCGCCCGGCATGCGGATTCCGCAACCGCCTTCCAAATTGGACAACTATTTCAGGCAGCCTGGAATTGCCAGAAGAAAACCAAGGAAAATTAAGATGACGGAAAACGAAACCACACCCGGATCCAACTTTATCATAACCATTATCGAAGCGGATCTGAAGGCGAACAAAAACAATGGCCGACTGGCCACCCGGTTCCCACCGGAGCCCAACGGCTACCTGCACATCGGCCACGCCAAATCCATCTGCCTGAACTTCGGGGTGGCCAACACCTACAACGGCACCTGCAACCTGCGCTTCGACGACACCAACCCCACCAAAGAAGATGTGGAATATGTGGATGCCATCATGGCGGATGTACGCTGGCTGGGATTTGACTGGGATGACCGCCTGCACTACGCCTCGGATTATTTCGAACAGCTTTACGATTTTGCCGTTCAACTCATCCGCACGGGTAAGGCCTACGTGGACGATCTTAACGCCGACGAGATCCGCAAACATCGCGGCACCCTGACCGAACCGGGCACGGACAGCCCCTGGAGAAACCGCGGCATGGAAGAGAACCTGGATCTCTTTCAGCGTATGCGTGCTGGTGAATTCGAAGAGGGCGCCCGGGTATTGCGGGCCAGGATCGACATGGCCCACCCCAACCTGATTATGCGCGACCCCACCTTGTACAGGATCCGCAAGACCAGCCATCACCGGACCGGCGACACATGGTGCATCTATCCCATGTACGACTTCACCCACTGCCTGTCCGACAGCATCGAAGGCATCACCCACAGCCTGTGCACCCTGGAGTTCGAAAACAACCGCCCCCTGTACGACTGGGTGCTGGACAATGTGGACGCGCCCTGCCACCCCCAACAGATCGAGTTTGCCCGGCTGAACCTGAGCTACACGGTGTTGAGCAAACGCAAGCTGATCCAGCTGGTGGAAGAAGGCCATGTGAGCGGGTGGGACGATCCGCGCATGCCCACCATCTGCGGCCTGCGGCGCCGTGGCTATACGCCTGCCTCTATCCGAAACTTCTGCGAACGCATCGGCCTGGCCAGGCGCGACAGCGTGGTGGACGTGGCCCTGCTGGAGTACAGCATCCGTGAGGACCTCAACAAACGGGCCCCCCGTGTCATGGGTGTACTGCGGCCCCTGAAAGTGGTCATCGAAAACTATCCCGACGGTCAGGTTGATGAACTGGAGGCGGTCAACAATCCCGAAGACCCAGATGCCGGCGTGCGCAAGGTCCCCTTTTCCAGAGAAATCTACATTGAGCGCGACGACTTCATGGAGAACCCGCCCAAAAAATTCTTCCGGCTGGGACCGGGCCGTGAAGTGCGGCTGCGTTACGCCTTCTTCGTGGTCTGCAACGGCGTGGTCAAGGATGATGCCGGCGAGGTCATTGAGCTGCGCTGTACCTACGATCCGGCCACCCGCGGGGGCGACGCCCCGGACGGACGCAAAGTGAAAGCCACCCTGCACTGGGTGTCGGCGGCCCACGCCGTGGACGCTGAAGTGCGGCTGTACGACCGCCTCTTCAGCAAGGCCAGCCCGGACGAAAAGGAAGAAGGTAAAACCTATAAGGATTTCATCAACCCCGACGCGTTGGAGGTGCTTCATGGCTGCAAACTGGAACCGATTTTAGCCGATGCCGGTCCGGGGTATTTCTGCCAGTTCGAGCGCATGGGGTATTTTTGCGTGGATGCGAAGGATTCGAATTCCGGCGCTCTGGTGTTCAACCGTACCGTCACCCTTCGGGATGCCTGGGCCAAGCTACAAAATAAATCGTGACCGCTTTTCATTTGTTGCCTCTTTGTGTGGCACAATCTGTGGAAAGTACACAACGAAACAGATCCCGGCGAGTGAACTCAAAAGCATTCCGGAACAACGCACTGAACCGGACACCGCACACCGATCAGCACCGCGATTATGACAATCTTGGAGGGACTGCTATGGAATGTTTGATGGATCACATAGTTTTGAATGTGGAAGACGACGAAAGGATGATTCAATTCTATTCGAAAGTACTTATGTTTGCGCCTGAACGATTGGATGAATATCAAGCAGGAAAGGTATCCTTTCCGTCTGTACGACTGAATTCGGATACGATTATTGACCTGTTTCCAAAAAAAATGTGGCAGAAAAGCGATTGGGCTGAACGGGGCCGTGGGAACTTGAATCATTTCTGTATCGTCTTGGGTAGGGAGCCGTGGGAAAATCTTTTCGAGCGACTTAGGGCCAACAATGTCCATGTAGTAGAAGGACCCGTGCCACGCTGGGGGGCGCACGGAACCGGAACGTCTATATATTTTCGGGATCCGGAAGGTAACCTAATCGAGGCCCGCTATTACGAAGACCACGGCCGTTCAGAGAAATGCCTCCTTGGGTCATAGGCGGCAAAAGTTGCTATAAGGACACATAGGGGTCGCATCTTAAATATTAATTATTGGCTTGCCTCGTCCATTCAGATAACACAATCGGGACGGATAAGCATCCCGGCGATCATCTATACCTCCCAAAGGTTTGCGATCATGGCTGAAGGAAATAATCCTGTAATGAAGAAATATTTGTTGGAATCAAGAAGCGTAAAATTGAAGGCTTTAAAGACATTCAACTTTTGCGGCGAAGGGTTGGTGATGAAGTTGAATTCATCACGATTATGAGATTTGATTCGATTGACGCCATTCGTGAGTTTGTCGGTGATGACTATGAAGCGTGCGTTGTCCCGCCAAACGCTCGCAAAATTTTAAAGCGCTTTGATAAAAGATCGCAGCACTACGAAGTCAAGATCACCGAAGATGGGGCACCCGTCTAACCACGGTTTGCACGCGGACACGCAAAAAGCCGCGTGCCGGTGAAACCGGTCGTTGAAACGGTGAGAGAATCTGTATGTCGCATCCCGAGCTGGTCGACGTAATGATTCATTCAATCATCAAAAGGGAAAGCAATGATTTCTAGGATCGCGCTGGATGTTGGAGATTGGGTTGGTGTGAACGTCACCATGGGCAACCAGCCGGCCGAGTGGCAAGATGACGACCGGATCCTGGGCATGTTCGCCCAGACCAGGAAAGCAGCCCGACGCAAGTGCCGCCAGTTTGTGGAAAAAGGGGATTGACGCCGGCCGTCGTCCCGAATTGGTGGGCGGCGGCCTGATCCGCAGTATCGCAGGCTGGATTTTTATATTGATGGACCCTCATACCCGGTTTGAAACCGTATAAATGGACCATTCATTATTTCAAGGCCTTTATTTGGCGGATGTCCTCGGATTTTCCCAGGATGATGAGGATGTCGCTGTCCTTGATGACAAAGGACGCCGGCGGGACCAGGACGAAATTTTCTGGAACCAGCTCCTTGATGGCAATGATGTGAACATTGTACTTGGCCCTTAAATTCAGCTCTTTAAGATTCTTCCCAATAAATTCCCTGGGCGGCCCGACCTGAACCAGGTCGAAATCGTCGGACAAGGGAATGAAGTCCAGGATATTGGGTCTCGACAAGCCTCTGGAGATGCGTATGGCCATATCCCGTTCCGGATGGATGATCTGAGTGGCGCCCACGCGCTTCAGAATTTTTTCATGGTCTGCGTCCAGTGCCTTTGCGAGGATATTTTTGACCCCGATTTCATGCAAATAGAGGCAGATCAGGATACTGATGCTGATTTTGGTGCCGGTGGAAACGATGACGCCGTCCATGTTTTCCAGCCCAAGGGACTTCAATGCCTCCTTGTCCGTGGCATCCAATACCAAGGCTTCCGAGGAATGCGGGTCGATGGCCTGAACCCGCCCTTTATCCGTGTCGATGGCCACCACTTCGTTGCCGTCTTCAAATAACGCCTTGGCCGCGTGGAAACCGAAATTGCCCAGACCGATGACTGCGAATCGTTTCATCCACATTTCTCCGTTTGGCTATCCTATCATCAAGTTCTCTTCAGCGTGCTCGACACCCTTGGTTGCACGCGTACCAGCGATAATATAGGCAAAGGTGAGCACCCCCACCCGGCCGATGATCATCGTCAGGGTAATCCAGCACTTGCCCCAGGTGTTGAGTGCTGGTGTCACGCCCATCGACAGACCCACGGTGCCGAATGCCGATACCGTCTCAAAAAAATAGGCCAGAAAAGATGCGCGCGGGCCCGTGGCACCGTTGCCATCCAACGGCTCATGCACCAGGATCAGAAACAGCACCGTACCGATGATCGCGATGGACACCAAGACCAGCGACACACTGCGCGTCACGGTTTCTGGCGGGATACTCTTCTTAAACATATTGACGCGCCGTTTTCTGCGAACACGGCTGAAGGTGAAAGCCGCCAGAAGCGCCAAGGTCGTGGTCTTGACACCACCACCGCAGGAACCCGGTGAAGCGCCGAAAAACATGAGAAAAATCATCATGGCGAGAGTGGCGTCCTTTAACGAAGCGATGTCCACCGTGTTGAACCCGGCGGTGCGGCAGGTAATGGATTGAAACAGGGGGGCCAGGATGCCATGCGCAAGGGATGGCGTATCGCCCAGGGCCCGTCGCTCCAACAGGGCAAACACCATGGCTCCGGATACGATGAGGAGTAAGGTTGTCAGCAGTACGGTTTTGGTTTGAATCGTAAGTTTGCATCTTTGGCGTTTGCGAAATCGGGCCCAGCATTGCAGGTCGTAGAGCACCGGGAAGCCGATACCCCCGACGACAATCAAGCCGCATACGGTCATATTCAGGAGGATATTGCCGCTGTATCCCATCATGCTGTCGGAGAAGAGGGCAAACCCGGCATTGCAAAATGCCGAAACCGAGTGAAATACCGCCATATAAATGGCGCCCGGGATGGGGAATTCCCGGCTCCAATGCAGGGATAAAAGGACGGCCCCGATCACTTCAGCGCCGATCGTGAACAGGATGATGCTCTTTACGAGGCCGAAAATGTCCTCCCGGGGGGTATGGGCGAACAGGTCCTGCAGGGCCATGCGTTGGCGAAAGGAAATACTTCGACCAAGCCATTGAAAGAGTGTCACGGAAATGGTCATCACTCCCAATCCGCCGATCTGGATCATCGCCAGGATGGTGCACTGTCCGAAGACGGTGAAATAGCTTCCCGTATCCACGACGATCAAGCCGGTCACACACACAGCCGACGTGGCCGTGAACAGCGCGTCCACCCAAAGGATGTGACCGGCCTTTGTGGCAATCGGTAGTTTGAGCGCGACCGTCCCCAGGGCAATCGCCAAAAGAAAACTGGCTAAAACGAGTGTTGCCGGATGCAACTTGAGTATGCGCGTCCGCAAAGTCATGACTTGCGCCTTGGATTCAGGTAGTATTCACAGTGCAGATGGCCTATCGTTTGACACAACTCGTGCAGGCGAAGGCCACCCAGGACCATCCGATCGAGGTATGCACCACACGACACCATTTCATGCCTGGAATCGATTTGGCGGTAATGCACAAAAGGACATACCGTCTCCAGATATCGTTCCAGGCGGTCATGCGGTCCCATTGCATCGATGATCTGCCGAATTTGGTCTGAATCCAGTGTGCAATCCCCGATAAATTTCACGAACCCCACTCCCGCCCGATTCAAATCTTCAAGGAGTTTGCGGTGCATAGAATGGAGCAGCGCCAGAATCGGGCAGTTGCGGGTATGGGGGTTGCGCTTCAACGCGGCACTCAGTTCCACGAGGGTGTCGCGTTCGCGAAACGGCATGTCGCCAATACGGATCACGATGAGGCCGGGTTTTGCGTCAACAGCCTTATCCAGGCATTGAATCGGGCTGGAAACCCAGGCTTCATCGGATGACGATAATCCGCCGACCTTGCCGGCGGTGTCACACAGCAGGAACCGCAGGCTTCGCGCCGGCGTTGCATCCATGGGTCCGAGTGCTTTCTGGTTCACGTCGCTCGTCCTTGTATATTTTGCGTTACATTAGTGATCGTCCGTCCCTGAATAACTTGAACAGACTGACGATCACCACGGTGAACTCCAGCCGTCCGAGAAACATGGCCAGGATTTCCGCCCAAAGCGCGGCATCCGGCATTTGGGCCGAGGTCACCCCCACCGAGAGCCCGACGGTCCCGAGGGCGGAGGCAAATTCAAAAAGAGAATCGCCCAGGCTGTAACCGCAGGCGCACAGGAGCAGGGCCCCGACCAAGAAGGTTGCCAGGTACAAGAAGACAAAAATGGCCACCTGGCGCACCCGGGCGTCATCCACAAAGACCCGGCGATCGCCCTCCCATAAGGGACGTTCAAAAAGTGCGCTGCGCGGCAGGTCGGCAAGGTCTCTGGCGGCGTGTTCCCGGAGCAGATCCACACTCATGCCCAGACTGGTCAGCGGGGTGCGCAGTTCGTGCGAGGCCGCCATGACAAATTCACTCTTGAGCCGCTCCACCTCCTTAAAGCGGGTGATGTCCTTGAGCAGCAGTACGATGCCGAGCAGGCTGCGGTCCCTTCCGCGGATGGCCGTGACGGAGAACAAGTAGTGGCAGGGCCGGTTTCTATCCGTCAGGGTGACGATGCGCTGTTCATCGGGAATGTCGGGTTGCTCGCCCGTCTCGACGGTTTTTCGCATCAGTCCGCAGATACGCGGGTCCGGCAGAAGGTCTTCGCAGTAGGTGGTGGCATTTTCGGCAAACGCCAAATCCAGCAACCGGCGCGCGGCCGGATTG
>NZ_JAWOHB010000042.1:0-6282 GCF_046496365.1 Desulfosarcina sp.
GCAATTGGGATAGCCCGACAGCCATGTTGCAATGAGACTCGAAAGATTTGCCAACGACCTCCAAATACCATCACGCCATCCAGAATAATGTAAACTTCCACGGCCGACCTATCGAGCTTCTGGCGCGGAGCCTGCGCACCGGAGGGATCATCCTCATCGGCGAGCCCTACTGGCGGCAGTTACCGCCGACGGAAGATGTTGCCAAGGGGTGTCTTGCCAACTCAATCTCCGACTTTCTCATGCTTCCAGAGCTTCTCGCGTCTTTCGGCCACCTTGGCTACGACGTCGTCGAAATGGTTCTGGCAGACCAAGACGGCTGGGACAGATACGAGGCGGCCAAATGGCTCACCATGCGCCGATGGCTTGAAGCAAATCCCGACGACGAATTCACGAAAGATGTTCGCGCCAAACTGACCTCGGAACCCGAGCGCTACGCCGCTTACACGCGTGAATACCTGGGCTGGGGTGTTTTCGCGCTGATGCCGCGGCAATGAGTGGATTTCCGGGCGACTCAGAAAGTGGGGAAAATCCAATCAAGCCGACGTTGCTTCGCGGCGCGGTTTAATTCGGATGTTGATGTTTCATGATCCGAAGCTGATAAAACCGCGAACCCGATTTTGGAGGGATAACGACTCTAAGCATCTACGACTGGGTTGGATGGCTTGACGCTGGAACTGGTATGGGGATTATCCTTTTCGCGCTATCACCGACCCGGTAGGGGCATCATGGGGCTCGCGTCGGGTGCGTCGAGGAGGCAGTTGGATCTTCAACCGGGCAGGGGATGAGCCCACTGCGAGAGAAAGGGGTAGGTCATGGCGTTTAGACGTTTGATGGCGCCGATCGTTTTTATGCCGTTTTGCATCTTTCTGATCGCTTCCCCCCTGCCGGAGGCCTCGGCCGGTTCGGAGGGCAAAAAGACCAACAGCCTGGGGATGGAGTTTGTGTGGCTCGCGCCGGGCAGTTTCGATATGGGAAGCCCGCCGGGGGAAGCAAACCGAGACGATGACGAGCGTCAGCACCGGGTGACGCTGACACGCGGTTTTTACATGCAGACGACAGAGGTGACGGTGGGCCAATGGCGTCGGTTCACCAGGGAAACCGGGCACCGCAGCGAGGCTGAGACAGATGGCGGGGCGTATGTTTGGAGCGGAAAAGAATGGGAGAAAAAAGCTGGTACCTATTGGGATAGCCCAGGCTTCAGCCAGGCAGACAGCCACCCGGTGACATGCGTGTCATGGAACGACGTTCAGGCATTCATTGGCTGGCTAAATGGCAAGGGCGAGGGAGCGTACCGGCTGCCGACCGAAGCCGAATGGGAGTATGCGGCGCGGGCGGGCTCGACGGGGCGTTTTTGTTTCGGGGATTCGGATAGCGGGCTGGACCCTTACGCCTGGCACGGGGGCAATTCGGGCCGAAGGACCCATCCGGCGGGGACACGGCAGCCTAACGTCTGGGGTTTGCACGACATGCACGGCAATGGCTGGGAATGGTGCCAGGACTTGTATGGGGATTATCCATCAGGCGCGGTGACTGATCCGGCAGGGCCTTCGTCGGGCGAGTCCCGGGTGCTTCGTGGAGGCTGCTGGGACGAACGTGCCAGGCACTGCCGCTCCGCCAACCGCGAAGGGCTCGAGCCGGGTGCCCGGCTCAACTACTTCGGGTTCCGGCTCGTCCACCTCCCCATTCAGTGAGCTACACAGGGGCGAGCGCCGCCGCGGCGACCATAGGATGATGCCGGGCTTTGCGCGGTCGCCCCGGTTTGCCCGTGGCAGGCGCAGGTATCAACTTGTGAAACAACTCCCCGGGAACTGTAGCGTAAGAGGGCAGTTCATCGGAGACAAACAAAGGCTTATTCGGGTATCGGTCGGTCAAATCGCACAGCATCCGCCGCGCGTCGTCAAGTTCGCGCCCGCCGATCCAGAATGTGATCAGCAAGCGCGTGGGGGCGTCGATAGCTGTCCAGATCCACGTTTGTCCGTACTGCTTTTCCAGGTCGGAGAGTGATAGATTCAATGAATCAGGCATTTAGAGAAGTTCAGAATAATGCCTGGATGTTTTGAGTAGCCATTATCTCAGGACTGCACAGAAGCTTCTGGTCCACAAAAATATGAAGACAGCCATGATCTGCAAAAAATATTTTGAACTGGTGACGTTAGGGAAGCCAATAACCTCGTAGATGATTTTAAGAGAGGAGAACACAGTTGTCCTATATGGACAGTATATTTCGCTCCAACTATCGGTCTTCATATTCCTTAACTTTTTGAGATAATGGGCTTTTACCTGACCTTAGGGCAGGTTTTTTATGGAGTGATATCGTGGCCAAGGGTGTTATTAACGAATTAGCAAATTTCAGCAACCAATCAGTCCCTTTCATCCGATTATTCATACCAAAAAGGAGACTTACTCATGAATCGCACAATGCTATTTTCCTTATTGCTATCTTTTTCCATTCTTGTAGGATGCGCGGGCACTGGAATGAAGATACAAAATGGATACACACCCGACCCGAACGCCAGCATTAAATACTCGGTCGACCCAAAGGTAAAGATGTCGCAAGAGGCTTTGGGGATTTTCAAAGAACGCTTGGAGTCTCAGTTCCGCGCCAGCGGTCTACCTGTAACGGGGTCTTCGGCGGCCAGATCCGTTGAGATTGTCATTACGAACTACTATATGCGTCATGGAGCGGCCCGGGCGCTCGTGGGAATTATGGCAGGCGTAGACAACATCCAAAGCTCGATTATCGTTCGCGACATGACATCGAATGCAGTCTTGGGGCAGTTTTCCGTTAAATCCTCCAACCCAACTGCAATCTTTACATCAAGAGGGTTGATTGAGGACCATGCCGACAAGATCGTCCGTTATGTGTCATCAGGGCATGAATAGGTAAAATGGTGTCTAACTCGCTGCAGGTGACGTTCATTCGTCACGTCGCTTTACTTGCCCGTTGCGGCTGAACTCCATCGCTATGACTACTAATCAAGCGTTCGTTTCTGATAGACTTAAATATCGATGGTTAACGTATGCAATAAATATTAGCGAAGCTGAGACCAGACAATCAGAGCATGGAAAATATAAGTAGAGGATTAAAAACAGGATGGCAAAGCTCTTCGATCCCATCAAAATCGGTTCTATGGAACTTGTGAACCGTTTCGTCTGTTCGGCCACCTACGAAGCCATGGCAGATGCCGACGGTCAAGTGACGGCGGATATCTTGCAGAGGTATGACCGGATTGCACGAGGCGGCGTGGGGCTGATTATCCCCGGACACATGTATATCCATCCTCGCGGGCGTGCCATGGGAAAGCAAATCGGCATCTACGACGACGCCATGCTGCCTGGCCTGGAAGCTCTGGCCGACAGTGTTCATCGAAACGGAAGGCGGATTGTGTTCCAACTCGCCCACGCCGGACGCCAAGCTCCGCGCAAAGTGACGGGGACAGCGCCTCTGGCCCCTTCCGGACAGGGGCTGGACCCCGTCACATTGAACCGTCCGCGGAAGATGAGCGAAGCTGACATCGCAGCAACCATCCAGGATTTTGCCAATGCGGCCAGGCGTGCCAAACAGGCCGGCGCCGACGGAGTGCAGCTTCACGCGGCCCACGGGTTCCTGCTCAACGAGTTTCTCTCGCCGTTTTACAACCGGCGCAGAGACGCCTGGGGTGGCAGTGCTGAAAAGCGCTTCCGCTTTGTTCGCGAAATTATCGCCGCCGTTCAAAAAGCCGTGGGAGGTTCCATTCCGGTATTGATCAAGATAAACACATGTGACTTTACGCCTAAGCCAGGGATCGTTCCTGAACTGGCCGCCCGTTACGCCCAATGGCTGCGGACCGCGGGAATCGATGCCGTGGAAGTCAGCAGCGGCACCTACTACAGTTTCCATACCGCACGCGGCGACATTCCGCTTGATGAACTGGCACGGGGGTTGCCCTCCTGGATGCGGCCTTTGGCCAAGTTGAAGTTCAAAAGCCTCATCAAGCCCTGCGCATTCAAGGAGTCCTACAATCTTCCGGGGGCTGAGGCGGTTCGACGAGAGCTTGGCGGCGTGCCCCTCATTCTGGTGGGTGGAATGCGACGCAGACGTCAAATGGAGGAGGTGCTGGAAAATGGCGAGGCGGACCTGATTTCCATGAGCCGCCCCTTTGTAAGAGAGCCTTCCCTGGTGCAAAAGTTCCGGGAGGGAAAGTCCGAAACTGCGTCTTGTGTCTCATGCAATATGTGCTTTGCAGCCGTCTTCAATAATCTACCGCTGCGCTGTTACCGGAATGGACTGCCGATGAATATTTCATAAAAAGAGATGGGAATCAGATTTCTTGTAAACACCCGGATATGAGAGGACACCATGGACAGCTATGGCCTGAAAGTTGCGCTTTTGGGCGCCGGAGCGATTGGTGGGGTAACAGGGGCCAGGATGAGCAAGGCCGGCTGGGATGTTCAGGTTGTATGCAAACATCCGGAGGCGGTCGCTCTGAGCAAGGATCCAGGCTTTCACATTTTCGGAATCGGGGGCGAAAGCGATATACCTGTGCGCGCGGTCGCAACAGCCGACGAACTTCAAGGCCCGCTGGATGTGGTTTTTTTAGCAACCAAGGCAGGCGAGGCGATTGCGGCCGCCGAAAGCCTGCTGCCCTTTCTGAAGCCTGAGGCTTCGGTGGTGTCCCTGCAAAACGGCATCTGCGAAGAGGCGCTGGCGCGGGTCGTGGGTGAGGATCGGATCGTCGGTTGCGTGGTGGCTTGGGGGGCCACTTTTCACGGTCCCGGTCGGATGGAAGTCACCTCCGAGGGCCATTTCGTAGTGGGCAGATTGGACTCGTCCGTCGATGCGCGCCTCGAAACCATCCGAGAAATGCTATCTGCCGTTGCTCCCACCCGGATCTCCACCAACATCATCGGCGAGCTTTATTCGAAGTTGATCATCAATAGCTGCATCAATTCCTTGGGCGTCATCGCCGGGGTCCCGCTCGGTCAATTGCTGGCGGTCAGAAAGATTCGTGAGCTATTCATCGCCATCATGAGCGAGGCCATGGCGGTGGCCGATGCCATGAATTTGACTGTGCCTCCTGGCGGGGGCAAGCTCGATTACGGCAGTTTTTTGAAAAAAAAGGGATGGCTGGGGGAGCTGCGGCGCCACCTTACAATCCGCATCATCGGCTACAAGTATCGGAGGATTCGCTCGTCAAGCCTACAGAGTCTCGAACGTGGCCGACGCACCGAAATTGATTATCTCAACGGCTACATCTGCCAGCAAGGGCGGCGGCGCCATATACCGACGCCGATAAACGACGCGGTGGTGGCGATGATCCATGAGATCGAAGACGGCAATAGATCCATATCAATGGCTAATCTTGACGATCTGGGAGATATGATTTAGAGGAACGAATAATTACGGATGCAGGACGATAGCAATCATTTATCGTAATTCCATTTTCTGCATGGAGGACTGATGAGATCGATCAATCGGCAAGTAATGATCATTAGGCCAAAAGATCCGTATGTCCAATGGATAAATTCACTTCCGGAAATGGATGATCCGTGCAGTATCGATTCGTTGAATAATGATTGTACCGCAATCCTCATACCCCATTTTGATGATGATTCTGAATCTTTAAAATTTGTAAAAAAATTCTATCGGAAACTTTTCGAGATAGAACTTGAGAGCTGGAGTACGGATGAACGAACTTGGCCCACGAAGAGAACTTTTTCAGTATTTTGCGACTGGTTTAGGCCGGAATTTCATTCTGAGGTTTTCGATTTTGGCGAAGGCCGGATCGGAATTGATGAATAATGCATGAAAGCATCAAGCGATCCAGCCTTCGGCCTCCGGATTTGGAGGCGGCGATTGTTGTCGTTCCCCCACCGCAAGGTTTCTTCAAAATAACAATTGCCACTGCTTGACAGGGTCATTAAATAGTTCATGAATGCGTCATGGATGCCAGCCAAGGGAGAACATGACCATGGCCCATACCGGAACCCGGAGTTTGTATTCCCGTCTTGTTGATCGTCTGAACAGATTTCCCCAAGGCGCCCCGCCATCGGACCTGTTGTTTGCCATTTTGAAAATGCTGTTCAGTGAAGAAGAGGCCGGCCTGGTGGCCCAGCTGCCCATCCGCCCCTTCACCGTGGCCGATGCGGCCCGTATCTGGAAGATGAAACCGGCAAACGCCCGACGCATCCTGGACCAGTTGGCCTCCCGGGCCATCCTGGTGGACATTCCTCGCAACGGAGAAGCCCAATACTGCCTCCCCCCGCCCATGGCCGGGTTTTTCGAGTTTTCCATGATGCGGG
>NZ_JAWOHB010000059.1:0-13167 GCF_046496365.1 Desulfosarcina sp.
ACCCCCATGCGGTCGGTTTCGGAAAAGGTCACCGGCCCGACGGTGGTGAAGGTATCAAAGGCGTTGGCGCCGTTCATGGCCTTGAGGGCTGCGTAGAGATTGGCCCGGTTGACTTCCTTGCCGCTCTCCATTACCCGTCGCGCTGTTTCGGTGACCAGCTGGGCCACCAGGATACCACTGGTGTAGTTATGGGAGTTGGCGGCTTTGTCATCGCGACCGTACTTTTTGGCCAGTTCCAGCTGAAAATCGGTCAAGGGCCCCGCTTCGGTGGTCAAACGATAGGAGGTGGTCCAGAAATAACCCTCCGCAGCCGAACCGGCCAAAGCGATCAGGTCGTTGCCGCCGGTGTAGTGGGCGCCCATGAAGGTGATCTTACCGGGTTCACCGAAAGTCTTGGCCGACATACTCAGTCGTTGGGCGTCGTTGAGCAGCGTGGCCACCGGCGACTGGACGGTCTGGCACAGGACGTACTGGACTCCCTTGCTGGCAAGCCTCTGCAGCAGGGCGCTGTTGTCCAGGTCCTTGCCGTGTTCGACCACCTCGACGAGATCCAGCTTTAATCCGGCGGTGACGGCGGCTTTAAAACCATCCAACGGCGCGCGTCCGAAAGCCGACGGGTGGATAAAAGCGGCCACCTTGGGTACCCCGCCGCCCTTGTGGTTCTTGGCCACGTACTCGGCCACACCGACATACTGGTGGGAATACGAGGCGATGGGCAGGAAAATGTAATTGGACAAACCCACGAGCGACACGTCCATGGAAGCCGGGATCACCGGAATCTGGACCTCGTTGAAATCCTTGGCCAGGGCCTGGTTGGCACCGGTGGCATAGCTGAGGAACAGCACAATTCCCTGATCGAGAAAGTCCTCGAAGTTGCGTTTGGTCACGGCCGTCTCGTACATGTCGTCGCGGATCGATAACTCTACCTTGGCATCGCCGAGAATCTTGGTGTCGTTGACCAGGCGCATGTAGTCTTCCACGCCCTTGGAATACGGGTTGCCGGCATCCGAGGTCGGGCCGGTGATCGCCAGCGACAAACCGATCTTGAAGGTTTCCTCGGCCTGGACCGGAACCGTGAACGCCAGTGCCAGCAACGCCGCCAGCACAACAACCCATAGCCGAAAATGGTTCCTTTTCATTTTTACGCCTCCCTTGTGGTGAGTGGTTAACTTTCTCCGGCGGCGTGGAATCGGATTGCACGCCGTCATTTTTACAGGGCCTTTCAGTAGCGGAACGGCCAAAGTTTGCAATAAGAGCGGCAGATGCGCCACCAGTTGGCGATCCCACGGGGTTCGAACATCAAAAAGAGCACGATCACCAGGCCGAACCCGAGGGGCCGCAGGGCCGTGGCCAGGTTCATGGAGGCCGGCAGAATCGTGCCGGCCCACTCCGAGAGGTGTTCCATCTGCAGCTCGAGGATCTGGATCGCCACCGGTCCCAGGAGGCTGCCGGGCAGGGTCCCCAAACCGCCCACGATGGCCATGGCCAGGTAGATGATCGAGTGGTGCAGGGTGAACGACTCGAAGCCGGCCCCTCGAAACATGTAGGTGTGCAGGGCCCCGGCGACTCCGGCGAAAAATCCCGCCAGGGCGAAGGCGTACACCTTGGTCAGGCCCGGGTGCATCCCCATGGCGTCCGCGGCCCGGTCGTTGTCGCGCACCGCCACCAGACAGCGTCCGTAGCGGGTGCGCAGCAGGTTGCGCACCCCCAGACCGCAGATTACTGCGGTGACCAGGATCACGTAGTACCAGAAAAGATAGTGCTCGTTGCGCCCCACCTGACCGTTGATCCAGAAGACGCGATCCACCGCGATCATCTGGCCCTGGTTGAAGAAGGTCATGAAGCTGATCGTCCACGTAAAAATCATCTGAAACGACAAGGTGGCGATGGCCAGGTAAAGGTGCTTGAGGCGCATGGCCGGCAGCCCCACGAAGGCCCCGAATAGCGCTCCCACGCAACCGGAAATCAGGATCATCAGCGGCCAGGCATGGGTGATCAGCACATGGCTTTCGCCGATGGATCGGGCCGTTCCGGCCAGGGTGTAGGCCCCGATGCCCACGAAGGCGGCGTGCCCGATGGAGATCAGGCCGGCAAACCCGGTCACCAGGTTCAGGCCGTAGACGGCCACGACGGCGATCAGGATGTTGTTGATCACCAGCATGTTCCTGTTGCTGGTCGAGATAAAAAGAGGCCAGGCGAAGAGGCTTATCAGGAAAAGGCTAAAGAGCAGGCGGTCGAGATGGGTCCTGAAAATGCGCTGCTCCTCCCGGTAGGTGGTGTAAAAATTCCCTGTATCGAACCATCGGTTGGTGGACATGGTTTAAACTCGCTCGATTTCATGGGTCCCGAACAGGCCGTGGGGCTTGAACAGGAGAATGATCAAAAGGATGATATAGGGCAGCACATCAGCCGTGCCGTTGAGCCCCCAGTTGCCGTCCAAATACCCTGCGGCGAACTGCTGGATCAGGCCCATGATGATCCCGGCCACGACCGCCCCGATGATGGAGTCCAGCCCCCCCAGGATGACCACCGGAAACACCGTGATGCCGAAGGCGCGCAACGTCTCGAAGTTAAGTCCGGTGATATTGCCGATGATGGCCCCTGCGGCGGCCGCGCTCAGACCGGCCATGGCCCAGGCCAGACCGAAGACCCGCGGGATCGATATCCCCACGCTCATGGAGGCCAGCTGGTCGTCGGACACCGCCCGCATACTGATGCCCAGGGTTGCGCTCTTGAAGAACCACGAAAAGGTCCCTATCAGTATTACGGTGATGACGACCCCCACCATCTGGGTCCAGGAGATCGAGACCCCCCCCAGGCTGATGGGGGTGGACGGTAAGAACTCGGGAAAAGAGTAGTTCATCGATCCGAAGGGCGTCAGGTAGATGAGGCCGTCCAGAATCGACATCAAACCGATGGTCACCATGATCACTGAGATGATGGGTTCACCGATGAGCCGCCGCAGAAACACCCGCTCTACACTCATGGCAAGAAAGAAGGTGATCACCATGCTGGCCATGAAGGAGATGATGATGGGAATTCCGGCCCATACGGTGAGGGCATAGACGATAAAGGCCCCGGCGGCGATGATTTGGCCGTGGGCGATGTTCAGCACCCGGCTGGATTTATAGATCAGGACGAACCCGAGGGCCGAGAGGGCATAAATGGACCCGACCACGATTCCGCTGACCACCAGTTGAAAAAAATAGCTCATCGGTCGCCTTCCATGGTGTAGAACCTGATTGAAGTCTCGACGGTGGCGGTCTGCCCGTCCTGGTACTGGAACAGGGCGTTTACCGTCTTTTCCGAAACCGATTCGTCATACAGCGCTTCGTAGAGGTTCTGATATTTTTCCTTGACGAACTTGCGCCGGATCTTGCCGGTTTTGGTCAGTTCGCCGTCGTCCGTGTCCAGCAGCTTGTAGAGGATGGCGAACCGTTTGATGCGGAAATGGTTTTTTTCCGCCCGACTGTTGATGGATTTCACCTGCTCACAGATCAGGTCGGCCACTTCCGGTTTGGCCGAAAGGTCCATGTAGGTGCTGAATGAGATGGCCCGGTCTTCGGCCCATTTACCCACGACGACCGGGTCGATGTTGATCAGGGCGGCCACGAATTCCCGCTGGTCGCCGAAGATGACGGCCTCTTTGATGTAGGGGCTGAACTTGAGCCGGTTTTCCAGAAACATGGGGCTGAACATCTCTCCATGGCGGTTATGCATGACGTCGGCAACCCGGTCGATGACCACCAGGTGGCCGTTTTCATCGATGTAGCCGGCATCCCCAGAGTGCAGCCAACCGTCTTCCAGCAGTTCCTCGGTTTTATCCGGAAGCTTGAAATAGCCAGGGGTCACCGACGCCGAGCGCGAGAGAATCTCGCCGGTCTCGGAGATCTTGCATTCCGTTCCCGGCAGGGGCTTGCCCACGGTATCCGGCCGTACGTCGCCGTCCCGGTGCATGTAGGCGATGCCGGTGATTTCCGTCTGGCCGTAGATCTGCTTCAGGTTGACGCCGATGGCCTGGTAAAAGGTGAACAGCTCCGGCCCCAGGGCGGCACCGCCCGTGTAGGCCCGCCGTAGGCGCATCAGGCCGATCTGGTTGATCAGGGGCCGGAACATCATCTGGGTTCCCAGCCAGGACTTGATGCGCAGCCCCATTGGCATGGGGCTTCCGGTCATCCGGTAGCGGGCCGCCCGCTCGCCGACCTGGATGAAGTAGTCGTATAATTTTTTGTTGAGCCAGTAGGACTCGTCGATTTTGAGCCAGATCTGAGAACGGATGGCTTCGTATATCCGCGGGGCGCCGAACATGAAGTGGGGACCGATCTCCTTCAAATCCTCCATGGCGGTTTCCACGGATTCGGGAAAATTGATGGTGATGCCGGTTGCCATGGCTACGCCAAACGAGTTCATCTGCTCGCCGATCCAGGCAAAAGGTAGAAAAGAGAGGTATTCATCCGTGGGTTCCAGCGGGTCGACCTTGGTGATCTGGACGCCCATGTTGATGTAATTGCGGTGGGTCATCATGGCTCCCTTGGGCAATCCGGTGGTGCCCGAGGTGAGACACAAATGGCAGGGATCGTCGGGAGTGCCCTGGTCCACCAACGCTTCGAAGCGGTCGGGGTCTTTCTGGTGGGCCGTATCACCCAAGGCGTAAATGGCCTCGATGTTCATGAACCATGGATCGCGCTGGTAGCTGCGCATGCCCCGTGGATCTTCAAAAATGACTTTTTTTACGCCTGGAATCCGGTCGCGGACTTCAACCAGTTTGTCCACCTGTTCCTGGTCATTGCAAAACACCGCGGATACCTCAAGGTAGTTGAGGATGTCGGCGATTTCATCGGGCAGGCTGGTCTGATAGATCCCGGCGGAGATGCCGCCCAGCGCATGGGTGCCGATGGCCACAAAGAGCAGTTCGGGGATGTTGTCGCCGATCAGGGCCACCTTGTCGTCGCGTTGCAGGCCGATCTGGTCCAATCCCAGAGCGGTTTTGCGAACCAGCGCGTAATATTGCTCCCAGGTGTAGACGTTCCAGTGGCCAAAATCCTTTTCCCGCAGGGCCACCTTTTTCGGTGTGGTGTTGACCCGCCAGCGCAGCAGTTGGGGAATGGTGTATTGGAGCAGGTGGTCCTTGTCTTCCATGGGCTGATCAATCTTCTCCGATGTAGGCTTCGACGACTTTCTTGTTTCGGGCCACTTCGGCTGGATTTCCGGACCCGATGAGTTCACCGAAGTCCAGCACGTAAATATGGTCAGAGATGTCCATCACGACGCCCAGATCATGCTCCACAAGAATGATGGTGGTTTCCCGTTCCTTCTGGATGTCGATAATAAAGCGGACCATGTCTTCCTTTTCTTCGATATTCATGCCGGCCATGGGCTCGTCCAGGAGGAGAATGGTCGGGTCCAGGGTTAATGCCCGGGCCACTTCCACCCGTTTCTGGACGCCGTAACTCAGCGAGCCAACCATGCGTTTGCGGTAGGGTTCCAATTCCATGAAATCGACGACATCCTCCACATACCCCCGGTTTTCCGCTTCCACCCGGGAGGTCTTGCCGAAGTAGACCAGGGCGTGCAGGAAGCTGTACTTGAGTTTCTGGTGGCGGGCCAACATCAGATTGTCCAGCACGGTCATGCCTCTGAACAGCTCCAGGTTCTGAAAGGCCCGGGCAATGCCCAGGCTGGAGACTTTATGGGGCGAGGCGTGGGTCAAGCGACGGTCGCCATACTTTATCTCACCGCTGGTGGGGTGGTAGAACCCGGAGATGCAATTCAGCAGGCTGGTTTTGCCGGCTCCGTTGGGTCCGATGACGGAGCTGATCAGCCCGGGTTCGAAACGCATGTCAACGTTGGTCAGGGCATTGATTCCACCGAAGGTCAGGGTCACGTCGGCAATGGTCAGAGGATTCATAATTTCAGCAGTCAGTTCGGGTTGCTTCCGTATGCGTGGCTGAAGGTCAAGGCCGCTTCGGGTGATTTCATGCGTGGGCGCAATGGGCTGATAATTTCCATGGCGTCGATACTTATTTATACATGAAATAAAAACTGAATTTCATTCATAAAATTTTTTATATCTTATGCAAGATCAATCCTGACAAGTCAAGGGAAAATCTCACAAAACGGTCAAGATGTTGTTTGGCGCTGATTATACTCGGTAATCAAAAAATCATGGCCATCTGAAGGAATGCATGCTGGAGAATTTCCAGTCTGTTGTCTCAGCAATCTTAGCGCTAATCTACCACTTGATCCCCGGTTGATGTCAAGTTGATAAAACAGCAGGTAAATAGTGGGTTGAAACCACTATTCTTCATAGGATAAAAGGTGGGTTCTGAGATTGATCTTCTTGTTTTTCAAGTTCAGTTTGGTCCGAATGTGGTGGCGGTGAAAGAGCACCGTGTTTTTTGATATTAAAAGCAGTTCGGCAATTTCCTTGTTCGTTTTGCCCTCCTTGATCAGGTTGGCCACCCGGATTTCGGTCGGCGTGAAATTGAGGTAGCGTGAAGAGATCCTGCTGATAAACGGTGAAATGATATTGTCCAGGTTGGACTGAAGGATTTCCATCAAGGTCGCCTGGTGCGGTTCCAGTCGTCCCCGCTTCAGGCGCACCAGGTAAGGTGAAACCAGCTCTTTGACATTGGACATGACATTCTCCTGAACCTCGCGTTTGTCTTCTTCGCGTTTTTTGAGAAGCACCCGCAGCGCCGTATTGACCTCCTCCAGGTGGTTGGATTGAGCCCTCAGGGCTGCTTCCGCGCGTTGGCGTTCATCGACCTGCTGCTTCAGTCGACGGTTGGCGTCGGCCAGTTCCGCGGTGCGTTCCTGGACTAGCTCCTCCAGCTGACCGTGATACTGCTGCAGCGCCTCCTCCGCTCGCTTACGGGCACTGATATCTCTCAGGGTCACGATATTTCCGGTGGGGCGATCGTTATGATCATAAAACAGGGTCGAGCTGATCTGGACGTCCAGGACCTGCCCATTTCTGGCCAGTCGTTTGGTTTCGAACATGGTGATCTTTCGTCCGCTGAGCATGCGATCGATGGCGGCCTTGGTCTCCGGCCAGGAGGCTGCCGGCACAAAATCGATCTGTTTGCCCAGTAGTTCATGGCGGGAAAATCCGAAGGTCTGTTCAAAGGCGGGATTGACATAGGTGGCCTCGCCCCGCATGTCATAGACGACAATGGGATCGGGGGAGGACTCCAAAAACGAGCGGTAACGCTGTTCGTTCTCCCGAATGCGGGCCTCGGCTTTTTTACGCTCGGCCAGTTCGCTGGTGACTTTGCTGTACAGGGTCGCCTTTTCCAGCGCCAGCAGCACCAGGGCTGCAAAGCGCTCCAGCACGGTGACATCTTCATAATCGAATTGTTTTTCGGGATCAACATGAGCAAGTCCGATAACCCCTTGCACCTGACGATCCGATTTCAACGGTATGCCCACGATGCCGCGCAGGCCGTCAAGTGATGGATCGTCCAGCCGCCCCGGCCAATTGCTGTAGTCGGCGACGAGAACGGTTGCCTCCGCCTGCCAGACGCGACCGCCTATGCCTTCACCCATCCGGACGGATCGGCCCAGCTGTCCCGTAAAAAAGCCTTTGCCGACACGCATCTGCATTACGTTCGATTTGGGCTCCAGCAGGTAGATGTAGCCGTGCTCGGTGCCGGTCAGGTCGGCGGCCCGCTCGATGATCGTCTCCAGCAGCTCCTCTTTGTCGATTTTATCCAGCAGGCCCAGCGCCGTTTCGTGGAGGGCTCGCAGCGACGCATTCTGGCGCTGGACTGTCTGGTCGACAGTGGCCGTGGAGATAACCCCGGACGGTGGCGTGTGCGAGGGGACAACAGTGATAGCGGGAGGCATGGCATTATCCTTGGGCGGTTATTTCAGATGACGAGGATTTTTCGAACCGTGTGCACAATTTCCTCTGGGTCATCCAGCACCTTAACGATGTCCATGTCTTTTGGGGAAATGAGCGACTGGGCCAGCAGTTGTTCGCGGATCCACGCCAAAAGCCCGTTCCAGTAATCGGATCCCACCATGATGATGGGGAAAGGCCGAATTCGCCGGGTCTGCACCAGGGTTATGACTTCGAACAGTTCATCCAGGGTCCCGAAGCCGCCGGGCATGACGACGTAAGCGGCGGCATATTTGATGAACATGACCTTGCGGATGAAAAAATACTTGAATTCCATCTGGAGCGTTGCATAGGAATTGGGTTTTTGCTCGAAGGGCAATTTGATGTTAAGACCCACCGATGTGCCGCCGGCCTCGGCGGCGCCCTTGTTGGCCGCTTCCATGATCCCGCCGCCACCGCCGGTGATCACCCCGAACCCGTTCTTGACAAAAAGGGCGGCGATGGTTTCCGCTTTTGTGTATTGGGCGTCGCCGGATCGTGTGCGCGCGGAACCAAAAATGGTGACTGCAGGGCCTAAGTCGTGCAGCCCCTCCACGCCTTCCACAAATTCACCCATGATTTTAAAAAGACGCCAGGATTCCCCCAATTTGAGATCGTCGATTAAAAACTGCTTCTCCATCCAGATCCTCTTGCGTGTTTTTCCCAGTCGAGACAGGTTTCCGCATCAGTTCATTGTTCATTGCGGGGCAGCATCCAGCCGCCGGATTCAGACGGTTCACCCTTTGCCCTGGTAGCCCACCGTAACCAGGCCATTGTCCACAATCACCGGTATTTTCCGGCGGCCGCCGGAGAGCGCCAGCATTTTTTCCATGGCCTGGGGATCATCGACAACGCTGAGGTATTCGACCGGGCGGCTGTTTTTTGCGTAGGCCTCACGGGCCGCGGTGGTATGGGGTCAAGCGTTTTTGCCGAAGATGGTCACTGTTGTGGTCACAGGCGTCTCCCATGGATTCAGATTTGTGCGTCAGTCGCTTATAGGATGTGGATCATGCTTGATTTTATTAATAATCAGCATATCCTCCCGAGCAAATATTGTCAATGTTTACGCATTGACATCAGTTACGGCGATTGATAGATAAATCAGGTTCTAATAAAGGGTTTATCCCCTTTTTTTGTTTATGGATTGCCTGGGATGGCCGGTTGGGCCGCCCCGCCGTCAGCGCACAAACTCGGGCGCGGCGGCAGAATTGTTGGATACAATGCGTCAAGCCCGGTCCATAACGCTTAAGATCGTCAATGATCTTGGTCTGCATGCCCGATCGGCGGCCAAGCTGGCCAAACTGGCTGCAGAGGCCAAGGGGGGGGTATGGATCATGAAAAACGGCAACACGGCGGATGCCACGTCCCTGCTGGATATCCTGACGCTGGCCTGCCCCAAGGGCACCGAAATCACGGTCAGCATTGACGATCACAAGGATTTGGATACCCTGGAGCATATCGCGGCGCTGATACGTTCCGGGTTTGGAGAATAATCGTTCATGGAAGATCAGGAAGTCAAGGAAACCATCCTCAAAGGTATCGGTGGTTCTCCCGGAATATGTATCGGCAAGGCTTACCTCCTGGATAAAGAGGGGGTGGATGTCGTTAAAAAGTACGTTGTGCAGGAAGCATCGCTGTCCGCCGAAGTGGGCCGTTTCAGGACTGCAGTGAAAAAGGCCCGCGAAGCGATGCGGCGGATCATCGACACCACCCCTGATGAATTTCGCCAGCATGCCCAGATTATAGAGACCCACATGCTGCTCCTGGAAGACAAGATGCTCTATGATCGGACCATCGAGGTAATCGAAAAGGAGCGTGTCAACGCCGAGTGGGCGCTTAAAAAAGTGGTGTCCCTGGTCAAGCCCATGTTCGAAAACATGTCCGATGACTACCTCCGGCAGCGGGCCGAGGATATCACCCATGTATCGGACCGCATCATGGAAAACCTGGTTGGAGCGGATCAGGTGGATATTGCCCGCATCGACAAGCGGGTGATCCTGGTGGCGCGGGATCTGTCTCCGGCAGAGACCAGCCAGATCCAGTTGGAACGGATCAAAGGGTTTGTCACCAACCGCGGCGGCCGCGCTTCCCACACCAGTATAATTGCCCGGACGCTTGAAATTCCAGCAGTTTTAGGGGTGGGCAACGCCACGTTGATGATCAAAAACGACGACATCCTTATCGTGGACGGCAAGACCGGCATCGTCGTGGTCAACCCCACGGAACACACCCTGCTGGAGACCGAAGAGCGACGCGAGCAATACGAAATTCAAAAGGCACTGATGGCCAGAAAAAGCCATCTGCCCGCCCGGACCAAAGACGGTGTCCGGATTTCGGTTATGGGCAACATCGAACTCCCTGAAGAGGTCGTTTCCGTGCTTGATTACGGCGGCGACGGCATCGGTCTTTACCGAACTGAATTTCAGTATCTCAGCCGGCCGGACTTTCCAGACGAAGAGATGTTGTACGAGAATTACAAGGATGTGATCGACGTCATGGGCGAACACCCGGTCACCATTCGCACCCTGGACATCAACGGGGATAAAGCGGTGAACTTTATCCGCGACAGTTATGAATTGAATCCGGCCCTGGGGCTTCGGGCCATCCGCTATTGCCTCAAGAAACCCGAAATTTTTAAAACGCAGCTTCGCGCTATCTTGAGAGCTGCGGCCTGCGGCAATGTCCGTATTCTCATTCCCATGATTTCCGGGATCGAAGAGGTTGAACAGGTTATCGGTCTGCTGGACGAGGCTGCCCGGTGCCTTGAACAGCAGGGCGTAGCCCACAACCGGAAAGTACCCTTGGGAATTATGATTGAAGTGCCATCGGCGGTCGTCACTGCCGATATCCTGGCTGAAAAAGTTGATTTTTTCAGCATCGGCACCAATGATCTGATCCAGTATACCCTGGCCATCGATCGGGGCAACCGGCATGTGGCTCACCTTCACCAGCCGTTGCATCCGGCAATTTTGCGGATGGTCAAGCGGACCTGCGATGTGAGCAGAGAAAAAGGCATCCAAACCTATATGTGCGGCGAAATGGCCGGAGAACCCCTTTTTGCACCCCTTTTGCTGGGTCTGGGCGTAGATGAACTGAGCATGAACCCCCAGGCCATCCCCCGGGTGAAGAACGCCATCCGGTCAATCAATATGGCCGAGGTTCGCGGCTTCATGGATGAAGCGATGCGCATGACCACCCCTGATGCGGTTCAGGCGTTGTTGGAGCAAACCTTCGGCGAAGTGGTCTCGAGGATCGAGCCCGAACAACAGGAGCGTTGACCCCTTGGAAAACAATTCAATCAAAGTGGTTGCCGAAAACCGCAAGGCCCGGCACGATTACATAATCGAAGATAAATATGAGGCCGGAATCGTGCTGGCGGGCACTGAGGTCAAATCCTTGCGCATGGGCAAGGCCAACCTGAAAGATGCTTACGCGCGCATAAAAAACGGGGAGGTTTTCGTCTACCAGATGCACATCGGGGTCTATCCGTTCGCCTATTACGACAACCATGATCCCCTGCGTTCCAGAAAACTGCTGCTGCACAGGCACGAAATAAGAAAGCTTTACGGCAAGGTCAATGAAAAGGGGTACTCGCTCATACCCTTGAGACTCTATTTCAAGGCCGGCAAGGCCAAACTCAGCCTGGCCCTGGCCAGGGGGAAGCAAAGCCACGACAAACGCGACACCATTCGGCGACGAGACCAGAAGCGTGAGTTGGACCGGGAGCGAAAAAACAACCGATGATAACGGAAGCAGGACCATTCCCGCCCCTTCCGACCGGGGTGCTGAGGGCCATACATGCAGGGACGGTTGACGGAACCATGAAGGCAGCGCGCATCCGCCACAAGAAGAAGCCACCTGTTTTTACGGGTCCCAGGGAACGATTCAGCCAGATGCTGGTCCGCATGCGTCAACTGGAGGGCGACCCCCACTATGTTGGCCTGGGCATGGCAGTGGGCGTCTTCGTCTCCATTACCCCCATCATTCCCCTGCAGACTGTCGTCGCCATCGCTTTCGCTTTTCTGCTTCGAGGGAGTAAATCAGCAGCTGTTTTGGGCACATGGCTGAGCAATCCGCTTACCATCCCCCTGGTATATTACGCCAATTACAAGCTGGGGTGTGTATTGCTGGGGTATGAGAAAACCCTCGACAGCATCACGTTTAACTCATTTTCTCAGCTGATGGAATTGGGTCTGGACGTCACCTGGGCCATGGTCGTCGGCGGTGTGGTCATCGGGGCGATATTGGGAGCGGCGGCCTATTTTATTACCCTGCGCGTGTTTATCTCCATCCGGCGCCGGACCCGGCAGGCCGGCAACGATTCAGGCGCAACCCAATGACATCCCCGCGGGCGCTGCTGACCGCCTGGAATATCCAGGCCAAGAAACAGCTGGGGCAGAATTTTCTCAACGACCCGAACGTGGCCCGTGCCATCGTGAGCAAAGCGTGCATCGGCGGTGACGATATCGTTCTGGAAATAGGCCCCGGTCTGGGGGCCATCAGTGTGCCGGCGGCCAAAGTTGCCAAGCGGTTGATCGCCGTGGACAAGGATGGACGCATCATCGGCCTGCTCAGGGCGGAACTTCTGGCTGCCGGTATCGATAATGTCGAAATTCGGGAAGCGGATATCCTGCGGGTTGACCTGGAATCGATTGCTTGTGAGGTCGGCCGGGCGCTGGTGATTCTGGGCAACCTGCCTTACAATATTTCATCCCAGGTCATTGTCCAGCTGATCCATGCCAGGCACCGGATCGACCGGGCTGTGCTCATGCTCCAGAAAGAGATGGCCCAGCGGATCTGTGCCGGCCCCGGATCCAAAGATTACGGCAGGCTGTCCGTCATGCTGGGGTATTGTGCCGATACGCAGGTGCTGATGCAGGTGCGGGCCGCCCTGTTTTTCCCATCCCCCAAGGTGGATTCAACGGTGGTGGGCATCCGTTTTGCCGGCTCCCCGCCCTTTCCCGCCCAGGATGAAGCCCTTCTTTTTCGCGTGATCAAGGCGGCCTTCGGCAAACGCAGAAAAACCCTAAAACGAACTCGCCCGTAGTCCCCACCGGCACGACACCGTCCACATGCGGCAAAACGTAGCGGATGACCTGTCGCAGGGCGGATTCATCCACTCCTTCATCCTTGGTCGAAGGGGTTACCAGCGCCGGGAAGATGCCCTTGAACCAGTCTGGTCTCTTGTTCATTTCCGTTCTCCTGGCCGGCTGTACGTTTCGACAAAGCGCGCAAACGAGCGGTCATAGGACCGCTCCACCTCCGACGGAAAGACACAGCCCGGC
>NZ_JAWOHB010000074.1:0-52798 GCF_046496365.1 Desulfosarcina sp.
GATCATAAGTTTTTCCCTCCCAATGAACGCCCTGACGGTTGGTGAAAGATAAAAGCGTTCAGTGAAAAATTAAGAGTCTCACGCCAAGTCGCAGAGCCGCCAAGAAATTTTATGTGCAACTCTAAAAATCTTTGCTACTATCTTTTTTTAGTATCCCCAAAACTACGCCAGGCTAACTATGCCAAGTATAACCGAAGCTCGAAAATCTCAAAGCGCCGGGTCTAACGGAATCCTTTTGCTTGCATTTGGTCCATAAACACTATACTTGATTTCCCTGTTTTTAAGCCGGCGTAGCTCAGCTGGTAGAGCAGCTGATTCGTAATCAGCAGGTCCGCGGTTCAAGTCCGCGCGCCGGCTCCATAGCCAGTTTCGGGTTCCCTTGTCGCCTTGCGGGAACCCGTTTTTTTTGAACCGTGACGGTCAGCGAACTGAAAGCCGGCTAGCATGCTGGGTTGAAATTTCCCTTGAACTGCTCTGGGAATCTTCAAATCCGGAACGGGGTGGGTCCCGGGGCGGCGGACGACCGCCGATGGGCCGCCTTATTAGCGCAACCCGCATCGCTTTTGCAACCGCCGTTTTGCGATTGGCGGTCCATGCCCCCTATACCCCTTGCGGTGATGCAGCTTTTTCAGCCGCTACAGGAGAAATTTTCCATGCAGCTTTCACCCCAGCAACAAGCCGCTGTCGAGCATAGCGGGTCTCCGGCGCTGGTCGTTGCCGGTGCCGGATCGGGAAAAACCCGCACCCTGACTGCCAAATTTGCCCACCTGGTGAAATCGGGCCTGCCGCCTGAACGGATTCTGGCAATTACGTTCACCAACAAAGCGGCTGACGAAATGAAAGGCCGCCTGATCCATATGACCGGTATGGGGCTGCAGCGCTTTCCCTGGGTGCGGACCTACCATTCCGCCTGCTTCCAGATCTTCAAGGAGCACGGCCACCGGTTGGGGTATCATCCTCCGATTCAGGTCTTTACGGCCTATCACCAGCAAAAGACGGTCAAAGAGGTGCTGCTTTCCCTTAATTTCGATAAAAAACATGCCATGTCCGTGCTGGGCCAGATTTCCAACGCCAAAAACAGCGGAGATCCGGGTGCTTATTTTGACAACCACCCCCGCCAGGGCAATATCCGTATGATCGATGTGTACGCACACTACGAAAGCAGGCTCAAAGCGGCCAATGCATTGGATTTCGACAATATTCTGCTGCTGACCCGCAATTTGCTGCGGGACCACGCGGACATCCGGCAGCAGTACCAGACGCGTTTTGCGTACATCCTGTGCGACGAATACCAGGATACCAACGACCTGAACGAAGAGATTACCGCCCTGCTGCTCAAAGATGGAAATCTCTTTGCCGTTGGCGACGACTGGCAGTCGATCTACTCGTTCAGGATGAGCAACGTCAGCCACTTCCTCTCTTTCAAAAACAAATACAAGGGGGCACGGATCTTCAGGTTGGAACAGAATTACCGCAGCGCCGACGAAATCGTCCAACTGGGCAACCGGGTCATCGGTTACAATGAAAACCGTATGGACAAGGCCTGTTTTTCCGACCGGGCGGGCGGCGTGGTGGAAACGCATGGGTTCTATACCGATCAGGAGGAGGCCCGCTGGGTGGCGGACAAGATTCACAGCCTGGTCAGAATGAACATCCCTTATGAAAAGATGGCCGTGCTCTATCGCACCAAGTTTTGTTCCCTGCCCTTCGAGCAGGCCTTTCGCCGGGCACACATTCCCTATCGAATGATGGGTGGGAAAGGTTTTTTTGACAGGGTGGAGATCCTTGACCTGAACTGTTACATCACCGCTGCGGTGTTCGACAAGGATGACACGGCCTTCGAACGGGTTCTCAATACGCCCAAAAGGGGCATCGGTCCGGGAACCGTCAAAAAGATAGCCCAGATGCGCAGCGGCTCAATGAGCCTCAAGGAGGCGGCCCGCAGGGCGGTGGCCGAACGGGTGCTCTCCACCAAACTCACCAACGGGTTGAAAGCCTTGCTGGACCTTCTGGGTGAGATCCGCGACCTGCGGCCCGACGAAGCCATCCGGCGGACGATTGCCCGCACCGGTTACATGGACCATCTGGAAAGTTATACCCGAAGCAATTCCATGGACCTCACCGCCAGGCAGGAAAACATCGAACAGCTGATCCATTCGGCTGCCCAAAAAGAGACGATTGTGGATTACCTGGAGGAAGCGGCCTTGGTCCGCGAGGATAAGGATGATGAAGAGGAGTCCGCCGGTGTTAACCTATCCACCGTTCACGGCGCCAAGGGGCTGGAGTTTCATACCGTGTTTGTCATCGGGTGCGAAGAACAGCTGTTTCCCCACTGGCGATCCATGGACCGGGCCGAGGATCTTGAGGAGGAGCGGCGACTCATGTATGTGGCGGTGACCCGGGCGGAGCGCTGCCTGTACATCACCTCGGCCAACTTCCGCAAAGGTCAGTTCAACCCCCGCAGCCGCTTTCTCGAAGAGATTGACGCGGTGCTGGCCGGGCGCTGACCGACGCTTTTGACCCGATCATGGCAGGCAAGTTCCCTGTGTCTGTTGCACCTTATGGACTTGACATCATCCGGTCTTGCGTATAATTGCTACTAGCCGCATGATTTTATTGAACAAAGCAGTCTGCAGAGTTAATAACAGCCGTGGGTCGACCTGGCCCGGGGCAGGGATACAGGATCAGGGGCAATGAATTGTATCGACGCTGTAGAGGGTATGGCAAAGACGGTATTGAATAAATTTTTGGATGTTTCCACCGAATGCCGGCAGGATCTCAGCGAATATATCCTCACGGTGAAGACATTGATCGATGGCGTGGCGCTTTTTGTCAAAAACAATCCGGAGGTCTGTGAAACGCCCGAACTGGTCAGGGACGAGCTCTACGAGTTTGCCAAGTCACAGTGGCTGGGGCGCTTGGAGAAAATTGTTGATCCCGATCAGCAGGTGGGGGCCAATCCTGACTTAGAATATCAGGCCTACTGCTACGACTATATCTATACCCACGGCAACTACCCGCGGTGAACCGCGATTGCGAGCGCATTCCCCGCGGTTTGCCGCGGGGAGGGTTCGATAAAAATAATGCTTCTGCAGGGCCTGTGGGCCACAAAGGAATTTTTCAGATGAGCCAGACCGATGAGGACTTGCTGAAGGCTGAGATCGACGAGATAATGCGCACGGTAGATGCGATTATGGACAAGGTGGCCCGGGTTATACCAGAACAAAGGCATGATGCCGACTGACGGCGGTGTGAACCTCGGCGCCGCCCCGTTTAAAATCACCATCCGGTTCAATCTCAGCCGAAGTTTTTTTAAAGTGCTTACACCTTTGTCTGGCCCAGTTTGCTGAGAAATGTTTTCCGGCGCAGTTTAAGCAGCGCCGCGTCTTCTTCCACCAGATAATATTCCGGCTGATTATTTGCATCATAACAGACATAAAGGGCGTTATAGCCGCTTGCGTCGGACACATCCTTGATTCGCTGAACATCGTTGTCGAACCGTTCGCAGACGGTACCCCAGTGTTCCGGGGCGGCGTTGTCGATGCGGTCAATGGTCTGGGTTGCCTCATTGTAGCTGATGTGAAGTGATTTCATGGCGCCTCCCTCATGCCTGCCGTCTTTGGTTTGGGTCAGGGCCGATTGAAAGAATATTACCCGCTGCCCAGGGGCGTGTCAATCGGCCGACCACCATTTCGGTGAGTGAGCGGTGGCAATGGCTGTGGAAGTGATTATATAATCTGAAATGATGGACGCAACCCAATGGAGGCGCCAATGATATCGATGGCAGTCAGGATTTTACTTCTTGCTGCAGCGGGCCTGTGCGGTTGTGCCACCGTTCAGGTTAGCCAGGATTACGATCCCCAGGCGGATCTTTCGCACTACGGCACCTGGCGGTGGCGGGAGCCGGTGCAGGCGCGGACCGGAGACCTCCGCATAGACAACCCCCTGCTGGACAAACGCATTCGCCGGGCTGTCGAGACGCATCTGGCCGGCCGCGGCATCAAGATTGAGCAGCAGCCGGACCTTTTTCTGACCTATCATCTGGCCATCCAACAGAAAATCCAGGGCGACACGTACTACTCAACAGTGGGTGTGGGCAGCTACTACAATCCCTGGTATGGGGGTTTCGGCACCGAGACGCGCATCCGTCAGTATGAAGAGGGCCGTCTGACCATCGATTTCCATGCAGCGGATTCGGGTGACCTGGTGTGGCGGGGGGTGGGCACTTACCTCCTGAAAACGCATAAAACCCCGCAAGAAGCCACCGCAGCAGTCCAGCACACGGTGGACAAGATTCTTTTTCAGTTTCCTCCGGGCCTGCAGCCATAAGCGGGCTTGGGTGTTTTCATCCCGCTTCCAATTGGAGCCGGCCTTTTGCAGGGGTTGACCCTGCCTGCCAATGGGCAGCTTCGTGTTTGTGACCGGGACCTGCATGTTCGCAATCAGCCCTGTGCCTGCTATTGGTCTTGAATCGACGCTTGTTCGTCGCGCGCCCCGTCTTTAATGGAGGGCTGATCCCCCAGGGCATTGAGCAGCAGGGTGATGGGGCGGTCCTCCTCGCTGTTGCCGGCAAAGCGGATGGGGCCCGGGTGACGGAAATGGTCTTCCCCCGGAACCGCTGCCAGCCACTTGTCGCGGAACATTTTCACGACCCTGAATGCCGGCGAGTTGACGTCCACGATGCTTTTTTCGAGCACCAGCTCCAGCTTGCTTTTGCGCTCTTCCAGGTGCATGAGCGGTGCGATGGGAATGCCGATGGGGCGCCAGTGGGCAAAATCCTGCTCCAGGTTCAAGATGGCGGCCATCTGGCCGGTTGCGCCGTTGGCGATCAGGCTGAAAACGGTCTGGCCCAGGTTGTACGTGTAGGTGCAGTCGAAGCGGGTGGGGTCGCTGCCGCGGCCGTCGTAGCCGTAGAAGTGGGCCTGGGTCTTGAATTTGGGAACGGACTGGTCGAAGATTTTTTCGATGGGCGCCGGAATGGAATCCTTCTCAGCCAGGCAGTCGGCCCTGACCAGTGCGGCCTTGAGGGTTTTTTTTGAGATGATGGTTTTTTTGACCATCAGGTGATGGGTCCGCTGCCAGTTTTCGAAGAGAATGGGGCCGTATAGCTCCGGATCGAGGCCCCCTTTTTGCATCGTCTTGACAAACTGCGCATTCTGGATGCCGATCTTGTAGTGACCCTTCTCCTTTAGAATCCCCAGGTAGTCTTTCACCAGGTCAAGGAGCACCTTTTCCGTCTTGACCTGGGAGAACTGAAAATTACCGTGGCTGTCCCGCTCAGTGAGCAGGCCTTCCTGAAAGAAGGCCGGAATGTCGTTGAACAGTTCGTCGTCCCGTGCATTCCATACGTTGTAGGAAAGGTCCGAGCGGATGCCCCGGACCAGCCGCCGCAGGTATTCCAGCTTGTCGTCCAGGGTGGGCAGGGCGGTGTGGAAATCCCGGTCGTGCATCTTGTTGTAGTTGCCGATGATCGTGTTGAGCTTGATGATGAAGACCTGGATTTCATTGATGAACTCCAATATGCCCTCCGGGACCACCAGAACGCCGTAATTTTTCCCCACGGCGGCCCGGTCCATGATGGCGTCGCAGATCACCCGGGAGAGGTGCCGCAGGGTCATGCCGTAGGCTGTGTAGTCCACCACCCCGGCTTTTTCGGCCTTTTCGAGCCGGGCATGGTCCACGTAATCGGCCAGGTCTTCGCCGATCAGGGTTATGTTGGCGTGGGTCTGCAGGGCAACCTCCAGCGCCAGGTGGCTGGCCACGCGCCCCATGACCTTGCAGACATGCCAGTACTTCACGTCGGAGCTGGCGTCGGTGCACAGGTTGGCGACGGCCTGGGAGAAGGCGCGCGCGGCCGTGTGGAAGCCGAAAGACATGGCGCACAGCACCTTGCCCCGGGCGTCGCGGACCTGGATGTCGCCGTCGATGGTTTTGGGAACGCCGATCACCTGAATACCGTCGTCGAACATCTCCTGGGCCAGAAAGGCGGCATTGGTGTTGGAGTCGTCGCCCCCCACCACCACCAGGGCGTCCAAGCCCAGTTGCTGGCAGGTTGCCCGGGACAGGTCCATCTTCATCCGGTTGTCGATCTTGGTGCGCCCGGTCTTGATCATGGTAAACCCGCCCACATTCCGGTAGCGGTCCACCTGTTCGCGGGTCAGTTCCAGGTAGTCGCCCTCGATAATGCCGTCCGGCCCCATCAGGAATCCGAAGATCCGCGTTTGCGGATTGATGCGCTTGGCGGCGTCGAACAGGCCGGCAATGACGTTGTGGCCGCCCGGGGCAGGCCCGCCGGAGAAAACGATGCCGATGTTGCGGGCCTTTTTATACTTCTCCTTGGCCGCCAGAGCGACGCCGTCGCCGCCTTCGACCCGCTGGACGGTGTTGGCGATGATATGCGGCAGCCGCCGGTGGGACTCCTTGTCGATCTCGAAGCGGTACTGCGCGTCGGTCACCAGGGTGGTGACAGGGCTTTGGAACACATTGCACACGGGTGGCTGGTAGGCGATTCTCTCTTTCAACTCCAGATTGACATCGGCGACGGCGTCCGTAATCGATGGGTGGTCGAGCAGCTTGTCGAGTTGGATGGTGGATGGTTCCGGCATTCAGCCCTCCTGAATGGATGATGGAGCGGGTTGGTGAATTGGGCTTCCGATGACGGGAGCCGATCGGCCTTGGAGAAACGATCCGCGTTGGGTTCTATTATCTCCGGGCTGCAGCGCAAGTCAAGGCAATTGTATCGTTCAAGGAGGCATGCAGTCAGGTATAACCTATTGAGAGCAAAGCACAAGCATGCGATGTGGCCACGGGCACGCACGGTGGAAAGGCCAGGCATTGTCCCAAAAGGAACCTTGACAACATGGCGGTGAACCGTTAGTGAGTGCCCATCCGCAAAAGGCATCTTTCGGCCCAGGCCGGCGTGCTTCGACCCTTGAAATTCTCGACGCAGCGCCTTCGGTTGCGAGGGCTCTGGGGCCTTGGCCTGAACCCAGCTCCACCCTTGGCGGATGGACGCGGATGCGGTTTTGTTTTTGCGCAATGGCAAAAGGATCAACCTTGTCCATAAAACCCGTTTTAATCGTAAAGGCCGGGGCCACCTATCCAGATATGGCGGCCCGCTGCGGCGATTTCGAAGACTGGATCATCGCACGCCTGGACCGCTCGGCGGCTCCCATCGAAACCGTTTGCCCCTATGCCGGTGAACCGCTGCCCGCATCCATATCCCTTGGCGGCATTATCATTACCGGATCCCACGACATGGTGACCGAAAAACATCCCTGGAGCGAGAAGACCGCCGGCTGGATCAAACAGGCCGTCGAGGCCCAGATTCCCTTATTGGGCGTCTGCTACGGTCATCAATTGCTGGCCCACGCCATGGGAGGTGTGGTGGGGGACAACCCCGGGGGTAAAGAGATCGGCACGGTGGCGATACGGCTTACCCGGCAGGGTCTGCAGGACCGGCTGTTCGACAAAATGCCCGCAACCTTCTCAGCTCAGGCCTGCCACAGCCAGAGCGTACTGAAACTGCCGGCCGGCGCCACGCTTCTGGCCTCCTCGGACCTGGATCCCCACCATGCCTTTGTCATAGGAAGGCGTGCCTGGGGCGTCCAGTTTCACCCTGAATTCAACGCAGCGGTGCTGCGGCATTACATTCAGCGTTTTTCCGCAGAACTCTGCCAGCAGGGTGATGATGTGGCCCAGCTGCTGCTGGCGGTTCGGGAGACGCCGCAAAGTGAAGGGCTTTTGCGCAGGTTCCAGGGCATGTGCACCTGAAGCATGGGGCGGCGGTTCCACGGATTCCAATCAGGGCTTTACTTTGCCGGCGTCTTATTATAAAAGTTGACTGTATTTTGATTTGCCTTTTTTAATGAATACCATCAATCCCGATATCGCGTGACGCTTCCGGGCACTCCGGGGACGACTTTTTTTCAGCTGAACGGTGGATCCAGCCGCAGGATTGCGGCTTTGCTATGTTCTAATCAATCAAGGAGGAGGATCACGTATGAAGAGAAGTTTTTTTACCGCACTGGCGATTGTTGCCGCAGTGACCTTTGGCATGGGAACGGCCTTCGGCGCGGACATCGAGCTGGCCAAGAAATCCCACATCCAGAAAATCCTGGAGCGCGGCGAACTGCGCGTGGGCTTCGAATCCGGTTATATGCCCTTTGAGATGACCAACAAAAAAGGTGAATTCATCGGTTTCGACATGGATTTCGGCCGCCGGATGGCCCAGGCCATGGGCGTCAAGTTCGTTCCCGTCAATACCGCCTGGGACGGTATCATTCCCGCGCTGGTCACCGATAAGTTCGACATCATCATGGGTGGCATGACCATCACCCAGGAGAGAAACCTGAAGGTCTCTTTTGCCGATCCATACATCGTCGTGGGCCAGGCCATCCTCCTCAACAACAAGCACGAAGGCACGGTCAAATCTTACAAGGATCTCAATGACCCCAAATACATCCTTACCTCCCGCATGGGCACCACCGGTGAGCAGTCCATCAAACGCATGCTCCCCAAGGCGACCTACAAGGGATTCGAGTCCGAAGCCGAAGCCGGCATGGAAGTGATCAACGGCAAGGCCGATGCACTGGTTTACGATCTGCCTTTCATCGGAATTCTCTACTCCAGCCAGGGCCAGGGAAAAACTGTCTTCCTGGACCAGCCATTCACCTATGAGCCGTTGGCCTGGGCCATCAACCAGGGCGATCCGGACTTTTTGAACTTTCTGAATAACTTCCTCAGGCAGGCCAAGGGCGACGGATTTTACGAAAAAGCCTACAACAAATGGATTTTGAGCTCGGACTGGAAAAAAGAACTCGAGTAACCTTCTGACCTGACACATGGTAGGTGATCATGATTTGCCCACAGGCCGGCCGGAACCATACCGGCCGGCCTGTGTCGTCATGACGCCGGCTTTTCTTAATTCTCTAAGATAATGAATACGGCGGGACGATTGGGAGCCAGCCGTATGGCGATGCTGCGGCGACCGGCAACCCAGTACGAATCGATTGTCTTAAAGGATAAAAACCCATTGCCCCCACGCTTTCACCCCAGCAGGAAGAAGATGCGACCATGAGCGATGAAAACAGTCAACGGATTACCGGACGGCCCGTCAATTACAACCGGTGGGTCATGGTTTTCTGCCTCGGTGTACTGGTATTTATGGGTCTGTTCTACTACGCCACCCAGAAGATTCAATACAACTGGAGATGGAACCGCACCCCGATCTATTTCGCCTACCAGGACGACATTCACGTGACCTCGGCCATTGACGGCGAGGTGGCATCCATTCGCAAGGAAGGCAAAAAGGCCATCATTACGGTTAAAGGCATCGGTGAGGAGGAGGAGTACAGCGCACCGGCAGCGGGCCTGCGGGTGACCCAAGGGGAATTCATATCCCCCGGTGAAACCCTTGCAAGCTATAAGCGATGGAAACCCGGGCTGCTGGTCATCGGGTTGTGGATCACGCTCAAGATCAGCGTGCTCTCGACGATATTCGGTGTGATCATCGGCATCATCAGCGGTCTGATGCGGATTTCCGACAATCCGGCCCTGCGTTGGACCTCCATTGTCTACGTGGAACTGATCCGGGGGTCTCCGCTGATGGTTCAGATTCTGATCTGGTACTTTGTCCTTGGAACCCTGATCAACGACCTGCTCTACGCTTATGGGTTTGGGCAGATACCGGCGCTGTGGTACGGCGTGGCCTCGCTGGCGTGCTTTGCCGGCGCCTACGTCTCGGAAATTGTGCGTGCCGGCATCCAGTCCATCCACCGCGGCCAGACTGAAGCGGCCCGCTCACTGGGCATGAGTTATGGCCAATCCATGCGCCATATTATCCTTCCCCAGGCCCTTCGCCGGATTCTTCCGCCCCTGGCCGGGCAGTTCATCAGCCTGATCAAGGATTCCTCACTGCTGGGGATCATTGCCATCCGTGAATTGACCAAGGCAGCCCGCGAAGCGGTTACGGCAACGCTGCAACCCTTTGAGGTGTACATTCTTCTGGGTCTTTTGTACCTGGTGCTTACCTTTTCCCTTTCCATGTATGTGCAGTATCTTGAGAGGAGGATGGCAATATCGTGATACAGGCCAAAAATGTATATAAAACGTTTTATGCACCCCATGAGATCAACGCATTGGTGGATGTGACGGCCAGCATCAAAGCCGGTGAGGTGGTGGTGGTGATCGGCCCGTCGGGCTCGGGCAAGAGTACGTTTTTAAGATGCCTCAACCGCCTGGAGCAGGCCACCAGCGGACATATCTTTATCGACGGCATCGACATCCTGGCTCAGAAGACCGACATCAACAAGATCCGGGCTGAGGTGGGGATGGTTTTCCAGTCGTTCAATCTGTTTCCCCACAAAACGGTCCTGGAAAACGTGACCCTGGCCCAGAAAGTGGTGCGCAGGCGTTCAGGGGAGGACAGCGAGAACAAGGCCATGGCCCTGCTTGAGAAGGTAGGCATCGTTGACAAGAAAAACGTCTATCCGGATCAGCTTTCCGGCGGACAACAGCAGCGGGTAGCCATTGCGCGGGCACTGGCCATGGATCCCAAGGTGATGCTGTTCGACGAGCCCACGTCGGCGCTGGATCCGGAGATGATCGGCGAGGTGCTCGACGTCATGAAGACCCTGGCCAAGGAGGGCATGACCATGGTGGTGGTGACCCATGAAATGGGCTTTGCCCGGGAGGTGGCCGACCGCGTTATCTTCATGGATGCCGGTGCCATCGTGGAGGAGGGTACCCCGGAGCATTTCTTCGTCAATCCCACCCACGACCGCACCAAACTGTTTCTCAGTCAGATTCTATAGGTGGCTGGATAGGTCACTGCGACACGATCACTCCGTGCCCCCTGCAGTAAACCCGATCCTCGGGGAACAATCACCCGGATGCGGACCCCATCCGGGTGATTGGTTAGATTCAGATATCCTCCACCGTCTCCCGATACACCACGCCGCGCTCGGCCAGGCCTTCGAGGATGAACGTCATGCAGGCCGGCTCGCTGCCGATCTGTTCCGGTGCAATCACACCCTTTTGGCTGAAGCGTCGCGCTCCGATCAGCCGGGCAACCACCGTGGCCGTATAACCCGTGGCCCTTGCCATGGAATGGATTTTGGACTGCGGGTCGTAACGGTCAACCAGGTCCCAGGTGGTGCGAATCCGCGCGCCGCTTTTTTCTCCCTCGACGACGATCTTCATAACCGTGATATCCACCTCTCCCTCGTCGAGCTGCCACATGGGAAAGAGCAGTTTGGCGGTCACATCCAGGGGACGGATCTTAACCCCGTTCACTTCGATGGGTTGGGTGTTGAAAAAACCCGAGGCGCGCAGGACGGCAATCTTCTCGATGTGGCCGGGGTAGCGCAGTGTTTTTTCTTTCATGTTGGGTATTTTCAGCGTTTTGTAGAGGGAGCGCAGTCCGTCGGTGTTGAAGGCTTCGAGGGTGCCTATACCCGGGAAATCGACGTATTCCGGATCGCTCAAGGCCGGCCGTTTCACCAGCACACCGTTTTCCACGTAAAAGGCGGGACGGGTGTATTCCTCAATGACATCGATGGGAGAGAATACGGCTTTGTATTCATAGGGCCACCGACGGATTGCGGGCAACCCACCCACGTAGATGAGGGCTGAATCGGTGCGGTCCAACTGGCGATGGCAATGGCCCACCAGCATGTTGCTCATTCCCGGCGCCACGCCGCAGTCCACGACCGCCGTGACGCCCCTCTCTTTTGCCAAGGCATCCAGTGCAAATGGATCTTCGGGAAAAAAGGCGATGTCGACCACATCTTTTCCCGCTTCCAGGATGGTTTGCAGGGTCGCATAACCCATGAACCCGGGCACGGCACTTATCGCCATGTCCGCCGATTCAAGGATTCGGGTCAGGACCGTTTTGTCGGCCAGGTCCGCCTTGACGGTTTCAATGCGATCCATTGCAGTCACCCGGGACAACGCCTTTGGGTCGATGTCGGCCACCGTTACATGCACGTCGGTGCTGGCGGCCAAATCCCTTGCCATGGGGGCGCCGACCAGTCCGGCGCCTAATACCACTATGTTCATCGTCTTCTCCTTGCGGTTGGCTGATGTAAACAGCGTGGATGTCAATTAAAAAACAGTCGGTTTTTTCAATCGCCCCTGCTTGAGATGGGCGGCGAGGTACGCGTAATTTTTGGTCAACCGGCCGTTGAAAACAATCACGGCTTTTTGAATCTCAGGCGGCAGGGCTGAATTCTCAAGGCTGCTTGTGTAATCGGCGTTCAACAGGCCGGCTACGAACGGCTTCAACTGATTGCTGAAAAACGTTGAGGCATCGTTGGGCAGCTCACAGGGCAGATTGTCCACCGCCAGCAGCACGAGCCCATCTCCCAGGTGGCCGTCGGCGGTTGTACCCGCGATCGGATCCACCCGATAGGCGGGCATGTCGCTGTCGGTTGATTTGACATTGCACTCGATCGACCCGTGGGTATCGCAGGTAATGTCGGCGATGCCGCTGAGTTTAAGCGTTTTTGAGGTTTCGGCCAGGCGTTTCAATCCCGACCAGGTGACGAATTTTGGATAGCGCCGCTCCCAGTAGACTGCGTTGACCAGCAGAGTCAAGCTGGCAAGACACGGTTCGAAACGGCTCTCATAACGCTCCGGATGATCAAAATACGCCTGCAGGTCGAAGGTTGCCCCCCCATCGATGGGCCTGACCAGGTCCTGTTCTTTAAAAACCGTCACGTAGACCGTGTGGCGGTTACCCTGCGCCTGGCTGACAAAGGCATTGATCCTGTCGGCGGGGATGCGTTCGGTCGGCAGGCAGTCGAAGGTCTGCTGGGCGCCAGTGGAAACATTGCCGTAGCCTAAAATACCGATGGTGAAGGGACTCAATTCCGGGGGAAAGCCCTTGCGGCGGATTTGATCACCGATTTGGGTTAAATGCGCCCGGGCCGCCTTCACCGAATCGTACTGGTGGGCCCGCCTGACCGCGGCCAAGGGCGTGGCAATACCCTTGGCGGACCAATGTTCGCCCATCAGTGAAAGTATGTCGATGGCCCCGGCATCCCCGGCAAAGGGGCCGAAATAGATCAGGCGGCGGCCGCTTTTATCGGTAATCTTTTCATAGTCGATCAGGGTGGACCCGCTGTCGAGGATCCGTTGCAGCAGGGGCATGTTGTCGGGCTGTCCTTTGATGGTGTGGGAGAAAAAAAGATAGGTCTTGCCCGCCTGGATTTTTTCGACGGGAATTTCTTTGACCCCAAGAATCACATCCCCATCGGTCATGCCTTCACAAACCACCGCTCCGGCAGCCGTGTATTGCGCCTCGCTGAAAAAGCGCTTGTCTGATTTTTCGACAAAGGCGTGCGCGCCGGTTTTTGCGAGTATCTCCGCCAGGTCCGCCGGCACGATCGGTGCGCGGCGCTCCCAGCGGTTTTTGTCTTCGGCGCGAATCAACAGTGCCTTCATTTTCGTCAATCCCCCCAATAGCTGCGTTCGTCGGCATCCAGTTCGGATCGCCGTTCTTTGAAACAGATGCCCAGGCGCCGGCATTCGGCCAGGAGGGGTGTATAGATCTCAGGATGGACCGGCCTGATCACGCCCACCTGGTTGACCTTGCCCTCAGCAACGAGACTGGCTGCGATTCCAACCGGGTAGCCTACGGTTCTGGACATGGAGCTGTCCCCCCCGGGAATGCCGCAGTCGATGAGGGTGGACTGGATGCGCTGCCGGGGCAGGTCCGGATAGATGGCTTCGAATTCATGGTGCATGACCAGCAGGTCCATCTCGCCTTCGCCATATACCAGGCGATTTTTAAGTGTGTGGGCGAACATCTCGAAAACCGACGCGGTGCCGATTTTCAACCGGCGGTCGGAGAGCAGCCCCAGCCACTCCAATTTTTTAAGGGTCAGCGAGTATGGCGGAATTTTGAGGTAGGCGGCCACACCCGCACGGACATCCTTTCCCCGGCAGTTGACGATGTTGGCCAACACTTCACGCGGGGTGATTTCATTGAAATCGAATTTCATCTTCCGGTTGAGCAGCCCCAGCTGTTTGATAAAATCCCAGGTTTCACAGTAGCCTACATTGCGCAGGGTGCCGCGATACATGCCGGCGGCATCCTCGATGCCGTATATCTTGAGGTAGGGCAGTGCGTCGCGGTTGACGTAGGCCTCGAACACGCCTGCCGCAGGCACACTTTTCAACCAGTAGTGCCTGAACAGTTCGTCTCCGGGGACCTCGATCACCTTGCCGTGCTCCATGTAGCGGCCGTCATTGGTGGCGGCCAGCATGGCACCTTCGGGGCTCCAGGAGAACTTGTACCCCAACGGGTTGTTGTTGTTTTCCAGGGCAGGCAGCCCGCCGCAATATGAAAAGAAGCTGTCGATGCGGCCCCCCTGCTGCTTTACCGTGTCGATGATCTGCATGGCCGACATGTGGTCCAAACCCGGGTCGACGCCGACCTCGTTGAGAAAGCACAATCCCTTTTCGCGGGCATCCCGGTCCATGGACTGCATCTCCGCCTTGACGTAGGAGGCGGTGATCAGGTGCTTGCCGTGGGTCACGCACCAGCGGGCGATGGTCGGGTGAAGGCTCCATGGCAGCAGGCTGACGACGATGTCGGCAGCCGCAATCTGGCCGCCCAGTTTTTCCGAATCGTTCACATCCAGACGGACCGAACGGCCGTTGGGGTGCCCGGCGAGGATGGACTCGGATTTGTCCATGGCCTGGTCGGCCAGAACGACCTGCATGCCGTCTTTCTCCAGCAGGTAACGAACCGCGGGCCGAGCCACCAGGCCGGCGCCCAAAATTAATATCCGCTTCATGATCGGAACTCCCTTACGACCCTTTTCCCCCGGTTAGGCGGACGGGAATAATAAAGCAATGATCTTTCAAAAGAGGAATTTTCTGTGCTCGCTCGATTGTTGCCACAAACCGGACAACATCTATCATTTCGCCGGTTTGGTGTCAAGCGCATTCGGGCTGCATGCCCCCCCATGGCCGCTGATTCCATTTAACCCGGTCCGAGACCGCGACGAGGCCCCAGTTTTTTTAAGAGGGTGGTGAACCCGGCTCGACTTTTACTCGGTTTGGGGTTATTATTTTCTCGTATGCATTTAATTTGCCGGAGGCAACCCGCTGCAGAGATGGACACTGACTATACCGATCAAAGGTTGAGGAGGAGAAATGGATCTAACCACGCAATACTTAGGCCTCGAGTTAACCAATCCAATTATTGTGGGCAGCTCTGGATTAACCGGTTCGGTCGAAAAGATTAAACATGCCGAAAAATGCGGCGCCGGTGCGGTCGTGCTCAAGTCCATGTTCGAGGAGGAGGTGGCCCTGGCGTATGCCGATTTTATGAAAACGGCCCAGACGTTTGCCAGCGACAGCCAGTATTTCGATTACGAGGGACGCAAGACCCCGATCGCGTACTACGATTACGTGGTCCGTGAAGAGAACCTGAAAAAGTACATCACCCTGATCGAGGAAAGTAAAAAAGCGGTTTCCATTCCGGTAATGGCCAGCATCAACTG
Organism: Desulfosarcina sp.; assembly: GCF_046496365.1. Lineage (GTDB taxonomy): Bacteria > Desulfobacterota > Desulfobacteria > Desulfobacterales > Desulfosarcinaceae > Desulfosarcina. The sequence continues at coordinate 15,516 of NZ_JAWOHB010000074.1, forward strand.
TTTTCTGCAGTCTGTTGAATGGATTGCCTATGCGAAGCAACTCGAAGCGGCCGGGGCCGATGCCCTTGAGCTGAACATGTTTTTTCCCCCCACGGACTTTACAAAAAACCGGGTCGACAAGGAAAGCGTCTATTTCAAGATCACCGAGGAAGTCACCAAAACGCTTTCCATCCCTGTCGCCTTGAAGATCAGTCACTACTTTACGGATCTCGGTCCGATGATCCAGCGCCTGTCCAAAACAGGCATCGGAGGTCTGGTGCTGTTCAATCGATATTTCAGTCCGGACATCGATATCGATACCTTCCAGGTCAGCAACACCTTTGTTTTCAGCTCCCCTTCGGATCTGGCCATGTCATTGCGCTGGATCGCCATCATGTCCCAAAAGGTCGACTGCGATCTGGCCGCTTCCACCGGCATCCATGATGGGGATGCGGTCATCAAGCAGCTGCTGGCCGGAGCAGATGCGGTTCAGGTCGCTTCGTGCCTGTACAAAAACGGCCTCGACTATCTGGGACAGATGCGGGAACGGCTGGAAAACTGGATGTCGAGAAAGGGATTCAAACGCATAAGCGGCTTCAAGGGTCGGATGAGCCAGGAAAAAAGTGTGGATCCATCCGTGTACGAGCGCGTTCAATTCATGAAATACTACGGCGGGAAAAAGAGCGCGGTTGTCTGAGCGCGATAAATCAATCCATGCAACGCTGGCGGGCTACATATCATCCAGGATGATTGCATAAATTTTCTTTTCCTGGTCATCCATGGCCTGCCCCAGGGTGTGGGTTTTGTAGAGGAAATAATGAAAAAAGTCGTGCCGCAGGCTGTCCCGCCCGGCTGTGACGAACGATCGGTTGCGGCCCCAGTTGATGCGGCATTCCTGCGTGTTCCCGGTGGTGAACAGGCCGCCGAGAAACTCCTCTTTGTCCACCACCAAGTCGAAGGATCGCCCGCCCAGGTTGCGTTCGACCATTTCATGCTGTGGGTGAATCACCTGAATGGCAAAGGTTTTTGGAAAGGGTTCCATGAAAATGCATTTCACCTGGACCCCTTTTTTCTCGGCTTTTTTCAGAGGCCGCACAAGGGTTTCGGCTTCAGGCGGGGAAAGACGGACGTAGATCTCTTTGCGCGCGGCATCGATCATCTCAACGGCCTTCTCCATGACGCGCTGATGCCCGGTTAAAGTCCAGATGAAATCGTGATCGGCCGGAACCCGGACGTCGTTGGCCAAACTTTCGAAACGATCGAGATCCTCCTCATAAGCATGCCGCAATTGCTTGATCAACTCCCCGGGCGGCAGCGGAACAAATACACCTTTTTCGGCTTCCGTGACAAAGCCCCGCTTCTTCAAAGTACGAAGGATATCGTATATTCTCGCCCGGGGGATCCCCGAACACTTGCTTAATTGGGACCCGTTCACGGGGTGGTGTTGAAGCAGTGACAGGTAGGTGTGTATGGCGGAATCGGACAGACCGATGTTGCCCAGGTTGTAGGTCTTGTGCATGTTGAATCCTTATGTCGCCATCCGGCGCACAACTTTTTTTTTGCTTAACAGTCAGGCGTTTTCTTGTCAAGGCGGCAAACCGCACGATCCTGGGTCCCGTCAATTCCGCCGGCATCGCCGGCCCCGTTTTTTGACCCTTTTGCCATCTATTTGACATTGGCCGGGGCGCCGGTGCTCCGGTGGGCTTTCGTCCACCTTGAAAATCCTGGCCTGGGGTTCGATCGGGTCGTTGTCTTTGCATGGCATGAAACTTGTAATCCCGGTTGCCGATATGACCATGGCCTTCAACCGTTTTAAAGCCAACCCACTTGCAGGATGCCACGATGCCGTTTTTTAAAGCCAAGGAAGACATGGGGCTGGAAGCGAGCCTGAAACTGCTTGATCTGCCCCCGGATGCGACCATCGATGACGCAAACCAGGCCTATGCCTGTCTGCACCGCAGGATTGACCGGTTTCACCAGGATGCCGGAGGCAAGGGCCTTGAGGACCGGCAGGCGGACATGGCGCTGCTGACCTGCGCCTATGAAAAATCGGTTGCCCATCTGTCCGGTCACGCAGACCCTTGCCTTGCCGTGGGGACGCGGCAATCAACCGACCTTCACTTTACGATTAACTTTTCAGCTGACGTGGACAAGGCTTCGGCCCTCGATGGGCAGGCATCCCAGTGTGCAACGCAAAGCCAAACCGTTGAAGATGCGGTCTCCATCACCTCCCGGTGCCTGGAGAAGACGGAATTGGCCCTTCCTGATGCCCACCAGGCGGTGGCGTCAGCCGTGGCGTCGGCGGCGCAAGCCAGTCGACGCTATGCAATGACCAAACAGGAAAGAATCAATGCTGTTGTGGCTGCAAAATCATACAGAACCCGGTCGCTGCTGCTGGAAATAGAGGCCAAGCGGGCCATGGATGACGCCATGGCCCTGGCCGAACGTGCCCGCAACCGGGTCGTCGCGGCCAGACGGGCGGCCATGGAGGCCGGTGCCGAAGCAGACAAGGCCCGAAAGGAGGTCGGACGCCTTGGCAAATCAGAAGAGGCGGCCGCCGCTGAAGTAATCTGCGCCGAAGACCGGCTGGAAACGGCCAAGACCCGGTTGAAAACCTTGACCCAGACATTTTTGGAAACCCGCAACCGCTTGGCGCTTTTTCAGGGTGCCAGGGCTGAAGTGGACGGACTGAGAACCCGATCGCGGGAACATGATTATCCCGGCCCCGTGTCCGGTGTCGGACCGGGCCCATCCATGGCGCTGGACAAAGATGAATCGGCTTGCCGACAACAGATCATGTCCGAATTGCTTGCAATCGAGGCGGCTCTCAACGCCAGAAAACAGGAATCGATTCCGGTTGACTGCACGAGAGCGGTGTCGGCGGGCGCCGCCCGAGGAACCGCGGAAAGGCGGCAACACCCGCGCATTGTCTACCCGATCGATCAACGGCTCGTGCTTTCGATTGAAGATCGGACGATTTCCATCCTCGACCTGAGCACCACCGGCATGCGTTTGCAGCCGGACGCCGCAGCAGGCGGTTTGCGCATCGTCCGGGGAACCGTCGTTTTTCCCGGTGCAGCACCGCTGAAGGTCACCGGCAGGGTGGTCCGACAGGATGATCAGGGGCTGGGATTAAAGCTGGTGACTCGTATCGGCAACTGCATCCTGGATCAGGAGCGCCTCCGACTCATGGCCTGATCCTTTGCGGAGGTCAGGCGGTTGAATTTTTATGCCGCTTCTTGACACCCGTCCCAGAAAGGTCTATTCGTTTTCTCTGGAGAAAAAGAGAACCAACAGGACCTCGAAGGAACGGGACATGACAAAGATCCATGCAGCACGGTCAGCTGAAACCAAAGCCATTCAAGAGATGCTGACTGCATCCGGCTACTCCGACACAGCCATCAATTATTATATCGACAAACCCTACATGGGCCATATCCCCGATGCGGACATCACCTCCGAAATGACCGGTACCTGCGGAGACACAATGGGTATCTACATCAAGATGAACAATGGGGTGGTCGGGGAGGCAAAGTATCAGGTGATGGGCTGCGCCGGCGCCATCTCGGCCGCCATGGCGGTGGTGGATCTGATCAAAGGCAAGAGCCTGGAATTTGCCCGCACCATCGATGACGGCACCGTTTTCAAGGTGCTGGAGGAGATTCCCGTTAAAAAGCACCACTGTATCCAACTGGCCGTCAAAACCCTGCACAAGGCCCTGGACGCGCATTTTCTCAAAAAATCAGCCTGAATTGAGCCGGGTTGCCGATTGCTCTGGGCCGCCGCCGGTATTGATCCGGTGGCGGCCTTTTTGCTTTTGGGCATCCGCCGGGGGAAGGCATACGCGTGGCATTCGAACGCCATACCTGCTGCAGTATAGGGCTCGACAGCCGTGAAGCTTACCAACGCACAGCGCTTTTTCACGCCAACCAGCCTGCTTTCAGGTATCCTGTCACTGATTCTGATCGCCGGTTTGTTCGGCCCCGGTGATCAAATGGCGCATGCACCCGACGGCCAGCGTCTGGATATTGAAAAAGTCAGCCGGACGATGCCCGAACTCGATTTTGCGGCGGTGCCTGGACAAGCGGAACGCATGGTCGATTATTTCCGATTCTACGGTCTTGATTTTGAAGATGTGATCCATCATTTCGGTAGCTTCCCATCCGGCAACCATCTGATCGCCGGCCACGTATGGGTTCCAGCCGATCCGGCGGGCACATTTTTCCTGATGCACGGATACTTCGATCATTCCGGAACCTTGAAAAGCCTGATCCAGGCCTGCCTGCAAAAAGGCTTTGCCGTTGCCGCATTCGACCTGCCCGGGCATGGCCTGTCATCCGGCCAGAGGGGCTGCATCAACGATTTTTCGGAATATGTGGCCGTGCTTAACGATTTCATCAACCGCTGCGGCCAGGTCCTGCCGCCACCCTTTCATCTGGCCGCCCACAGCACCGGCGGTGCGATCGCCTATGAATACCTGAACCATGCCCCACGCATCGTTTTTGATAAGATCATCCTGTTGGCACCCCTGGTTCGCAATGCCCACTGGCGCCTGTCAACCGCAGGCTATCATCTGCTCAAGCCGTTCGTCGAAACAATACCCAGGGCGAACAGGCGAAACTCCTCGGACGAAACCTTTGTCGAATTTACCCGCAATGACCCCCTCCAGAATACACGTTTGTGCGTTCGATTCCTGGACGCCCTGCATGCATGGAACCGGAGAATACAGTCCTACGGCGTTATTTCAAAGCCGGTGCTGGTCATACAGGGCCGCGACGATGCCATCGTTGACTGGCAGTATAATCTCGGCTTCCTGAAGTCAAAAATCAGCCCTCTGGAAATTGAACGGATCGAAAACGCGAATCACCAGCTGGCCAATGAGAGCCGGGAATTGCGACAGCGTATCTTCAACCGGATCTTTGAATATGTCGACTCATCCGCGGTGGCCGGCGGCCCGTAAAAAGCGGATGCTCCCTTTTTGCGATCATGCCGGCTCTGGGAAGGATCGGTGCAGCGCAACCTATCGAAGCCATTATTTCCTTGATTGAATTTTGGCTCTTGGCTAAGGTGCCTCACGACCCGCCACTTCCATCCCGACGATTGTAAGCGCTTGTTTTAATGATTGGGGTCGCATCTTAATTATTCATTATTGACTGGTTTGGTATCTTCAGATTACAGATACCCGATCAGGGCGGATAGGCTGCCCGGTGGTTTCACCCTTCCCAAAGGTTCCCTATCCTGGCCAGGCCATTGCGCGTAGAATTTCCAGGCGCATTTTACCACATCATCAATCACGGCAATGCCGGCGAAGGCCTCTTCAACAGCCTTGGCGACCGTGAAAAATTTCTGGAATATTTAGAGGCTGCCAGTTCGGCAGGGATCTTCGGGAGGCGGGGAAGAACTGCCAGGCCTTTGTCGAAAACGTCGATCCATGGACGCTGGAAGATCCTGGCAAACCGACAGTGGATAAGCAGGAGCAAACATGAAGAAAACAACCCCTCCTTCGGGCAGGCACCGATGGAAAAACCGTGATTTGTCGAGGTTCATGGCGCGTGTTCCCGTGCAGCGACCCACATACCATTGCTCCAAAATGGTTGCGTGGGCAATTTTAATCGTTGCGGTGTATGGCCTGTTGACCCTGACGGCCATGGCACAGGAACCTGTCGGCAAAGTGGTCGGACCACAGAAACTGACCACACCCGCCCAGGAAGAGCTCTCCCCGGCACCCTCAAAGGTTGATGTAAACCCCGTTGCGCGCGATGAAGAGATCCACAGGCGACTCCAGAAGGTACTGCAGGCCACCGACTGGTTCACCGACCCACAGGTCAGGGTTGAGGAAGGTGTCGTCTTTCTCAACGGTCAGGTGGCCTCCGATGAGCTCAAGAAATGGGCCGGCGATCTGGCGCGCAATACCCAGGACGTCGTAGCGGTGGTCAACCGCATGGCGGTACGCGAGCCGTCGGCGTGGGATTTCAGTTCGGCGTCGAGTGGACTGTCGATATTATGGCGCGATTTTATCCGCGCACTTCCTTTTATTGTGTTTGGGCTGCTCATCCTGACGCTCTCCTGGATTGCCGGCCTGCTGGCAGCAAGAGGATCCCGTGCGTTCCTGCGCCGACGCATTCGGACGAGGCTCCTGCAAAATGTGATCGCGCGTGGGGTGGGTGGGATCGTCTTCCTCTGGGGCGTCTATCTCATCCTGAGAGTCTCCGGTCTGACCCAATTGGCATTGACGGTGGTCGGCGGCACCGGCCTGGTCGGTTTAATCGTCGGCATTGCATTCCGGGAAATTACCGAGAACTTCCTGGCCAGCATTTTTCTAAGCCTGCAGCGGCCGTTCGAGACCGGCGACCTGGTCGAGGTGTCCGGCGAGATAGGGTACGTGCAGCAGTTGAACATGCGCGTGACGATCCTGATGACCCTCGACGGGAATCTCGTGCAGGTCCCAAACGCCATCCTTTACAGGAGCAACCTGCGCAATTTCACGACCAATGCCAACCGGCGCGAGGAGTTTTTGGTCGGTATCGGTTACGACGACGCGATCGACGAGGCCCAGGAGATTGCACGCGAGGTGCTGGCAAACCACCCAGCCGTCCTGAACGACCCCGAGCCCTCGGTGCTCGTGGACAGCCTGGGAAGGTCCACGGTTAACCTGCGCGTCTTCTTTTGGCTCAACGGTCGCACGCACAGTTGGCTGAAGGTGCGCTCTTCGGTGATCCGGCTGGTCAAACGCGCCTTTCAGAATCGTGGCATCTCAATGCCTGACGAGGCCCGCGAGGTGGTGTTTCCTCAAGGCGTCCCCGTCTCCGTGATAGATGGAAAACCGACGGATGTGCAAGGCGCTGTGCCGAGAAAGCGACCTCCGGCGCAATTGCGGCAAGAAGCGCGCGATGCGGTGTCCACCAAGGCGGAAGCCGGGTTATACAGCGAAGCCGTCGTCATCGAGGGGCAGGCACAACAGGCACAGCTTTTGAAAGACACAGAGAATCTCTTGCCGGTTGCCTCCGGGAAACAGACGGAGGAACCAAACCCATAAAGGAAGGCAACGTTCAGGTGCTCCCGCCAGTGGCCGCAATGGCCCATCCAGTCATGCCTGAGCACTCATCAACGCGAAGTTCTTTCGATGTTCCTCACCCCCGATAATGGCGACCAGGTCATCCGGATGTAAAACGAAATCCGCATCGGGATTGGGCATGAGCCGTCCCCCGCGAACAACGCCCACCACGGATGCACCGGTTTTTTTGCGTATCTGGCTTTCACCGATCGACTGATGTACAATTGGACTTTCCTCAGCGATACGTATCCATTGCAGGTCAAACTGCTGTTCTGCGCCGCGAAGGTGGGACAGCACGCGGTAATCATCGTCATTGTTGAACAAATCTCCATAGAGTTCCTGCCGAATGGTATCCGTGTGACGTTGAACCTCCATCGGCGGGACCTGGAGGTGGAGAAGCGACCGGCGGGTCATCTCCAGGCTGGCCTCGAATTCCGGCAAAACCACTTCCGAAACCCCTAACTCCTTCAACAGGCTGAAATAATCCCGACCGGAGGTTCGTGCAACGATTTTGAGGCGCTTGTTCAGCCGCGTTGACTGAACAATGACCGATCTGGCTGTCACCAGCGCGGGCAGGGTCACGATCAGGAGGGTCGCCGCTTGGATCCCGGCGGCCTCAAGAACGATCTCCTGGCCAGCATCCCCATAAACGACAGCCATCCCGGCTTGCCTGGCCTCTTCAAAGCGCCGGTGGTCAAGCTCGACGATGACAAACCGGAGATTCAACCGCTTGAATACCTGTGCGATCTGGAAGCCCACGCGACCACCGCCGATGATGACGACATGGCCGCTATAGCCCTCGTCCGGGATGTTGGACGACTCGAGCACCTCATGGCGGAACCAGCGCTTTTTGAAGGCATACAGCCTGGTTGTCTGGCCTGAAACCAACGGCGTGAGCACCATGGTCAGGATCGCCGCGGTCAATACCAGGGCGTAAAGGTCATTGCTGATGGAACCGGTCGACATCCCCACCCTGGCCAGAACGAAGGAAAACTCGCCGATTTGAAACAGGCCCAGGCCAACGGCCAGAGGGATGACATTGCGATAGTTGAACAGCCTTGAGATCAACGCGAAGATGAGTCCTTTGCCGATACACACGGCCATTACCACAAAGATGACCTGCCGGATGTGATCCAGCATAAATGCCGGGTCGAACAGCATGCCCACCGATGTAAAAAAGAGCAGCCCGAAAAGATCCCGCAAGGGGATAATGTCGCTCAGGGCCTGGTGGCCATAATCGGATTCGCTTAGAACCATGCCGGCCACAAATGCGCCGAAGGCGAAGGAGAGCCCGACCAGATGCGTGACATAACCGATCCCAAGTCCGATGGCGGTGATGGCCAGGATAAAAAGCTCCCTCGAGTTCAGCCTTGCGATGTGCGCCATCAGCCGCGGCAGCCATCTGGTTCCCAGCAGGACCATTCCGGCCAGGAATGCGCCGGCCTTGAGCGCCGCCAAGCCGATTGCCGGAACTCCCAATGCCGGGTTGTTCAACTGGGGAAGGATGATCATCATGGGGATAACCGCCAGGTCTTGGACGATCAGCATCCCGATCATCACCTTGCTGGAGATGGTTCCCAACCAGCCCTGGTTCATCAGCGTTTTGAGCAGCACCATGGTGCTGGACAGAGAGATCAGGGCGCCCAACCATAGCGATGGCTTCCAATCCCATCCCATCAAAAGCCCGATGCCAAACCCGAGACCGATGGTCACGGCCATTTGGATCGGCGTCCCCACCAGGGCGATCATTTTGACTGGTTTGAGATCCTTAAGAGAAAATTCGAGACCGAGGGCAAACAGCAGCAGCGCAATGCCGATTTCGGCAAGCAGTTCGATCTCGTGGATATGGGAGACCGTCAGGCCCCCCGTATGCGGGCCCAGGAAAACCCCGGCGGCGATGTAACCCAGGATGATGGGTTGACCCAGACGCTGCATCAGCAGCCCGAAAAAAAATGCGGCTACAACAAGCATGATGATGTCGGTGGCGATGCCCATTTATGCTCCGTGTCGTTAGGATGACTTCTCTACCGCCTGCTGAATACAGTATATCGCAATGGCAAGCAAGCGCCGGCGGCGACCCGGTGAAATCCGACTTCTCCTCGGTGCAGGCAATCCGGTTGACACGGCTGACTGCGATGGATGAACAGGATCAGTTTGCAGCCGCAGGAAATGGCTCAGGCGGCCGGACGTCTCCTGGAGATGGAACAACAACGCACCCGGACCGCACTGGACCGTATAGGTTCCGGCGACTACGGTTATTGCGTGCATTGCGAGGCGGTGCTGTCTACTGGGATGCACTTATCTCGATGGCCAACTCCCGGCCAAGTAGGTGTTTTTCAGCCGCAGAATCCGCTCCACCGACCGCTGTCCCATCTGCCTGAGATCGGGCTCGTCAACCAGTGATTTGCGGATCTTTTCACAGGCCGCTTCAATATCCGGGCCTTTGTGGCAGATGAGCGCGATGTCCACATCGGCAGCCATGATCTGGCCGATGGCGGTGTCGATGGGGTGGCTGGGTTTGATGGCTCCCATATCCAGATCGTCGGTCATCACGACACCTTGATAGCCCATTTCCAGGCGCAGCAGATCTTTTGTAATCGCCGGACTCAAGCTGGCCGGCCATATCGGATCGATGCCGGTGTAACGGATATGGGAGAGCATGATGCCGGCCACATTGCCGGCGATGGCAGCCTTGAAGGGAATCAGGTCGAAACCGGTCAGATCATCCTTTTCCGTATCCAGGTCCGGCAGCGCCAGGTGGCTGTCCACAACGGTACGACCGATGCCGGGAAAATGCTTGGCCACCGCCATGACCCCGCACTGTTGAAGATGATCGATTACCGTCATGCCCATGGTGGAGACCCAGGCTGGGTCGCTGCCGAAGGCACGGCCGGCCATGATGCTGTTCAACCCTTGGGGAACGACATCCAGCACCGGCGACATGTTCATGTTGATGCCCATATCCTTCAGTTCTTTGGCTGTAACCCGTGCGAATTGAACGGCATCCCGGGGATGCTTCATGGCCGGATTTCCCCTAAACTGGGAAAAAGGCGGTTTGAGCCGGGCCACCTGCCCGCCCTCCTGGTCGATGGAAATAAACAGCGGCGGCAATCCGCACCTGCCTGCGTATTCCTGGCATTCACGACACAACTGCCGGATCTGGGCCGGTGTATCCAGGTTGCGGGAGAAGAGAATCAGCCCCCCTACCCGCAGGCAGCCGATGAGAAATTTCAGGTCATCGTTGAAGCCGGTGCCGTCGAAGCCCACCATCAAGCGCTGGCCGGCCATCACTTCTTTTGACAGTTCGATCATCGATCCACCCTTGGGTTGAAGCTCAAAAAATGTTGTTGAACCCTCCCCGCGGCAAGCCGCGGGGAATGCGCTCGCTACCGCGGTTCAGCATAAAGGCAGGCCCATTTACTCCCGCGGCCGCCCCTAAAAAAAGAGATAATAACCCACGCCGACGATCACCAGGCTGACAACCCGCAGCCCCTGGCCGAGAAGCAGCAATTGAACTCCCATGGCCGGTGAGAAGATGCCCATGTAGTGCGGCAGCTGGTGTCGCAGGGCGCGGATGGGAAACGCCACCACATTCCCCGCCAGCAGAGCGATCACGGTTTGTTTGATGGTCAACACCCCTGCCTCCATCAGGGCGCCGGCGGCAGCGAAGCCGGAAGTGAATTCAGCGGCAAAGCTAAAGATGATTACCGACAAAGATTCCACCGGCAGCACGCTGGTGACCACGAAACGGGCCAGCCAATCCCGGGCCGCATCAAACCCGCCCATGGCGCTGGCCATGAACACCAGCGTATAAATCGGAATCACATACAGGGCAATGCGGACCAGCCGCCCGGGCAGCCGTTTTTTCATGCTGGCAACCATTGCCGCCCTTTTCCGTGCAGGTCTTTCCGTCTGATTGATCCGATCGGCAATCGCCCCGGAAATGGAATCTGATCGGCAGAACATGCGGCCATAGATCACCACCATCAGCGTTCTGAACACTTGTGCCGTAAAGGTAAGCAGAAAGTAGAGCGCTCCGGCCCAGCCGGTAAGGGGGATGACAATGAAAAAAGTGGTGGGAAGGTGAAGGAAATAGGCCGGCAACTGGTTCATGAGATTGCCCAGAAAAAGTTGCCGGCGGGTAATCTTCTCTTCCTTGAAAAACTCCCACAGCATGGCGTTTGCGGCCACACCTGAAAAAAATGAGGTCGTGAAAGCGGCCGAACAGCGGTCACCCAGGTTGCTGAAACGGAACAGAGGAGCCGCCACCACCGCCAGGTGCCGGGTCCATCCGGTGGATTCGATGATATGCCCCACCACCAGCCCCAGGGTGATGAACACCAGCAGACGCAGCAACGGCCATAACAGACGCACCGTCAACCGATCGGCGGTAAGCGTTTCCAGGTTCAACACCCCCCAGGCAACCACCAGAAGGGATATGACTATAGAAACAGCCATCGATTTGTATGGCAACCCCGGCTCAGTGGGCTTCATGGTTGTGGTTCTTTTTGGCCAGGATCAGGGTCCAGTATCCCGGTTTGCGCTTTTTCAAAGTTTTGATGTCTTCGATCACCTCTTCATCTGCCATGCAGCAGTTGGCCACGGCCACACTGTTGTCAAGCATGTGCTTTTCCGCCAGGGCATCGGTGATGTCCCCGACATTGCGGTAGGCTTTCATGAAAACCACGTTGTCCACGGTTTCGGAAAGCAGTCGCAGGCGGTGGCCGCCCTCCACCCCGGACAACACCAGCAGCGATTCCTCCCCTTCCACCAGGGGCCGGTTGATCCGGGCGGCGGCAGCCTGATAGGCGGTAATCCCGGGAACGGTGACCACCGGTGCGTCAGGCGCCAGGGCAAGCACGTACTTGAGCACATAGCCGTAGGTGGCGTAGGTCAGCGAGTCTCCCAGGGTGAGGAAAGCCACATCGCGCCCCTTTTCCAACTCGGCAATGATGGTGCGTGCGTGGGCCTGCCAGCAGGCCTCTTTTTCGATCTGGTTCTTGGTCATGGGAAAAGGCAGAAGTCTCACCTCACTGGTTTCCGGGATGTGCGGGGCGGCAATCGTGACAGCCTGACTGTGACTATTTTTTGTCGATGATGCCGCGAAGATCAGCGCAACCCGTTGGATGATCTTTAGCGCTTTGAGGGGAATCAGGTCTGGATCACCCGGCCCCACGCCGATGCCGTATAGCGTTCCGTAATGGATAGTGTTCATGGTGTCGCCTGTTTTTTTATGTCCGTTTAAAAGCAGAAAAAACGATGCCGCACTATGGCTCCTCACCGGCCATGATAATCAGCGCGTTCACCACGGCTGCAGCCACATTGGACCCCCCTTTGCGGCCGACGTTGGTAATAGAGGGCACATCGCACGCCAGCAGCAGGGCCTTGGATTCGGCGGCGTTAACAAACCCCACCGGCAGCCCCACCACCAGCGCGGGCCGGGCCTTGCCCTGGTGGATGAGTTCAATCAGCCGCAGCAGGGCCGTGGGGGCGTTGCCCACCACGTAGATGCCGCCATTGAGTTCCGGAGCAGCCACGTTCACGGCCGCCCTGGCCCGCGTAATGCCCTCCCGGGATGCCGTCTCGGCCACCCGTTCATCGGTCATATAACAGACCACCCTGCCCCCGAACCGCGCCAGATCCCGCTGGCGGATACCCACACGGGCCATGTGGGTATCGGTAAAGATGGCGCAGCCGCTGCGGAGGGCGGCCACGCCGCTGGCGATGGCCTGCGGATGCAGACGGATCATCTGCTGCCACTCAAAATCAGCGCTGGTATGAATCACCCGGCGCACCACCGGCCATTGTTCGGCTGAGAATCCGTGATCGCCAGCCTCGCCGTCGATTGTCTGAAAACTCAACTGCTCAATCTCATGGGGTTTCATAAGTAGTCCCTTTATTTTTCTTTTTTTCAGCCCGCCACCGTCCGCAGGTGTTCACGAAATGGGTGGCTGCCTGTGGACAGCTGCCAAAATGAAGGTGCACATAACTGCCCAGCGTCTGGCCAACCCAAAAACCTTCGGTCGCCGCTTCCACGCCGGCGCGGTCGGTCATCCGATAGGCGCCAGAGACATCGGCGGTCCCATCAATCATGGTGGAGTAATGAAATTCATGCCCCCGCATGGACTGCCCGGCCGGTCCCAGGAGCGTGGCCCGGGTCTGAATGATTTTCCGGTACCCCAGGGCCTTGAGCCGGTCCAGCATACGGATGGCAAAAGGCAGGCAGCCGCACATGGGAAAAACATTACCGTCAAGGTCGCCCATTTCACGGCATAGGTACATGAATCCGCCACACTCACCGTATACGGGCATGTTCATCCGGCTCGATTCCCGAATCTCCTGTCGCATCAGGCGGTTTTCGGCCAATGCGCCTGCATGCAGCTCCGGATAGCCGCCGCCGAAGTAGAGACCATCCAGGCCTTCCGGCAGTCGGCTGTCAGCCAGCGGTGAGAAAAAAACCAGTCGGGCGCCGGCCGCCTGGAGAAGCTCCAGGTTATCCGCATAGTAAAAGCAGAAAGCGGCATCCCGGGCGACACCAATGCGCACACCGGACCTGTTCCCAACGGTTGCAGGACCGGGCGGCTTCGCTTGGAAATCAATATCAGGCAGCCGCTGAATCAACCGGTCAAGATCCAGCTGATTTTCGATCAACCCGGCCAAACGCGCGTGACTGTCCGGAGACAGATCGTGATCCTCCCAGGTCACCAGCCCCAGATGCCGCTCGGGAAAGGCGATGGCCGCATCGCGCATCAAACCACCAAGCACCGGCATACTTACATGCCCACCCATGGCCTCTTTCAGGTAGGTGAAGTGGCGCTCGCTGCCCAGATGGTTGAACAGCACACCGGCAAAAGCGAGCCCATCGTCGAAGCCTTCGAATCCCTTGACCAGCGCGGCGGCGCTGCGGGCCATCGAACGTGCCCCCACCACCAGCAACACCGGAAGCCCGAGCCACTTGGCCATCTGGGCGGTGGAGCCGGCCTCGCTGCGGCCGTCGAAGCCGTCGAAAAGGCCCATCACCCCTTCCACCACAGCCATATCGGCACCGGCTGTGTTTCTGACAAAGGTCTCCAGGTTGTAGGCTTTCGAAAGCATCCAGCCGTCCAAATTCCGGCTGGTCCGTCCGGTGATGCGGCTGTGGTGGCCGGGATCGATAAAATCAGGTCCCACCTTGAAGGGTGCGACCGTGTATCCCCGGGCGGCAAGCGCCGCCATCAATCCTAACGTGACAGTGGTTTTGCCTGCCCCGCTGTGGGTGCCGGCGATGACGATACCTTTGATGACAATGTCCTTCCTGGGCAGCGCGGTGGGGGTTTTCAGTCGCTCACGCCGGCTGAACGCAGAATCCGCCGGCCTGCCTCACAGTAGATTTGCGGGTAGAGCAGACAGCCGATACGATAGATGCCCCTGAGCAGCCCCAGTGTCGGCCGTGAGACGATCGCCTCATCGACCAGGTAGACGCGTTCCGATTTGACTGCCGAAATGGCACCAAATCCCGGTTCCGACCGGATCACCTCCACGGGAACCTGGTTCATGGCGCCGTGTTGGGACAGAAAAACATCGATCTCGGCGGCATGCGACAGCAGCCGCTCCTTGCCGTATACGGCGATGTTGTTGTCAGCCCTTACCGGGGCATCCGTGGCCACATTGATTCCACCGGCGGTTTCCAGGGCAAAGATGGCCATGGCCTGCGGTGCAAACGTTTTCATTTTGCTGTGAATGGCCTCGAAATAGACCCGCTGGGGATTCTCGACCTGCGCAGCCAGACGTTTGAAATCGTGCACCGCCATCTTGAAAGTACGAACCATGTCGTCGGCCTGCGCTTCCCGACCGCAGAGCGTGCCAAGAATCCGCCAGTATTCCTCCAGTTGATCCACGCTGGTAGGCTGCAGCGACACCACCTGGATTGCGCTTTTTTCCAACCGCTGCACCAGCCGTGCGTACCCGCGTTCGATCATGGGCCTGATCAGGACCAGGTCCGGACGGGCGGCCAGAAACCGCTCCGGGTCGTCGTGATAGGAATAAATCGGCAGTCCTTCGGCTCCGGGCAGGCGGGATGACTGGCCGTCGACGCCGATAAGCCGATCGGCTGCACCCATGGCCAGCAGGTTCTGGGTATGAGCACCGTAAAGCGAAATGATGCGGCCATACGGACCCTGGTTCCAAACGGATTCATCCAGCTGAAATTCAGTGGCAAAGCCGGCACCACCCCAAAACAGCCCGGCGATCACAACGCTGCAGATTGTCCATTTGCACTTCAATGTCTGATTTCCCCGATCACGTTCTTTTGCAGCGGACCTGGAGGCGTCCGGTGAAGTCATCAATCGCCACCCGGGCCTGAACGTTGAATACTGTTTTCAGGTTCTGCGGCGTCAGCACATCCTCTGTGGGACCGGCGGCCACCACCCGGCCCGCTTTCAGCATAACCAGCTCCTGACTGTAAGCCGCAGCCAGATTCAGGTCCTGAAACACGGCAATCACCGTCCGTCTTTCAGTCTGAACCAGGTCTGCCACCCGATCCAGGAGCGTCAGGGCATGGCAGACGTCCAGGTTGGCGGTTGCCTCGTCCAGAACCAGCACCGGTGTATTTTGGGCCAGCGCCCGCGCAAAAATGACCCGCTGGCGCTCCCCACCACTCAAGGAGGTAATGGGACGATCCTTGAATACCCGCACATCACAGTCAGCCATGGTCTGCGCCACCCACTGCATATCTTCAACGGACGGTGCACCGAACCGCGGGGTGTGGGGGTAACGCCCCATAAAGACCACCTCTTCGACCGTAAAGGGAAAGTTGATGCCGTAATCCTGGGGCACCAGCGCGATCTGCCTGGCCAGCGCCCGCTTGCCGTAGGCAGCCAGGGGTTTATCTTTGTAGCGCAGATCACCCCTATGAGGTACCCGGTGCCGGCAGATCAGGTCCAGCAAGGTGGTCTTGCCGCACCCGTTGGGGCCGATGATGCCGGTAAAACAGCCGCCACGCAGGTCCAGATCCAGGTCGTCGAAAAGGGTCTTGCCCGGATGGGCGAATCCAACTCCGCAAAGTGAAAATCCCACCTTTAGATCCCCCTCGTACCGGTCTGGCGTTTGCGGAACAGGTAGCAGAAAAAGGGACCACCGATCAGTGCCGTGAGCACGCCGATGGGGATCTCATGGGGCAGCACCGCCCGGGTCACCGTATCCGCCCACAGAAGCAGAATCGCTCCACCCAGAAGGGAAAGGGGGAGCAGGCGCCGGTTGTCCGGCCCCACCAGGGCCCGCATCATATGGGGAACCAGCAGCCCCACGAAGCCAATGATGCCTGAAACGGAGACGCAGGCTGCCGCCACCAGTGAGGCGGTGATGAGCAGAATCCAGGGAACCCGGCGGGCGTCCACCCCCAAAGATGCGGCTGCCCGGCGTCCCAGGCACAGCAGGTTCAGGTCGCGGGCATAGAAGACGAATACCACCAGGCCGACGAGCAGGAAAGCGCCGCTCAAGCCCACATCGGTCCAGGTTTTGGATGCGAAGCTGCCCATCAGCCAGAAAATAATCACCGACACCTGTTCGTCGGCCACGAACTTCAGGTAACTGATGCCAGCGGAGAGGATGGCCGCCACAATGATGCCCGACAGGATAAGGTTGTTCGCGTTGGCCCCACCTGCGGAGGAAGAAAGGTAAATGACCAGCAGCAGCGTACCGGTGGCCCCGATGAAGGCGCACACCGGTACGCTGTAGATACCCGCCGCGGTCAGGTTCAGCAACAGCGCCAGGGCAGCGCCAAAGGCGGCGCCGGCGGAAACCCCCAAGGTGTATGGATCAGCCAGCGGGTTGAGCAATATGCCCTGAAACACCACCCCGCAGAGCGCCAGCCCGCCGCCTACCGCCGCAGCGGTAAGAATGCGCGGCAACCGAACCTCCATGATGATGACCCGGGTCAATTCGTCAAGGCCGGCGGTCAACGCTGCGCTTCCCGTCAGGCTGCCGCCCACAACCCGCAGCACATCCAGCCAGGCGATCTTCAGATAGCCCATACCGGCCGACAGGCTGATGGTCAGCAGCAATGCCAGGGCCAGCAGCACAACCAAAAGACGGCTGTGGTGCTGGAGGCGTTTGGGCGGGTTCTGGGACAATGCGTCGGGCATGGTTGTTCTGTCTCTGCGGGTATTTTTTAACCGGTACCCGGTCCAGCGGGCACAGCTTGAAAAACCCGTTTGTGAAATGGGTCTTCCGGGGTCTGGTTGAATCTTGATTTTACCTGAACCAATAAAAAACCCTTCAAACCTGTTTTCCGGTCTGAAGGGTTGCACCCAGTTTACTTGGCCCTTAACTATTTAAATGGCCGAGAACGCTTTTCCAGGAAGGCTTCTCCGGCACATGTGCAAGGCAGGTCTTCTGGCTTCCCCAAACGCCGGGCGCCTTCCCACACCGGCATTCCGGGACAGTGGCATATGGCCCAACGATTCCCTTTCGTCCAGACGAAAGGGGAAGGGTTACAGCGGCGGGACCGCTCCCGGTTCTCACGGGATTCCCTATTAAGCGAAACGCACCTTTACACCCGCTTGTAAGTTAAATCCCCATCCCTGTCAATGACCAATGCCTTGAATCCGGCTGATTTGCGTTCACCGGAACTATCTGGAAAAGGTGATCCCATGGTTGAAAACCATAGGTTATTAATGGTATGCTTCGCGGTTAGAAATTATCGTGAATGGAAAGCAGGCCAGAATGGGAATATCAAAGAATTATCATGTGGCCTCTGGATCCTTCGAGGTGGGCAACACCCAACCCCGCCGGCTTCAGGCATTTTTAGGCACTTGCGTCGGCGTGGCCGTGTTCGATGACACCGCCGGTGTCGGAGGGCTTATCCACCTGCTGTTGCCGGAACCCGTCAGCATCCAAAGCATGGACCAGCCTGAAAAATTTGCCACCACCGGCATGCCGCTGTTTTTGAACAAACTGCTGGAACTGGGCGCCACCCGGAAAAAAATGCAGGCGGTAATTGCCGGCGGTGCACTAGTGGGCCCATTGACGCCTCAGGACATACATCTGGATATCGGCGGCAGAACCGCGGAAAAAGTGATCGCTACACTGAATGCCGAAGGAATTCAGATGGTGCGATCGGAGACGGGCGGTTTTTTCACCTGCTGCATCGAACTGGACATGCAGAACTGGCAATACGCTATCCAACCGGTCGGGTTCGACGCGGTGGGGATGACCAGCGACGAGGCGTCACCACAGGCTGCAGACGTCCAGCAGACCATCGAATCCATCCAGCCGATACCCCAGGTCGCCCTGAAGGTCCTGCGCATCATCGAGGAAGGCGCCTACGAGATCGATAAAGTGGCCGAAGAGGTGAAAAAAGATCAGGTCATCAGCGCCCGAACCATCCAGTTGTGCAACTCGGCCATGTTCACCAAGCATCACGATGTGGCATCGCTGGATCATGCCCTGGTCTTCCTTGGCCAGGAACTGTTTATCCGACTGGTCATCTCCGCTGCCGTACAAAGCTATTTCAGCCAGAGCGGCAACGGCTACAGCCTGTGCAAAGGGGGCCTTTACCATCACGCCATCGGCACGGCCAGGCTCGCTGAAAAGATTGCCGGCCTGACCGCAACAGCCTTGCCCGGCATCGCTTACACGGCCGGGCTTTTGCACGATATCGGCAAGGTCGTCCTGGACCAGTATATCACCGGGGCCTACCCGATGCTCTACCGTGAATTTCAGAACCGCCAGTCAGAAATCATCGACGTGGAGACCCGAATCCTTGGCATGGATCATACCCGTGTGGGTGCATTGCTGGCCAGGCGGTGGTCCCTGCCCGACTGCCTGGCCAACGCCATCCGATTTCACCACAGGCCGGAAGAGAACCAGGGCAGCGACGCCCTGACCACCATTGTTTATCTGGCGGATCTGCTCATGTCCAGGTTTCACTCCGGTCTCGAGCTGGAGCGCATGGGCACGGAAAATCTAACCGACCACCTGTCACGCCTTGGCCTGTCGAGCGGACAGTTCAACGAACTTGTGGATCTGATTCCAAGCAAAATTTTGGAATCAACCATGCAGCCAAATGAAAACGGCAGCTGACCCGACACCCGATTGAGAACCGAGTCCATGGAAGAAGACAAGCAGACACAGTTGAGACAACTCCCCGGGGTGGACCGTTTGCTCGAATATGGGGCAGAGGGCCGACACTTCGACCACATCCCCAAATCGGTATTGATCCCTGCCATCCGAGCTGCAATCGACGACCTGCGGGCCATGGTTCTGACTTCGCAGACGCCCCTGGACAGCGATCGCTTTTCCCGCGACAGCCTTGTGGCTGAGGTTAAAAAAAGAGCCGGGCGAACCCTGGCGCCAAAGCTGAAACGCACCGTCAACGCCACCGGCGTAGTGGTGCACACCAATCTAGGGCGTTCATTGCTCTCGCCGGTGGTCATGGAACGCTTGACATCCATCTCCGGCCGCTATTCTAATCTGGAGTTTGATCTTGAAAAAGGACGGCGTGGCTCCCGTTATAGCGCCGTGGAAGGTATCCTGTGTGAGTTGAGCGGAGCCGGGGCCGCCATGGTCGTGAACAATAATGCCGCAGCCGTATTGCTATGCCTGGATACGCTGGCCGCAGGCCGGGAGGTGATTGTTTCACGCGGTGAACTGGTGGAAATCGGCGGTTCATTTCGCATTCCCGACGTGATGGCAAAAAGCGGTGCCATCCTTAAAGAAGTGGGAGCAACCAACCGGACCCATCCGCGGGACTACGAGAACGCCATCGGTGAAAAGACCGGACTGCTGCTCAAGGCCCACACCAGCAACTACCGCATCGTGGGATTCACGGCCGCGGTGTCACTTCCCGATTTGGTGTCCATGGGTCGGCGCCACAACCTGCCTGTCATGGAAGACCTGGGCAGCGGCACCCTGGTCGATCTTTCCAAATACGGCCTGATCAAAGAGCCCACCGTCCAGGAATCCCTGGCTGCGGGTGTGGATGTGGTCACCTTCAGCGGTGACAAACTGCTGGGCGGTCCCCAGGCAGGCATCATTTTGGGTGCCAGGCAGCATATCGACCGGATCAAGGCCAATGCGCTGACCCGGGCCCTGCGCATCGACAAACTGACACTGGCCGCACTGGAATCCACCTTGCAGCTCTACCGTGACGAGAACCAGGCGGTGCTTCAGATTCCCACCTTGCGGATGCTGACCCTGCCATTGGCCGTCATCCAGGCGCGCGCCGCCGAATTGAAATCTCGTCTGGAAAGGAATTTCGATGGACGGCTCAGCGCAGTGCTGCTGGATCTTTCTTCAAAGGCCGGCGGCGGTTCGCTCCCCCTTTTGGAATTGCCCAGCCGCTGTGTCGGTGTCACCGTAGACGGGGTTTCGGTCAATACGGTCGAACTGTGGATGCGCAACAACACGCCGCCCATTATCGGCCGAATCGAAAATGACCAATTTATCATCGACCCGCGAACCCTGCAGGAAGAAGAGTTGGATATCATTGAAAAGGCCTTTACAGACATGCTGGCCGACAGCGCCGCGAGAAGGTGAATCAATGGCAAGACATTCCCCGGATCTGTTTAAAAATCGAAGCGCGACACAAGAATTCCTCTACTCCCATTCAGATGACGGCATGGACGACCAGACGTCGCCCGGCATCCTGACCGGTTGCGACGGCAACGCTGCACCCCGCAGTCACTTTGCCGACATGCTCGACCGAACGGAGTTATTGGCTTTCATCGACACCCACCTGCATGGCGCGTCTAAACTATGTGCCATTGCGGTCAGGTTTGAGTGGGCGGCCGGGGTGAAAGCGGATGATGAGGCGCGGACAGCCCTCCCGGAAGAGGCAATCATTCCCATCGCCACAATCTGCCAAAGGCACCGCGGCGCGTGGTCGCAGATCGCCCGCAATCGTATCACCTGCGTGTTGCCGCAGCTTGGCGCTGCTGAAGGCAGGCTCGCGGCCAGACATCTTCTGGATGCATTCCAGGGCGAACAGCGCCCGCTGACAACCATCGGCGTGGCCACATACCCGACGATCAACTTCACCCGCAGCCAAACTGTGGAAAACGCTGAAAAAGCCCTTGAACACGCAGGATTTATCGGTCCCGGCACGATTATCGATTTCGATGCAGTGAGCCTCAACATCAGCGGAGACCGCCATTACCAGGCTGGCGATATCGCCGGCGCCATGGCTGAATACCAAAAGGGATTGCGGCTTGATCCTGTGGATATGAACCTGCACAACAGCCTGGGGGTCTGCCATGGTGTTTTAAAAGATTACGATAACGCCCTGACCGCCTTTGACAATGCAATCTGGCTTTCTCCGCAGGAAATGATGGCCATATACAACAAAGGATATATTCTCCTGCTCAAAGGCAAACGCGAGCAGGCCCTGGAATGCTTCCTTGATGCAGATGCCCGGGAACCCAATGTTTTCGAAGTGATCTTTCACCTCGGCCAGACGTTCATGGAAATGGGTGCCACCGAAAAGGCCCGACCCTACCTGGAGGCCGCCTCCCGGGCCAACCGCCGATCCGGACCCGCATGTAAAAGCCTCGGACGATGCCTGGAAATGCTGGGGTTGACCAAGGAAGCGATCCAGGCTTACAAGCGGGCAGTTAAAATAAACCCTGTCGACGCAGAGTCGCTCTCAATTTTGGGCCGCCTCTACAGCCAGCGGGGTGAAAGCCTGGATGTGGCTTCGGTGCTGTGCGAGCAAAGCGTCCGGCTATCCCCGGACAACGGCATTTTCAGGCACCGCCTGGGTCATGTTTACCTAAACCAGGGGAAACTGGGCCATGCACTGGCGGAATTTGAGCTGGCGGTGGCGCTGGGTCATGACAGCCAACCGCAGATCGCGGCAACCCAGGACCGCATGATGGAGGCAAAGGCTTCTTAAACCGTGCCTTGCGTGGCCAGGGCCGGCCCGTCCGTATGGTCAAGCGCGACCGGTGGCTGTTGTTAACCCGTCTTTCGTGCTTATGATAATTGCTCCCCGTGGCTTGTCGCGGGGATTGCCATGATGCCTGAATTTGCAAAAAAAAGGAGTGAATGTTCCATGCCCATCTATGAATACCACTGCAACGGCTGCGGCCACGATTTCGAGTATCTGGTGCTGGGCGGCGGCGAACCGGACCAGTGCCCCGTGTGCAAGGCCGACACGGTTTGCCGACTCATGTCCACCTGCGGTTTTGTCAGCAAAGGCAGCGGCGGCCAGACGGTGAACACATCGGCCTCATCGTCGTCATGCTCCGGATGCAGCGCATCAAGCTGTGCCGGATGTGGCCACTGATGGCCGGTGACATCGTCACCATCGGAACCCGGGGCAGCCAATTGGCTCTCTGGCAGGCGAACTGGGTGAAAGATTCCCTTTGCCGCCACCATCCGGATCTAACCGTCGAACTGACCATCATCAAAACCCGGGGAGACAAGATTCTGGATGTACCGTTGGCAAAAGTGGGTGGCAAAGGACTGTTCGTCAAGGAAATCGAAGAGGCGTTGTTGGATGGGCGCATCGATCTTGCCGTTCACAGCATGAAGGACATGCCCGCTGATATTCCCGATGGTCTCTGCATCGGTGCCATCCCTGATCGGGAAGAAGCCCGCGATGTTCTGATCACCCGCAGCGGTCTGACGTTGGATCGGTTGGAAAAGGGAGCCCGGGTTGGCACAAGCAGCCTTCGCCGCTCCGCCCAGCTGCTGCATGTGCGCCCCGACATGATCATCGTTCCCCTGCGGGGGAATGTGGACACCCGCCTGAAAAAGTTGGACAGCGAGGCACTGGAAGCCATCGTGCTGGCAGCCGCCGGTGTCCGCCGTCTGGGGCTGGCCCACCGAATCACCGAAATCCTGGCGGAATCAGTCATGCTTCCGGCGGTGGGACAAGGCGCTCTGTGCATCGAAATCAGGGATAAAGACCCGCGGGTTGGCCCGGTGGTTGCCGCCCTGGACCATTTACCAACACGGCAGGTGGTTCTGGGCGAACGAGCATTTTTAAACCGCCTCGAAGGCGGCTGCCAGGTTCCCATTGCCGGGCATGGGCATATCGACGAAAAAGGATACACCCTCACCGGTCTGGTGTGCGATGTCGACGGCTCCCATCAAATCAAACAATCACGAACCGGTCCCGTGATCCGAAGCGAACGGATCGGCCTGGAGTTGGCCGAAACGCTGCTGGACATGGGGGCCGGAGAGATCCTGGAAAGACTGAACGAAGATGTACAGTAAAAACAAAACAGGCAAGGTATTCCTGGTAGGCGCCGGTCCCGGCGACCCCGGCCTGATCACCGTAAAGGGCCGGAACTGCATCGCCGGGGCCGATGTCGTGGTCTATGACTATCTGGCGTCGCCGGTCCTGCTGGCGGAGACCAACCCGGACGCGGAAATGATTTACGTTGGCAAAAAAGGGGGCGACCACACCCTGCCCCAGGACGGCATCAACGCCCTGATTGTAGAAAAAGCCAAACAGGGAAAAGTGGTGGTGCGACTCAAGGGAGGGGACCCCTTTATCTTCGGCCGCGGCGGTGAGGAAGCAGAAGTCCTCATCGCCGCAGGCATCCCGTTCGAGGTCGTTCCGGGCGTCACTGCCGCCATCGGGGCATCGGCTTATGCGGGAATTCCGTTGACCCACCGGGATTATACATCCGATGTTGCCTTTGTCACCGGCCACGAGGACCCGACCAAGGCCGAATCCAGTATCGACTGGAAGGCCCTGGCAACAGGCATCGGCACGCTGGTGTTTTTTATGGGGGTTAAGAACCTGCCGACCATCGCCGCAAATCTGGTTTCCAACGGCTGTGCAGCCGATACGCCCGTCGCGGTTATCCGCTGGGGTACCACCCCCAAACAGAAGACCGTGACCGGCACCCTGGATACGATTGTCGACGAAACCCGCAAAGCCGGACTCAAAGCCCCTGCCATCATCATTGTCGGCGGCGTGGTCAATCTTCGAAAAACTATGCAGTGGTTTGAGACCCGGCCCCTGATGGGTCGGCGCATCGTAGTTACCCGGGCCCGTGAGCAAGCCAGTGACCTGGTTCACCAGTTGACGGAATGCGGTGCCGAATGTATTCAGTGCCCCACCATCCAGGTGGTTCCGCCCCCGAACTGGGAATCTTTAGACAAAGCCATCGGAATCCTCTCCCAGTATGACTGGGTCGTCTTCACCAGCGTCAACGGGGTGGATTACTTTTTCCGGCGCCTCTTTGAAAACGGTCTGGATGTGAGGTCCCTGGGACACATCAAAACCGCCACCATCGGCCCTGCGACTGCAGACCGGTTAAGGGCCTGGGGGTTGAAAAGCGACCTCCTCCCTGAAAGCTACCGCGCCGAATCTGTGGTTAAGGCATTCTCCACCACGACGCTAAAGGGCGGCAGGATCCTGCTGCCCAGGGCCAGGGAAGCGCGCAGCGTGCTTCCGCTCGAGTTGACCCGCATGGGTGCGACTGTGGATGAGGTGACGGCTTATGCAACCCTTCAAGCGGCAAACAACGCGGAGGACATGATCGCCCGCCTGGCTGCCGGCACCATCGACATGGTCACGTTCACCAGTTCATCAACAGTGAAAAACTTTTGCCGACTGCTGCCACCGGACCGTGCTGAACGGCTGATGCAGGGTGTCACCGTGGCCAGTATCGGCCCCATTACATCCCAGACAGCCCTGGATCTGGGCCTTTCGGTTGCAATTGAGGCGGATACGTACACGATTCCCGGTCTTGTCCAGGCAATCTTGGGCTACCGTGGTTAATTTTTTGTGAAAATTTTATCCACCAGCATCGGCTGGTGTCAGG
Source organism: Desulfosarcina sp. (assembly GCF_046496365.1). Classification (GTDB taxonomy): domain Bacteria; phylum Desulfobacterota; class Desulfobacteria; order Desulfobacterales; family Desulfosarcinaceae; genus Desulfosarcina. Next base: position 40,308 of record NZ_JAWOHB010000074.1, read on the forward strand.
AACAGCTATGGGCAACCCGTTTGAGAAAGGGATAGGGATTGGCTGTGAATTGGTGGATCGGGAAAATCGCCACCTGAACTACCTGCGGATTTCCATAACCGACCGCTGCAACCTCCGGTGCCTTTATTGCGTGCCGGAGGGCCGAATTCCCAAACTCCCACATGGGGATATCCTCAGCTACGAAGAGATTCTGCGACTGGTGCACATCGGCATTGGCCTCGGCATCCGTAAAGTACGCGTCACTGGCGGAGAACCCCTGGTTAGAAAAGGGGTGATTGATTTTTTGGCCCAGTTGACGCGTATACGCGAATTGGAAGATGTCTCATTGACGACCAACGGCGTTCTCCTCGCCCCCAACGCCCAACGCATATTTGATGCCGGCATTCGCCGGATCAATATCAGCCTGGATTCACTGGACGCGGTAAAATATGCCCAGATCACCGGCTACGACCAGTTTAAGCAGGTGTGGACGGGAATTGAGCGGGCTCTCGAAATCGGCTTTATGCCCATTAAAATCAATGTCGTTGCCATGCGAGGCATCAACGACGACGAAATCCTGGACTTCGGCAGGCTTTCACTGAATCATCCCTTCCACATCCGGTTTATCGAATACATGCCCATCGGAAACAGCCGGACCAGCTCCCGTGATCAGATTCTGACCCCGGAAATCCAAGCCAGGATTGCCACCATCGGGGAGTTGATTCCGGTCAGCAATGGTCACAATGACGGTCCGGCCAGACGCTTTTGCCTGAAAGGTGCGCAGGGAGAGGTCGGATTCATCAGCGCATTGAGCCAGCATTTCTGCAGCCATTGCAACCGCCTGCGGTTGACGGCGGACGGAAAGCTTCGCGCCTGTCTGCTGTCCGATCACCACGCCCCCCTCAGGGAGTTGTTAAGAAGCGGTGGGTCGGATGGACAACTGGCAGAGATTTTTCGAATTGTCGTGCAGCAAAAAGCGGCTAAACACCGGCTCTGCCCTGACGGTATGACAACCGTTAAAGACCAGATGCAGGGTATCGGTGGTTGACAGACCACTACCCCTTGTTGGCATCCCCTGCTTGTCCATTTTCGCACCGACACAATTCCAATTTTAATATAACCCTTTGCATAAAAAGGGAATTTATGTTAGGCGTTTCTACGGATGAATGCAGGGATACCAACCTGCCCATCCGGGTACCTTGGTTCCGAACAGCAATTTCATCTGAATTTCTTGCATTGATCCGGTAGCCGACACTGAGGTTCAACCATGGAACGGGCAAGCCTGTACCCGGATGCCGCCCAAGCAGACACGGCAGTCAGTCCAAACGAAAAATTGCTCATTTCCGCCCCGCCCCCCCCATCACCCGTTATGGAGGCCGCCTGCACCGCCACACAGATCAGCCAGCGCCAATTAATCAACAAGCTCAACCACCTCAATTTTCTTGACAAGCCCCTTTACGTTACTTTTCGCCATCAAGCCTACCACCGGGGGTTGTCCTTGAAAGCCAAACCGCAGCCCTGCCATGACAACCATTTAACCTGCCTGTGGCAGCAGGATGCCTGCAGCGTTGTCAACCATCCGGAGTCCTTTCGTTTCAAGAACATTCTCATCCCCGACGGCAGGCGTTTTCTGGTGGTCGAACCGGATGTACAAGAAATCGATATACATTCGATCCAGCTCATTCTTCCGGAAACCTGCAGGGCCCAGGACGCCCGCAGCACGAGGCGTTACCCGTGCAGGGGCGTCAACGTTTATGTGACCCAGAACGGGGCCTTGTTTTATGGCTCGATGATTGATTTTTCCACCTTCTCCTTCAAAATCCAGGTTCGGACCACCCCGCCCCAGACCTTTGACTGGATGAATAACGACCTGCCGATGAATGTCATCCTGTTTGATGGCAGCCGAACCTTATTTTCCGGAGCATGCCGAATTGTCAAGAAAAGCCACGGCCATAAAAGTCAGGACTGGATCGTAACACCCGTTAACAGGCATCTACGACGGTTCAATCCGAAAGAGTTCAGAAGCACCCGCCAGCTGATGGTCCCCTTGCCGACCATCAGCTTCGTCCATCCGTTATCAAAAAAACAGGTCAACCTGGAAGTGCTCAACCTGTCCGGGTCCGGCCTGGCGGTTCGGGAAGAGTTCAAGCACGCAATGCTGTTGCCGGGATTGATCATTCCGGACCTTCAAATCTGCTTTGGCGACGGGTCCCATGTTACCTGTTCAGTGCAGGTGGTCTACAGCCAGCAGATCGAGGATGTCGGCAAAACGGCAATGATCCGGTGTGGACTTGCAATTCTGGACATTCCCGCGGATGAACACGTTAAGGTGCTCTCCCTCATTCATCAGACCGACAACAAGAATGCCTATATCTGCCACCGGGTCAATCTGGATGACCTGTGGGATTTTTTCTTTGAAACCGGTTTCATTTACCCCCAGAAATATGAATATATCGAGAAGCATAAAGCCCGCATCAAAGAGACCTACAAAAAACTTTACACGCAAAATCCAAATATTGCCCGGCACTTCATCCATCAGCGCAATGGCCAGATTCTGGCGCACATGGCCGTGGTCCGCTTTTACGAGAAGGCATGGATGATGCATCACCTGGCTGCCATTCGATCTTCAAGCAATCGGGGAGGCTTGGCGGTGTTTAACCAGATGGGCAGTTTCATCAATGATTCGCACCGGCTCAACTCCATAAAGATGAGTTACGCCTTCTGTTACTACCGCCCGGACAACAAATTCCCCAACCATGTGTTCGGAGGTGCGGCCAAAAGCATCCTAAACCCCAAAAGATGCTCCGTTGACCAGTTTGCCTATTATCATTTCCGAAAAATCGAGCATCGGGGATGCAAGTTGCCCGAAGGCTGGCACATTGAACCCATAACAGACAGCGACCTTGCCGATTTTGAGTGTTACTACGAAGAACAATCCGGTGGATTGCTGATTCAAGCTTTGGATTTAAGTGCCGATAACCACGACATCAAGGAGACGGAGCAGGCCTTTGCGCAAATCGGGCTGCTTCGATGCCGCCATCTCTTTACGCTCAAGATGGCGGATATACTCAAAATCGTGATCATTATCGACATCGCCGATATCGGATTGAACATGTCCGATTTGACCAACTGCGTCAAAATCATCATCCTGAACCATGAGGGCCTTGATGGTCAGATCATTCAAACGAGCCTGTCGGATCTCTTCGACAGGTTGCAGCTCGAAGACATGCCCGTACTTACCTATCCGGCGCAGAGCGCAAGGGCATTGGGCATTCCCATGGAAAAACTATATAATCTGTGGATTTTCGACCTGAACTATACGGATGATTATTTTAGATATTTGAAGCGGTTATTAAAATTCTTCAAACATTAAAACGTGATTATGCGGTCATCTCCCGAACCCCCAAAAAAAACATTCACTGAAGACAGCGCCCTGTATAACAGCCGGGGGATAAATGTATGGGTCAGGCTGCTAAAAGAGAAATACAGCTATGTGAATATTGAAGAGGTTTTAGACCATGCGGGCATGAAGCCGTATGAAATCGCCGACCAGGGTCACTGGTTTACCCAGGTCCAGATTGACCGCTTCTATGAGAAAGTAGCCCAACTTACCGGTAATACGAATATTGCAAGAGAGGCGGGACGTTTCGCCGCCTCGCCCTCCCTGGTTCCCGCCTTGGGTCATTTCATTTTTGGTCAGTTGGGGCCGGGAAAAGTATATCAAATCATCGGCCACGCTTCTGAAAACTACGCCAGATCGTCTAATTATCAAACCAAAAAAATATCCGCCAACAAAGTAGAAATCACCGTAACACCAAAGCCCGGGGTTAATGAAAAGCCCTATCAGTGTGAAAACAGAATGGGCCTTTTAGAAGCCATTGCCATCGGGTTTACCAACAAGCTTCCCCGGATCGAACATACCCAATGCATTTTTACGGGCGCAGAAACTTGTAAATATTTAATTTCTTGGGAAATATCGAGTTCTGAAATTTTCCGGATCATTCAGAACTACCTGACACTTTTTCTGATTTTTTCCTGCATCGTGCTGGCTTTTTTCAAACCTGAAGAAACGGTTTCGTTTTATTTTCCCTTATTCCTGATCATTTTCTTGTTTCTAGGATGCACCCACCTGCTGTTTCAGCAACGCGAGCTAAAAAAGAGTTTGAATATCCTCAGTGACTCAGCTGACCGACTGATGGATGAAACTCAGATTAACTACAACAATACACTGCTGACCAATGAAATCGGACAGACCATCAGCAAATTCACCAATATTAAAGATGTAATGGAAACGGTAGCCTCCCTTTTTGAAAAACGCCTGGATTACGACCGTGGTTTCATCCTGCTGGTCAATGAAGACCGATCTTTGTTGGAATTTCGTGCCGGTTTCGGATATGATCAGGAAAAACTTGATTTCATAAAAAAATCCGCGTTCCATTTGAATAAAGCGGACTCAAAAGGTGTCTTTGTCGTTTCCTTTCGAGAGCAAAAGCCCTTTCTCATCAATGATATTGAAGAGATCAGTCCCAACCTTTCCAAAAGAAGCCTGGCATTTGCCCACCAGATGGGCACACAGTCTTTTATCTGCTGCCCCATTATCTGTGACGGAAAGTCAATCGGCATACTCGCTGTCGACAACCTTAGATCCAAACGTCCCTTGGTTCAAAGTGATCTAAGCCTTCTCATGGGCATCGCATCGGTGATCGGCATCAGCATCAACAACGCGGATCTGCTGGAGGCCCGACAGCGTCAGTTTGGTTCCATCCTGCACGTGCTGGCGGCAAGCATTGACGCCAGGGACCCCCTTACCGCCGGCCATTCGGAGAAGGTCACCGAATTTGCGCTGGGGATCTGTGACGAGTTGAACCTGTCCACCAATTACAGAGAAATGATACGTGTTGCCTCCCTTTTGCATGATTACGGTAAAATCGGTGTCCCTGATTCCATTTTAAAGAAACCGGGGCGCTTGACCAAAGATGAGTACGAGAAGGTAAAAACCCACGCCCAGAAGACACAAACCATTCTGGAACAAATCAACTTCGAAGGGATATTCAGCCAGGTCCCGGAAATTGCCGGATCCCATCATGAGAAGATGGACGGAAGCGGATATCCCAATGGCCTTAAAGGAGATGAGATTCCTTTGGGGGCTAAAATCATCGCCGTGGCCGATTTCTTTGAGGCTGTGACTGCTAAACGCCATTATCGAGATCCGCTTCCCATTAATTACGCCTTGCGTTTATTGGAGAAGGGACGTGGAATTCATTTTGACGAAAAGGTCGTTGATGCCTTCACCCGACACTATGAAAAGGAATTACTTGAGACTCAATTCCTTGAGGAGGAAAACATGATCCGGATGCAGCGGGTTTCCTGAAACAAGACATCGATCCAGTTTGCCCCCATCCGCGGCGAAGCAAGCAGCGTTGCCGAAAAAAGCGTGCCGCTTTCCAATTCCGTCGCAGCCCTCGCCATCAGTAAAAAACGCGCACGGATGAAAATCGATTCCCCGCTCGCTGACCCCGCCGCAAGCGGCGAGGCGTGCGCTCGCTATCGCGGTTCACCCGGTTCGAACACCTCGACAGCAAATGACCGGTGTGTAGATGAAGCGCCGTGGATCGGCAAAAGCGGATTTAAATTCAGAATAGAACCCGGCATACCCATCTGCGTATTCTTCAAAGCCATATCCTGAATTTTGGGCTGCCACCTCCACCTTTTTGGTCCAATCGTAATCCTGGACCTGGTCCAGTTCTCCAAAGATTAGGTGGTGCGTATTCATGGTGACGTCGATGGATTTAAAATCAAGGTCGTATAGCATGGAGTATAGCTTGATTCCCATATGGGGGTCAAAATCAGCATCCCGACCCAATTTGCTGATAATTGCACGGATGGCGTTTTTCAATCGAGCAGGGATGCCGTATTGATTCAGGCAGTTGTGGTCTAAATCAATCAGGCACAAGATGCCTCCGGGCTTGACCATACGGGTTACATTGCTGACAATATCGAATGCCCGGGTCCGATAGTACTCGAGAACAAAACGTATCAATACATAATCGAACCTGCCGAGATCATCCAGTGGGTTCAAAATATTTCTGCACGCAAAGGTGATCTCCGGCCCCCCATAATTGTCAACGGCATGTTGAATACGGTCTAAAGAGTTATCGATGCCTACCGCCCTGCCGCCCGGGGCAGCCAAGTGGTGGAGAAGTGCGGTAATTTTCCCCGGTCCGCAGCCCATATCCGCAATGCGCATGCCCGCCTTTAAACCCGACCATTTGACCTGTGCGGTAATCTGGTCGACATCTACTTTAATCTCAAGGCGGTTGGCCTCTTCACCATTTTCCATGAGATAATTTAATGCATCCATTTCGCTTTCCACATGTTCTCATACTGCGCCTTCAAATCGTCAACGTGGTGCTGGATTGGCAATTATTCTGGCTTTGGGCCCTCTTATCATTTTCGCAGCGTTGCCGTGAGCCGCAACGGATACATGAGCAATTCAAGGGCCGAAAGGATATCCGTACAGACGATGTCCGCCGCTTTCAAGCTCGCCATGGAAGCCCCTTCACCCAATATCACCGCGATGCCCAGGGCGGAGTCCGCCAGCATCAGCGCATCGTTTCGTCCGTTGCCGATACTGGCCGTTCGATCCGCGCCCAGCTGTTTGATAAAGTTGACCTTGGCCATGTCCTGGCACCCCGGCGCCAAAACAGTCAGCCGACAATTGACGCCCGCAAGGCCGTCGGCAGCCTTGCCGAAAGTATCGGCGGTGACCACATATATCGCCATCTCGGACGAGAGGCGGTTGAGGGCATCCCTGACACCGGGAAGCAACTCACCATCAACGGCCAACGTACCATTATAGTCGAGCACAAGATTCTCAAGCGTCAACGTTCCAAAACCGGGTATCTGTAAAGACGCCATGGTGTTCTCCTTTCAAAGCGGTCGCTCGTCGAAGTCAGACGTGCTTGTCAACTCAACCGCAGACAGTCAAGCCGTGCGCGCTTTTGCGTTTCAAAAGCGCACCTTGGATTTGGCCAAGTGGAAACCTGAAACCGGCAGGTGGTTCAAGGTGACGCCGACTACCACCAAAAGGGCTCCGACAAGCAGTGACGGCGTGAGTGGTTCTTTGAGGACGATGTGAGCCAGGCAGATCGCGCTGATGGGCACAAAATTGATGAACATGCTGGCCCGGGCCGGACCGATCACGCGGATCCCCTCGTAGTACCAGACAAATCCCAATACCGTCCCGAATAAGCCAAGGTAGGCCAGATTGCCCCAGTCCGCCAGTGAATATGCCGGTGCGGCCAAAGGCATTCCCTCCATGCAGGCTGGAATCAGTAATGTCATCACACCGACGCCCGCGGAATGGGATACCGCAGCCAAAGCGGAAAGGTCACGCATCACCCGTTTACCAAGCAGCGAATAGGCCGCCCAGCTCAACACGCATCCGAAAATGAATAAATCCCCAATGCCGATGCCGCCGGTAAACAGGGCCAGCGGATCTCCGCCGGAAATCGCGGTGACAGCCCCGGTTACGGAAATCAGAATACCTGCAGTCTTGATCGGGGTCAGGGATTCCTTAAAAAACAGGGCCGATAAAACAGAAATGACAATCGGGTTATTGGCAATGATGATGGAGGCCCGGCCAGCGGGTATCAGCTTCAATCCATTGAAGAAAAATACATTGTAAGCCAATACGCCGGTCAGTCCCAGCAGCAACACGGGCAGAATCTGATGCCTCTGCAGTCTGGGGATCCTGCCTTCGCGCCGCACAACAATGACATAGAGACACACTGCGGCAATAAGAAAACGAAAAAATGCTGCGGAAAACGGGGGAACGGAACCGGCCAGCATTCGACCGGAAATAAAGGTTCCCCCCCAAAAAAAGGCGGTCAACAGCAATTTTAAATAGATGATCAGCATCTGGGAGCTTTTAATTATCCGCTGCCATCTCCGCCTTGTTTTCCAGCATCCGCATCTGGCTCTCGGAAATAATTCCCTTTTCCACCATGATGTCTCCAATTCCGGCCCAGCGCAGTTCATCGACTTTTAAAATCGTTTCCGGGCGTTTGTTTTCTAGACTGTAGAAGGTGTATTTAAGGGTCAGTTCCGCTTTGGGCAACAGGGAAAACGCCCGTTTATAATAAATGAAGTGATGGTTCAGGATGTGATATCCGGCGGCGACGATGAGACCGATAAGGATATATTTTTTGATCTGAATCCACATCGACAGGCCTCCTGAGTGGTATGTTTCCTTAACGCCGGCCGCGGTTGCCGCCGCTGGGTAAGCAGGACATAATTGACCTCAGCGACCTTAAAAAAACGGCGCGCCTTTGAACGCCGGTCGCCGTTTTTATTCGTATTGGCGCCGGAGGCCGGAATCGAAGCGGCCCGGAGTTGCCCCCGGTGGATTTTGCGTCTGTAATTCTTGGCTGACCGAAAATCTTCAATTCCAATATATTGATTTCATGTCAGAATCAAGATTTATTTTGGGTAAAAAAAATTGACCTTTTCTCAATATCTATGTAAAAAAGGTTATATTTTTTGGCTGAATCCTCTCAATTTGCTGATTTTCAATTCAATCCACACCTTTCAATCACAATAACCTACTATGATTATTTAATATAATTATTTTGGCACACATATTGCTTTCTAGATGATAGACCAATTATTACGTGGCGGTTGCATTCAATGGCTAAGTAATGCGGCTTTGGGGTCGAATTTATGTGAACAAAATATTTGCCGCGTGAACCATAATTACATTCCTTGAATTAATTCGGATTAAAGTGGTTTTTGCTGACCATGAGACCGAAAAAGTAATTTGAGTACCAAGGAGGTAAGATGGAAAAGTTTAAATTTATTTCAGCGTGTATTGTGGGCGGCATTGCTTTTTTGATTGTCCTCGTTCTAAATAGATTTGAATGGGGGCGTAGATTAAACGAATGGGCTCTGAAAATCTAAAGAAGCGCCCATACCTTCCTATCGCTGGCATCAGATAGATGGTGTTCTATGGTGCGACGGTGCAAGGCTTTTGGTTTTAATCACCAGTAAACGATGACAATTGATTGGTCCTCAAAAAAACACCCCCCCGCTATTCCTTGGGACAGAATTCAGAAATTGGTGTCATGGATATGGATTCTGATGAATGCTCACGGCTCACCGATAAACACGAATGCCCCCCAATATCTGGGATTGCCGCGCCTTTAGGACCGTCAACTTCATGATGAGGGGTGGTTTCACCCGCTATTACGCGACGGCGGATTGGATCGATTTGCCGTTCGGCGTGGGCAATAAAATTTTCGACCCTCATGATACGCGCCGCACAACTGACAACCATTGATGCATGCAACCAAAATTCCATCAGGGGGAGAATAAAATTGTAATGAGAGGTACCAAAATGCTACATAAAGTTTTGAAGAAAATAAGGAAATAATGGGCAGGACATAGGAACTTTACGCACATCACGGCTTTCAGGATGGCAATGCTTGTGTTGATCGGCCTGAAGCCGAATGGAAAACGGCGGAGGGCGAATGGGAAAAAGGATCTTCTTCATCTGTGGTTCGATGAATCAGACAACCCAGATGGTCCAGATCTCCAGGCACCTTTCCGAGTACGAGCATTCCTTCTCGCCCTACTATTGCCACGGCTTTGACGAGATTCTTCGAAGGCTCGGGTTGATCGAATTCACGATAGCAGGCAACAGGATGGTGGAACGCTGTCGGACCTATCTGCAGGATCATGGCCTCCGCATCGACTTCCAGGGCAAGAAGCGGCCCTACGATCTGGTGGTTACCTGCTCGGACGTTTACATCCAGAAGAACATTCGAGACAGCAGGATCGTACTGGTTCAGGAAGGAATTATCGATCCGGAATCCATTATGTTCCATCTCGTCAAACGGTTCCGATTTCTTCCTCACTGGATGGCGGACACAGCGATGACCGGTCTCAGCGATGGATACCGTTTTTTCTGTGTTGCCAGTGCTGGATATCGCGATTTCTTCATCCAAAAAGGTGCGCGTCCCGAGAAGATCGTCGTTACGGGGATACCCAATTTTGATAACTGCCGGCGATATTGCACAAACGACTTTCCCTACAGGCACTACGTGCTGGCCTGCACGTCGAACCTCAGGGAGCTATTCCGGCGTGAGGACCGCCCGGCCTTCATCCGCAGGGCGGTGGAGATCGCCGGGAACCGGCAGCTTATCTTTAAGCTGCACCCGAACGAAAATATCGAGCGCGCCAACCGTGAAATAAAAGCGCATGCACCGGAAGCCATGGTGTTGGCGACTGCAAGCGCGGAAGAAATGATTGCTAACTGCGATGCCCTGATTACGCGATTTTCGTCGACTGCCTTCGTCGGAGTTGCGCTCGGCAAGGATACTTACTCGGACTTCGATATGGACACATTGCGGCGCCTTATGCCTCTTCAGAACGACTCGGCGGCTTTGAATATCGCCAATGTCTGCCGCCGGGTTCTTGAAAAGGGAGAAAATGGCAATTGAAGGCCTTGGTTACAGGAGCGACGGGGTTTATCGGCAGCCACCTGGTGGAAGCCCTGGTGCAACGAGGGGTCCAGGTCAGATGCCTCGTACGGGATATGCGGCGCTTAGGATGGGTGAAAAACCTCCCTGTTGAGTTTGTGGTCGGAAATTGCCAGGAGAAGCGTTCTCTGAAACAGGCTGTTCAGAATGTCGATCAGGTTTTTCATCTGGCGGGTGCGATAACGGCCATCAAGGAAAAAACGTATTTCGAAGTCAATGGACTGGGTACGGAGAACCTCGTTCAGGCCTGCCTCGAAAACAATACCCGTCTCAAAAAGTTTATCTATCTTTCCAGCCAGGCAGCTGCGGGTCCGGGTCGAAACGGAGGGCGGAAAAGTGAATCGGACCCTTGTGAACCGGTCTCGCCCTACGGGAAAAGCAAATTGTTGGGGGAGGAATTGGCCCTGTCCCATTCCCATGAGCTGCCTCTGGTCATCCTGCGGCCCTGTGCCGTTTATGGCCCCAGGGATAAAGGCTTTTACGCGCTTTTCAAATGCCTCTCCAGGCGCATCAAGCCTTGCCTCTCCGACCACGATCAATGCATCAGCATGTGCTATGTGCAGGATCTTGTCCATGCGATCCTCCTGGCGGCCGAGGCCCATACAATGAACGGGGAAGTATTTTTCCTGTCAGATGGTTATGACTACCGGATGGAGGAAATTGGAGACGCCTTTGCGCAAGCGATGGAGTTAAGCGCACGGCCGCTCCGCCTTCCCGGACAAGTGCTTTTCGGCCTGGCCTTTTTTGCAGAATGTTGCGCCAGATTCACCGGCAAGCCTTCGATCCTGAGCAGAGGCAAGGTAAGGGAAATGATCTGTAAGAATTGGCTCTGCGACACCACCAAAGCCAAAACTTTATTGGGTTTCAAGCCTCGGATCGCACTTGCCCGGGGAGCTGAATTAACCGTCGCCTGGTACAAAAATGAAAATTGGCTATAGCAATGAGACCTTATAAAAGAGCAGATATGGCCGGCATTGAGATCATTACTGTAGAAAGAAATCGGGAACTCAAGGACTTCATTGATCTGCCCTGGAAAATTTATGCCGAGTACCCCAAATGGGTACCTCCCCTCAAAAAAGAGCTCCGCCGGATGCTGGATCCCGGCATACACCCTTTCTGGGAGTTTTCCGAGCGCATCCTCCTGCTGGCCCGACGCGGCGCGGAGACGGTTGGCAGGATCGCGGGAATCATTGATCGCCATCATAACGATCTGCACGGCGAACAGATGGGTATATGGGGATTCTTTGAATGTGCGGACGACCCGGGGGCGGCCGCAGCGCTCTTCTCTTCGGTGGAGACCTGGGCTCAAAGCAAGGGGATGACCTTCCTGAGAGGCCCTCTCAACCCATCGGTCAATTACGAGGTGGGGTTGCTAATTGACGGGTTTGAGTATCCCCCTGCTTTGATGATGCCTTACAATCCGCCTTATTATCCGAGTCTGGTCGAATCGTGCGGTTTCACCAAAGAAAAGGATCTATTTGCCTTCCTGATCGATGCGCCCTACCAATTGCCTGAGTGGATGAATCGGCTTGCGGAACGGATGGCTCAAAAAAAAGGGATTCACATCCGGGGTTTTCGGCTAAAGGATCCGGACCCTGAATTTGCCTTGGTCAGGGAGATATACAACGACTGCTGGTCCGACAACTGGGGGTACGTGCCCATGACCGATCATGAAATGGTGGAGGTCGGAAACAGCATGGCAAAAATTGCGGATCCAGACCTGGCCTTCTTCATCTATTTTGAGGATGAACCGGCAGGGGTGTGCGTAATTTTGCCCGATATCAATCCTTTGCTCAAGCGTCTCAACGGGCGCATCGGCCTGTCGGGGTTGCTGAAGGTCCTCCTGTATCGGCGGGAGATCACCGGCTTGCGGTGCCGGTTTTTTCACTTTTAACATCAGCCAATTTTTCGAGATGGGCCAGGCGGACCTTCGGAGTTTTTTCCAGTGGCACCCCTGGATATTTTTGTTTCTGG
>NZ_JAWOHB010000122.1:0-10114 GCF_046496365.1 Desulfosarcina sp.
AAAAAGAAAGGAAGCCGCTATGTTGTTTATTGGTCATTTCTCGTTTGACGAAATCGATGCCGACAGCCAAGTCAAGCATGGATATTTCAGCAGCATCGTCGATGCAAAAAGCCCCGACGACGCCGTGGCCAAATTCGAAGCCCATATCAAACAGATGAAAGATACCGCCAAGCAGATGGTCAGCATGGTCAATGTGTATATCGAGGAAATCTTGAAGATCGCCAAGATTCCCGAAACACCGATTATAACCCGGCTGCAGTCTTCGGCAGGCGCGTTTCCCGCATCCACCAGCCATAGCCTGCCGGGGGTTTTTGGCGAGGATGTGGAGGCTTTCGGTTTTGCACCTGACGTCGAGAACCACGAGATGCTCAATGACGGCGGTTTCATCGAAGCCAAGCCGTTCATCACCTTTGAGCACTGATTGCAGGTAAAACTTGCATCGACGCCTTCTGGAAACCGACCAGAACAAATGCTACGCCCAGGAAGGTCGGGCAGTCCCCTGCCAAAATAGCGGACAGGATGCATCCTTTGAAAGAACCCACCTTCCGCCGCGTCAGCGCTTTCGACTGTTGCGCCATGTCGTCGCGGATGATCTAACCGGAGCGGCCTGGAGCAGAGATGCCAATCCGGCAGAACATCCGTTGACCTGGAACGAGGCGCTGGCCTTTGTCGCGGGGATGCGGGCACGCCAGGCACACGGATACGACAACTGGCGGCTTCCGTCTCGCGATCTCCTCTTTGCTCTGATCAGTCATCAAAAGGTCAATCCGGCACTTCCCGGCGGCCATCCATTCGACAATGTCTTTACCGGCTACTATTGGACCGCCGATTCCTGTTGCCGCCTTCCCGATCAGGCCTGGTATGTCCACCTGGGGGGCGGTCGTGTCCACCGCGGGATGAAACATGGATCGTATCTGGTCTGGCCGGTTTCCCCGGGCAATCAAAAACCGGTCGATGCGGGTACCAGCGGGGAGGCCCGTTTTACAATTGTTGACGATGCCTCCGTCCATGACGCGCACACGGGTCTGATCTGGCGCAGAGATGGCGATTTGACTGGCCGTCCGCTAACCTGGCAAGAGGCATTGTCGATGGTCAAGACGTTCAACCGCAAACAATTTGGCGGCTGCAGCGATTGGCGCCTGCCCAACATCCGGGAGTTGGAGAGCCTGGTCGATCTCAACGCGCATTCGCCGGCGCTGACCCTCGGTCACCCGTTTGTCAACGTGCAGGATGCCTACTGGTCATCGACCACCAGTGTCTATGAACCGCGCTACGCCTGGACACTGTACAGCCGTGACGGCATTGTCGGCGTCGGGTTTAAACCGCATGAAGACTTTCATGCATGGCCGGTGAGAGGCGGATTGACCACGGCACCGATCCTGTCCGGTGTACCGCCAGCCCAAGGGGGGTCATCGAAATAAAATAGGGTGTTCTATTCCTGGTATCTTCGCACGGTAAGGCACCCATAAACAAGAAATAGGGTGCACAACCCATGGATGGGACGGGTTGGATCGATTATTTTGAATGTCTGTTGGAATAGGATCTGCGCTTCAGGTGGCGCTACTGCCATCGCGCGCCCCTGATTTTTAAAAATACCGGCGACAGCATCGCTGCCGGGTAAAGAAAGGAGATTGACCATGCCAGTCAGACATTCCGAAGGGATCTGGGAGGGTACGCTGAAAAACGGACGGGGGAAAATGCGAATCGGCAGCAGCGGATTTGAAGTCGATTACTCATTTCCTTCACGATTTGACAGCGGTAGCGGGACCAATCCGGAAGAACTGCTCGGTGCGGCCCATGCCGGCTGTTTCTCCATGGCCCTGTCACTGTTCATCGGAGAGGCGGGGTTTACGCAAAACCGTATCCACACCCGGGCGAGCGTCCATCTGGACAAGTCGGAAGCGGGCTTCGCCATCAGCCAAATCGACCTGGACACGACTGCGGACATACCCGGCATGGATGAACAGACGTTCCTGGAACTGGCCGAAAAAGCCAAGACCAACTGCCCGGTATCCCGAGCGCTTTCGGGTGTGGACATCTCCCTCAACGCCAAACTGGAACCATAGGCTTCCCAATTCCCATTCTGACCGACCCTCGGCCTAAATGCCGATTTACCCCCCTTTTTTGTAACGACCCTCGGCCACACCCCCTCAAAGGGGGTTTTCGGACTTACGCAGCGGGTTGCTGGGTGTTTTCCAGAAAAGGGATTTGACCGAATCTTAAAACCGTTCTGAGAACTATGGACTGCCAAACGCATAGATGGTAATCATAATCAATTTTGACGGAGTCGTAAAAAGTCGAAATCTCAGATTTATTGTCATCCCCGCGGAGGCGGGGGTCCATAAGTTTCAAATAGTTATAGATTCCCGCCTTCGCGGGAATGACACACCGGGGCTTTTTACGAGGCCATCAATAGCGGGTTGTTGATATTTCCAATTTCATTGCAATCTTTAGGGTCAAAGCATTTTACGTCCACCGAATTTAAACGAACAGCGATCGTAATGGAGGTTTGCAATGAATAGACAAGACTGTGTGAGTCAAAAATGGTCCAGCCGGACCATCGGGCTGATCATCCTGCCCCTGGCGCTGGCGCTGGGCTTTCTGGGCTTTCTGATCCTTCCGGTGGTGGGACTTTTCTTTGCCGTTCCGCTGTTTATCCTCTCCTTCTTCTTTATCGCGGCGCCAGAGAGTAAGATTTGCCGTCTGTTGCTGAGAAAAGAGGCCTAAAAAGCCGCAGCTGATGAGCCGGGCGTGGCCAGGGCTCTCGGCTTTACCACACCGCCGGCTTGCAAGGTATACGATGGCATCGTGCTGCCCGGAAGAAAAAGAGAACCGAAAGTCACCCCCATGCGGCAGCCGGGAGACACCCGCCGCCGGGCTGACACCGGAATTTCCTGTGTTCAGCGGTAACACGGCCTCCTGCTGCGGCAGCCGGCCCGCCGAGCCCCATGCGACGGGTGAAACGCCCGGCTTCCGCCGGTGGGGCTTTGTCGAAGCGTTCATGGAGACGCCGGCGGGTCCAGTTCCCCGGGTGAGCACCCACCTGATCCGTGAAGATATTCTGGGAACCGTTTCCGCCCGCCTGGGTATCGGTCGGGACAGCTACAGCATCGCTCCGGGGATTTACGGCGCGGGCTCGCCGGACGATGGTTCGCCGGTGTTGGTTACCGCCAACTACAAACTCACCTTCGATGCCCTGCGTTGCTCGCTGGCGGGCATCGACGCCTGGATTCTGGTGTTGGACACCCGGAGCATCAACGTCTGGTGTGCGGCCGGAAAGGGGACTTTCTCCACCCGGGAGGTGGCCGAACGCGTCAAGGCAACCGGCCTCGAAAAAATCGTCACGCATCGGCGCCTGATCCTTCCCCAGCTTGCAGCCACCGGGGTCGCTGCACGCCAGGTGAAAAGCCTCTGCGGGTTTGAGGTGATCTGGGGGCCGGTGCACGCCAGGACCATCAAGGCCTTTCTGGATAATGGAATGAAGGCCACCCCGGCTATGCGCAAGGTCACCTTTTCATTCCGGGAGCGGGTGGAATTGATCCCGGTGGAACTGAACCACCTGGGCAAACCCACGCTTTACCTGATACCGGCGCTGTTCCTGCTCTCCGGGTTGGGCGAGGGCTTCTTTTCAGTCAGCGCCGCTTTTTACCGGGGCACATCAGCCGTTCTGGCATACGTTCTGGCTGTGGCTGCCGGCGCTGTAATGGCACCGGCCGTACTGCCCTGGCTGCCCGGCCGGGCCTTTGCCGTCAAGGGGGCGGCCCTTGGCGCGGCTGCCGGCGCCATGCTGTCGGCCACCCTGACCGGACAATTGACCCGGCCCGAAATGCTGGCCCTGACGCTCCTCATCATGGCCATCAGTTCGTATCTGGCCATGAACTTTACCGGGTCGACGCCCTTCACCTCACCCACCGGCGTCGAAAAAGAGATGCGCCGGGCCATCCCTGCCCAGGCCGTCGGCGCCCTTGCCGCCTTCATCATTTGGGTGGGGGCCGGATTTATGGGGGGATAGCCGCACAAAGAGTCGCTTATTGGTTTAGGCTTAAACCCCAGGAGAACAATTCCGGAAAATAATAATTGATCAACGCAGATTATAGGTTGTACTTTCAGCAACCCAGGAGTGTTTTATGCAGAACTTCCGATACCTGCCCGGCGTAACCACCCTCGAATACGAGGCGGATCTGTGTGTGGGCTGCGGGTCGTGCGAGGTCGTCTGTCCCCACGGGGTGTTTGCCATGAATGGTAAAAAGGTGCGGCTGGTGGATAAGGATGGCTGCATGGAATGCGGTGCCTGCGCCCTGAACTGCCCCACGGCGGCCATCCGGGTCACTCCGGGGGTGGGGTGCGCGGCCTACATCATCTCCGGCTGGATTCATGGCAGGGAGAACGCCAGCTGCGGGGGGGAAGGGGGATGCTGCTGATTGGTGTCGCCATGCTACGCGTCTCCCTTCAGCCCGATCTCGTCCGCTACCTCGCGCATGCCCATGATGGTGTCGGTGATCAGATCGCCCAGCTCCACCCCCAGCATTTCGGCCCCCTTTTGAATGATGGACCGGTCCACACCGGCGGCGAAGCGTTTGTCCTTCCACTTCTTTTTGACTGACTTGGCGTTCATGTCCATGACGCTTTTGTTGGGTCGCACCAGGGCGGATGTGGCCACCAGGCCGGTCAGTTCATCGATGGCAAAAAGGACTTTTTCCAGGTTGGTTGTCGGCTCCACATCCGTGCAGATACCCCAGCCATGGCTGATTACGGCGCGAATCAGGTCTTCCGGCCAGTTGTTTTCCCTCAGCAGCACTTCGGTTTTTTTACAGTGCTGGTCGGGGAACTGCTCGTAGTCCAGGTCGTGGATCAGGCCCACGACCCCCCAGATATCTTCATTTTCCCCATATTTTCTGGCCATGTAGCGCATGACACCCTCCACGGCAAAGGCGTGCTTGATGAGGCTTTCGCTGCGGTTGTAGGTTTTGAGAAGGGCCAGGGCCTCTGCTCGCGTGGGGATCGGATTGCTCATGGTGGTCTCCTGTTCTTGATTTCTGGTTTGGATACCCGTTGTCCGCCCAGCACGCGTGTCTTACATTCTGCAACGGGAAACGGTTTTGGCGCCCATCCGGAGATGTCTGGATGAACCCGATTTAGCACATGCCCGACCGGGCAACAACCCCTTTTGGATGGAGACCCCATGATCGGCCAACCATCGACCCCGGACCCCCAACAGCTCGCAGCGGCCATCCGGACGCTCAACATCCGCTGGGCCGGGCGGGCCCTTTCCCTCTGGCAGGGTCGCCCGGTCGACCGAAATCCGGAAGGGATATACGCCGGTTTTGAAGACATGCTGACGCGCGACAACATTGCCCGCACGGCAGCCATCGCAGATTCCGGCACCCGCACGCGCATCCGCCATGGGCTGATCGATCATTACCTCCAGCGCAAACTGATGCCCCATGAAACCGAGATGCAGGCCTGGAGCCGTGGTGCGGCTGCTTATGTGGACGGTGAAAAGATTTATTTCCAAGAGGTCATCCCCTGGTGCCAGAAATCCAGCACCCTGCTCAAGCGCCAGCGGCTGCAGCAGGAGACCGGCCCCCTTTGCAGACTGCTCAAACCCTTTGCCATCAATTACTGGACGATCGTGCTGGAAACCCTGACCGACGAACTGGGATTCGACAGCTACATCGACTACTGCAGCCAGAAAAAGGGCATCGATTACCATCGTCTCTACGATCTGGCCCAACAGTTTCTCCAGAGCAGCCACGATTTCTATTTTGCCGCCATGCAGGCATGGAGCCGCGAGCGCTTCGGCATTTCCCTGGATCGACTCAGCCGGTTCGATGCCATTTACCTGCTGAGCCTGAGCCAGTGGGATCATCTGTGCCCGGTGGCCGACCCCGCGGCCACGCTGGGGTTCTTCAAGCGCTGGGGGATCGACGTGGCCCGCCTTCGCGGTCTTCGTCTGGACCTCCAGCCGACGGCGGGCAAAAGTGCCCAGGCCATCTCCGTCATGGTCCGAATTCCCCAACAGGTTCACCTGCTCATGCGGCCCGAGGGCGGATGGATCGATCTGGAAACCCTCTGGCACGAGCTGGGCCACGGGTTGTCAGCCGTATATACCGACCCGGCGCTGCCGGTGGTGGCGCGTGAACTGGCCACGGCCTTCAACCTGTCTGAAGTCTACGCCTTCCTGCTGCAGCGCATGGCCCTCTCCCGGCCGGTTCTGGAATCGCTGCTGGGGCTGCCCGAGAAAACCGTCTCCACGATCGTTTACTACAAAGACCTCAAGGACATCTCCGTCTTTCGCCGTTACGCGGCCAAGTTCATCAGCGAGTATGAGATGTTCGCCGGCGGCGACCTGTCCGACGGCCGGCCCTATGCCGATGCCATGGCCCGGGCCACCGGCTTTTACCACCAGCCCGAAAGCCATCTGTTTGATCTGGTGCCGGAATTCTACTGCGCGGATTACCTGCTGGGATGGGTGGGCGAGGCGCAACTGGCCGCGCACCTTGAACGCCGGCTGGACAACCGCTGGTGCCTGCGGCCTGAAGCCGGAGAAATACTCAAACGGCTGTGGCGTCAGGGAAACCGCCTGGAAATCGACTCATTTTTTGAGGTCAACGGCCTGGGAAAACTGACCCCCGCGCCGCTGCTGAATCGCTGGGATCGACTGGCCCACGGCCAGGGTCCGCGCCATACGGCGGTGGGCTGACCGTGCGTGGGGCTGCCGCCCCCCGATCGTCGGCAGCCCCGCAAATCGTTCTGTGACCGGCACTTGGGGTTGATTTCTGGCGCGCGGCTGGTATGATCCTGCTTATGCTCACTCGCCATCAGACCCATTTGCGGAGCCCGAATTGAATTTCGTCCTAACCAATGATGATGGCTTCGACCAGCCCGGGCTGGCTGCCCTGGTCGAAGCGGTTGAACCGCTGGGAAGGATTACCGTCGTCGCGCCGGCGACGCCCCAATCCAACATGGGGCACCAGGTGACCATGAAGCAGCCGATCCGCGTGCATCGGCCGGACGGCCGTACCTATATCGTTCACGCCACACCGGCCGACTGCACCCGGCTTGCCCTCAAGCAGTTTGTGCCCGATGCCGACTGGGTCATTGCCGGCATCAACCCGGGGGCCAACCTGGGCAGTGATGTCTATCAGTCGGGCACCGTGGCCGCCGTCCGCGAGGCAGCCATTTTAGGTGTCCGCGCAGTTGCATTTTCCCAATACATCGCCCCAAACTGGACCGTGGACTGGCCGAGTGCACAATTACAGACCGCGCAATGCCTTGCGGCCATCTTGAAACAACCACTCGAACCGGGACAGTTCTGGAACGTCAACCTGCCCAGTCCGATCCATGCCGACTCGGTGCTGGGTCAACGCGTATGCCCATTGGACAAGCACCCCCACCGGTATCGCTATGTTGAAGATGAAGGGGTTTTTCATTACCGGGGAATCATTCACGACCGCCCCCGATCGGCCGGCAGCGATGTGGATGTCTGCTTTGGCGGAATGATTGCCATTACCCGGATGGAGATATGACCGGATGAAATTCTGCTCCCAGTGCGGCGCCCCGGTTGCGCTCACGGTTCCCGTCGATGACGACCGGCCTCGCCACGTCTGCCCCTCCTGCGGCGCAATCCATTACCAGAACCCCAAGCTCGTGGTGGGATGCATCCCCGTCTGGGAGGATCGCATCCTCATGTGCCGCCGGGACATCCAACCGCGCAAAGGATACTGGACCCTTCCCGCCGGCTTCCTGGAAAACGGCGAAACCGCAGCAGCCGGCGCCCGACGGGAAACCTTCGAGGAGACGGGCACAACCGTGACGGACCTGACCCCCTACCTGATGGTCGATATCGTTCACATTCACCAGATTTACCTGATGTTCCGCTCTCGGCTGATCGCACCGGATTTTCACCCCACCCGGGAAAGCTCGGAGGTGAAACTGCTGGGTGAAGTTGAAATCCCCTGGGACGATATCGCCTTCAAGGTGGTCGAAAAGACCTTGCGCTGTTACTTAAGAGACCGGCCCTCGGGGCGGTTCGCCTTCCGAACCGACACGATCGATCAACCGGGTCTGATCAAAAATCAAGCCAATTGAAACCGGTGAAAGGAATCCAACCATGCCAACTCAACTGTTGACTGCATATACCCTGGGCCCCCTGGTGTTGCCCAACCGCATGGTCATGGCCCCCATGACCCGCAACCGGGCCGATGAAAATGGCGTACCCAAACCCATGGCAGTCACCCATTATGTTCAGCGTGCCACGGCCGGCCTGCTGATCACCGAAGCCACGCAGGTCTCTGAAAGCGCCAACGGGTATATGTTCACCCCCGGCATCTGCACCGAAAACCAGGCCGAGGGATGGCGAGCCGTCACCGAGGCGGTCCATCAACATGGCGGCCGGATTTTCAACCAGCTGTGGCACGCCGGCCGGGTCTCGCATCCATCCCTGCAGCCGGACGGCAAAGACCCCGTCGCGCCTTCGGCAGTCAAGGCGGACACCATGGTATTCACCCCCAACGGGTTTGAACCCCCCGGCATGCCCCGGGCGCTGGCCACAGATGAGATCCCCGGCATTGTGGGCCAGTTTGCCCATGCGGCCAGGCTGGCGAAACGTACCGGTTTCGATGGGGTGGAAGTCCACGGGGCCAACGGCTACCTCATCGAACAGTTTTTGAAAGACGGTTCCAACCGACGCACCGATGCCTACGGCGGGGACATTCCCAATCGGATGCGCTTTGCCCTGGAGGTCGTCACGGCCGTGGTGGAGGTGTGGGGGCCGGGGCGGGTGGGCTTGCGCATCTCACCGCGGGGGGTTTTCAACGACATGCACGAATCGGATCCCCTGGCCCTTTACAGCCGACTGGCTGCAGCGCTGAATGATATTCCCCTGGCCTACCTGCACCTCATCGAACCGCTGCCCGGGCACCCCACATTCAAGAGCCAGGCAGGCGTGGCGCCGGTGGCCGCCGCGCTGCGCAAGATCTACACCGGCACACTCATGATCAATGGCGGCTATGGCAGGGAATCGGCCGAAAAGGCCGTCGCCGAGAACGCGGCGGATCTGGTGGCCTTCGGGGTCCCCTACCTGGCCAATCCGGACCTTTTGGAGCGCTATCGCCGCAACGCCCCGCTCAATGTGCCGGATCCGGACAGCTTCTATGGCGGCGATGAAAAGGGGTACAACGACTACCCCTTTCTGAATGAACCGCGATAGCGAACGCATTCCCCGCTGCTTGCGGCGGGGTTAGCGAGCGAACGGGGAATCTTCAATAGCCGGGCAGCACCCGCCGCGGGTCGCTGACGGCCTGCCAGCGTTGAACATCGGACCGTTGAAATAAAACAGGCCGCGCCACCCGGGACGCAGCCTGTTTTATATTTTACCCGTCCTGAAGGATGGGGTGCTGTCAGAAATCAGGATCAGCCTTGCTTTTAGGTCTTCTTCCTTCCCAACCCTGCAAGACCGATCAGACCGGTGCCCAGCAGAAGTATGGTTACCGAATCTAAAAATGAAGCCGTCGCCATCGAACCAGCACCCTCGCTGCTTTGGGCA
This sequence comes from Desulfosarcina sp., assembly GCF_046496365.1. Lineage (GTDB taxonomy): Bacteria > Desulfobacterota > Desulfobacteria > Desulfobacterales > Desulfosarcinaceae > Desulfosarcina. The sequence goes on from NZ_JAWOHB010000122.1 coordinate 9,548, forward strand.
GACACCTCCTGATTGATGCCGGGGCCGGCATCCCAGGCCTGCACATCATTTTTGGATGCAGTCAAGGTGTCGCCCGCTAAACCGTTGGTCTGATCTTGCAGGGCGGTAAAAGCAATTTCCAAGGGAAACAATTCTATGATTGCAACGGTTGCAAAAGCCAGTATAAAATAAAGCATTTTATTTTTCACGGTTAGCTCCCACCTTATAGAGCTGCGAAAGTTGTCGGAAACAATGACAACATTAAAGCAAGAGCAGTGCCGGAAAATTATTATGTTTTTTTTATATTGTTTACAGTTGGTTATGTTTTTAATGCAAATTTTGCATCGACTGTTGTGAAATAATTTTCATACTTTTATATGTAATACCGTTCATAATGAGAATTTTTTTACCCATTAAAGAACGGCATGTCACCCCCCAACCTCGATGAACTCGTAAAAAGCTGATGTCTCATTCCCGCGACGGCGGGGCAGGTAGTGAGGCTTTAGCGCTATCTATAGCTTTTTTAATCTAAGGATTGATGCCTGTTTAAAAAAGGAGCTCACTATGCACAAAACCGTACTGGTACCC
>NZ_JAWOHB010000149.1:0-5053 GCF_046496365.1 Desulfosarcina sp.
CCATTTTTTCTCATCCCGATCCGCACCCTTTTTTGTCATCCCGAGCGTCAGCGACGGATCTCTTCGAACCTTCCACCGACTCCCGCCGTCTCCCCGATGGCAGATTTTTCACCCCCGCTGGCCGAGGAAGACCGCCGCCAAGCCGAGCCCCATCAAGAAGAGGCCGAAGCGGCGCAGGGCCGCATCCTCCACCTCCAGCACCTGGCGCATCACCTGCTTCATCTTGTCCGGAAAGGCGAAATAAGGCAGCCCCTCCACGATCATCACCATGCCCATGACGGCCAGAAAGTACTTCATGGATTCCGTTGCCTCCAAGCGACCGATTCGATGGAAAGCACCTGTATAAATGGCGCCTTCGCGATTGTCAAAACCAAATGCCCGTCGCCATGATTGACACCCGGGGCCGAATCGGTGTAGTCCGGCGGTGCATTCAGGAGGAGCATCATGCCATTTGAAGCCGTGATCGGGCTGGAGGTCCATGCCCAGCTCAAGACCCAGACCAAGATCTTCTGCGGCTGCTCGGCGGCCTTCGGCGCCCCGCCCAACACCCACGTGTGCCCGGTGTGTCTCGGCATGCCCGGCTCCCTGCCGGTGCTCAACCGCAAGGTGGTGGATTTCGCCCTGCGCATGGCGCTGGCCACCGGTTGCCGGATCGCCCACACCAGCCGCTTCGCCCGCAAGAACTACTTCTACCCGGACCTGCCCAAGGGGTACCAGATCAGCCAGTACGAGTTGCCCATCGCCGAGCACGGGGCCGTGGACATCACCGTCGACGGGGCAAAACGGCGCATCGGCATCACCCGCATCCACATGGAGGAGGACGCCGGCAAGCTCAGCCACGATCCCGACCGTCCCGTGAGCCGGGTGGATCTGAACCGCGCCGGGGTGCCGCTGATCGAGATCGTCAGCGAGCCGGACCTGCGCACCCCGGAGGAGGCCGGCGCCTACCTGCGCAAGCTGCGCACCATCCTGCGCTACCTGGACATCTCCGACGGCAACATGGAGGAAGGCAGCTTCCGCTGCGACGCCAACGTCTCGATCCGCCCCCGAGGCCAGGCGGGGTTGGGAACCCGCACCGAGCTGAAGAACATCAACTCGTTTCGCTTCGTGGAAAAGGCCCTGCACTACGAGATCCAGCGCCAGCGCGAGATCCTGGAAGACGGCGGCCGGGTGGTGCAGGAAACCCGTCTCTGGGACGACGCCCAAAACCGCACCTACGTGATGCGGGGCAAGGAGGAGGCCCACGACTACCGCTATTTCCCCGACCCGGACCTGCTGCCACTGGTCATCGACGAGGCCTGGGTCGAGACGCTGCGCCAAAGCCTGCCCGAGTTGCCCGACGCACGCCGTCGGCGCTACGTGAAAGACTTCGGCCTGCCGGAGTACGACGCCGAGGTGCTCACCGGCGCCCGGGAGTTGGCCGACTACTTCGAGGCCTGCGTCGGCGCCGGCGCCCCGGCCAAGCCGGCAGCCAACTGGATCATGGGCAGCCTGCTCGGGCTGCTGAAGGCGGAAAGCCGCGACTTGGACCACATTCCGGTGTCCGCGCCGGCCCTGGCCGAACTGCTGCGGCTCATCGACGACGGGACCATCTCCGGCAAGATCGCCAAGACCGTCTTCGACGAGATGGCGGCCAGCGGACAAACGGCGGCGGCCATCGTGGCGCAAAAGGGGCTGGTGCAGATCAGCGACGCGGACCAGATCGGCGCCGTGGTGGCGCGCATCATGGCCGCCAACCCCGGCCAGGTGGAGGCTTACCGCTCCGGCAAGACCAAGATCTTCGGTTTTTTGGTCGGCCAGGTGATGAAGGAGACCCGCGGCAAGGCCAACCCCCAGGTGGTCAACGACCTGCTGCGGCAAAAACTGGAGGGCTCATAAAAAGAGGCGGCAAGCAATGCTTGCCGCCTCTTTGCTGACCTTCCGGGCTTGCTCGACCTTGTACTTTTCCACCGGAAATAGAATACCGTTACGCCAAAAAATCAAAATGGCAACACTCTATTGATCAGATTTTAATTAAACTGTCGTCGGGTCGCTTATCTTCACTTTACTTGACCCGGCTTTATTCCCGGGGCATACCCGGCGATTCCGATCATGAGTCGCACCAAGCCAAAACTTAACCAACTCACCAGACGCAGTTGGGTTGATTTTATTTTCCAGTGGTTCTCACTTATCCGCCGCGCCCCGATATCGATCGCTTTTTCCAGGCTGTTTTTTAATTTTATGGCGAATTTTTCATCGTCAACGACAACATTTGCTTCAAGCGATAGCAGCAGGCTGAACGGGTCGAGATTCGAGGATCCAACAGTGGCCCAATGTTCGTCAATCACAGCAACTTTAGCGTGCAGTTGACTCTTGTGGTATTCATGTATCTCGATGCCTGCATCAAGAAAACTATCATACAGGGCCTGTGAGGCATAACGCAGCAACCGATGATCCGTCCTTCCCTGCAACAGTAAAACCACCCGGACACCTCGCCTGGCAGCCTTCACAAGTGCCTGGCGGAAATTCCATCCGGGCAAAAAATAGGCGCTGGCAAGCATGATTTCGCGCCGTGCCTGCCTAATCGCCTGCAGATAAGCGTCTTCAATATCGCGACGGTGGCCGATGTTGTTGCGTTCCAGAAAAGCCGCACGCATCAGCCCTTTGGGTTCCTTTGAAGCAACGCTCCTGTCATTTTCCTTGTCACAGCCGGGACGCAAGCGGCTCCAGGCTACACGCGACCACACGCGGTGAACTGAATCATGAATCGCTTTCACCAGCGGGCCTTCGACACGAACCGCATAGTCAAGGCGCATGGATGGTTGACTCGAGATTTCAATTTCGTCAATGATATTAATGCCTCCGACGAATGCGATCGTCTGGTCCACGACGACAATTTTACGATGCAGGCGACGCAACCGTCGGCGACGTAGTGTCCAGGGCGATGTTTTGGGCCGAAACTTCATCACTTTTGCGCCGGCCGCTTCAAGGTAAACTAAGATGCTTTTCGGCAAACGAATCGAACCGAACCCATCGATCAGCAAGTGGGTTTTTACGCCACGCAAGGCCGCCCGCCTGAGTGCTTCTGCAATGCGTCGTCCTGTATTGTCGTTTTCGAAGATATAGGCTTCCAGATAGATGCTATGCGTCGCCCGATCCAGCGCCGCTTCCATGGCCCGAAAATAAACCTCTGCGTTGGGCAGCAGGGTAACCTGATTGTTTGGAATCATACGGGTCACAGCACGGTAGTCCCTACCCTCTGTGCCAATGTAGGTGAGACACCGACGCCTTGCTAAATTAGTGTAGGGCGGAAAGGAGATCACCTTTCCCTACTTGCTGACGGACTGTTTTTCTTGCAAAGCCCTTCCTGCGAGACGATCCAGGTCTGCGTCCGTTGTGGCGGGAAGGAAACGCTTTCGATAAAGCTCGTCAAGCAGGATATCCACGATGGCAGCCAGAGGGGCTGCGATCAATACGCCCAGCACCCCGAAGGCGGCGACACACAAAAGCATGGAAAAGATCACGGCCAGGGGATGCAGTTTCATACCGTGGGCCACGATGAAAGGGAGGATGACATTGTTCTCCACCACCTGGACCGCAATATAGGCGAACAAGACCCACAACGGGGCCATGCCTCCTTTGCCCAGAGCGAGCAATATTGCGGGTACGGCGCTGAGGATGGGCCCCAGGAAGGGAACCGCTTCCAAAATACCCGCAATCAGGCCGAGGACCAGTGCATCCATGAATCCGAAGACAGGCCACATGAGCAGGAATACGAGCAGGCCAATGGTGAACATTCCCAGCAGTGTCGTCGCGACCCACCGGGGTACAAATTTTCCAATGCGCTGTACGACGATCAGCATCTGCTCGTGATGGCGCTCGGGTGCCAGGGAAAACATCGCCATAAAGATCGGGCGGGGATTCATCAGGGTAAATGTCGCACCGATAAAAACAGTTATCAAAAACACCAGAATATGGGTTACATTGAACGCCATGGTCGTGAAGCGTCCGGCCACGTTCAGCAACATCTCGCTCAAACTCGAACGCAGAGATTTAAACTCCTTTGCGGGTTTGGGGGGTGACTTTTCAGCGCTTTGCGGCAAAGGCTGGGGCTTGCCATCCTCCACCCTGGTTTGGTCAATCTCCAGCGTGACTTCCGCCTGGAGTTTTTCCTCGGAGATCACGACTTGCTGCTCCATTTTGATTAGGGGTTTTTGGAATCTTTCCCAGTAAGACGGCGCCTGTTCCGAGAGATTGGCGACCAGGTTCTTCATGGGGGCGAAAGAAGCCCAGCCCGTTAGGCCTATGACTGAAATCAATACGGCCAAGATCAGTCCCGTTGCGCCTTTTCTTCCGCCCTTCCAAGCGCGCATTCTCGATATTAAAGGATTCACTGCGAGGGAGATCAGAATAATCAATAGAAACGACAACAAAATGGGAGAGAGCAGCGAGAACGACTGAATGAAGGCGTACAACGCCGCTCCCAGGATCACGTACAAAAAAACCGGGAGAGGCGTCGAATTTGGCCTGGAGTCGCCTGCCATGACAGTTTAACGAAAATACGCCAGCGCAATGTCGGAGAGCGCATGAACTACGGGCTGCGCCAGCCGGCCGGCGCGCGTCCTATGGGTGCTGCCGCCCAAAAGAAGGCCTATGCCGATGCCAATCCCCAATGTAATCAGAAGGGTCTTGCCCGGATTGTCTTGGCTGTAATTCTTGGCCTTGTCATAGGTTTCACCGACCTTCTCGGAGGTTTTATCATAAGCATCCCTCACTGTCTGCTCAGCGTGTTCGAAGGCCTCGGCGCCGTGCTCCAGGGTGCTTTTCGTTTTTGCGCCGGAATTGCCCGGTTCTCCTGTCGCTTCTTGTCCGGAGTTTTCGTAATTATTTTTATCCATTTTGTGCTCCTTGGTAGTCTGTTTCTTTGCTGTGCGCTGTGGCCACCTGTTTAACGACACCAAATTCTTGCGCCGATTTGTTACCCTTCCATTTTCCGGTTCATCGTCGAATCACCTCCATGCCGAAATTGAGGCCCTGCATCACCGTCTGCCGTCTGCGCTGTAAAGCTTGCATT
>NZ_JAWOHB010000141.1:0-15647 GCF_046496365.1 Desulfosarcina sp.
TCATCGTGCGCAGAGCCGGGGAGGTGGACTGGTATGAAGATTAAAGCCCAATACGCCATGGTGTTGAACCTGGACAAGTGCATCGGCTGCCACACCTGCAGCATCCCGTGCAAAAACGTGTGGACCAACCGCGACGGCGCCGAATACATGTGGTTCAACAACGTCGAATGCAAACCCGGCATCGGCTATCCGAAAAAATGGGAAAACCAGGAGGTTTACAAAGGCGGATGGCAACTTCGTGGCGACACGCTGAAACTAAAAGCCGGCGGCCGCGTTCACAAAGGCCTCAACATCTTCCACAATCCCGACCTGCCGGTCATCGACGACTACTACGAACCGTGGAATTACGACTATGCCCGGCTGATCGAAAGCCCCAAACGCAAGCACCAGCCCTCCGTGCGTCCCCATTCCCGCCTGACCGGCCAACCGATGAAACTCAAGTGGGGTCCCAACTGGGAGGACGATCTGGCCGGCCTGGGCGAAACCGGCGCCGGAGACGTCAATTTCAAAAACCTGGAGATTCAGACCTACCTGCAGTTTCGCAACGTGTTCATGTTCTGGCTGCCGCGCCTGTGCGAGCACTGCCTCAACCCGGCCTGCGTGGCTTCCTGTCCCTCCGGTGCCTTGTACAAACGTGATGAGGACGGCATCGTCCTGGTGGACCAGGAGCGCTGCCGGGGCTGGCGCTACTGCGTATCGGGCTGTCCGTACAAGAAAGTCTATTTCAACTGGAAGACCGGGCGGGCGGAAAAGTGCATCTTCTGCTATCCCCGCGTCGAGGCCGGCCTGACCACCCTGTGCGCCCACAGCTGCGTCGGCCGCATCCGCTACGTGGGGGTTTTACTTTACGATGCGGACCGCATCGGCGAGGCGGCAGCCGCACCGTCCGACCAGTCCGTCTACCCGGCCCACCTGGAGATCCTGCTCGACCCCAACGATCGCGATGTCGCGCGCCGCGCCGCCGCCCAGGGAATCGCGCCGAACATGCTGGCGGCCGCCAGGCGGTCGCCGACCTATGCCCTGATCAAAGCGTGGCGTCTGGCCCTGCCGCTGCACCCCGAATTTCGGACCCTGCCCATGGTGTGGTACGTGCCGCCGCTGAGTCCGGTCAGCAGCCAGGTGGATTCTTCCCGGGAATCGGAGACCATCGACCGCATGCGCATTCCCATGGCCTACCTGGCCAACCTGCTCACCGCCGGTGACGAGGCCCCCGTCCGGACGGCCCTCAAACGCCTCTCGGCCGTTCGTCAATACATGCGGGCCCAGCGGGTGGAAAAGCGGTCCGACACCGGCCTGCTCGATGCGGTGGGACTCGACGAAGAAACGGTCGGAAAGATGTATCGCCTGCTGGCCCTGGCGCGCCTGGAGGATCGTTTTGTTCTGCCGACCAAACCCGTTCAGGATGACGATAACTACGCCCGGCAGGGCTGCTGCGGCTTTGGTGAAGCATGTTAAGCACATACGATGGGAAGGACAGACCGACGATGACCGGACACCCGACCGATTCGCTGCACGTGCTGTCTGTGCTGCTGCACTATCCCGACGAGGACCTGTTAAACAGCCTGGATGAGATTGAATCGTCTGTCACCAATTGGCCGCTGTCAGAAACGAAAGCTGCCATCCAGGCGTTTGTCAGCGAGCTTAAAACCCTGAATCCCATCCACGCCCAGGAGAGATATACGGCGCTCTTCGACATCGATCCTGCAGCGACTTTGAACATGACCTACCACGCATATGGCGAGAACGAAAAGCGGGCGGCTGCGCTGGCGAACCTGCAGCACAACTACGAGCAGGCCGGGTGGGAGCGCATCACGGGGGAATTGCCCGATTATCTGCCCATGCTGCTCGAATTTCTTTCGATATGTCCGCATCCGGAACATACCGGACCGGTTTGGCAGTGCCTGCAAGGCCTCCAGCCGCTGGTTGCACGTCTGGAAAAAAATGCACCCGTCTACGCGGCCTTGTTGCAACCGATTGTTCGCATGGCAGTTAAACACTGCCCATCGGTCGACAACGGCGACCATCCGCCCGGAGCAAATGCGTAGCCCGCAGGAGGAAATCACATGGACCTGTTCTATACGCTCATTTTCACGGTCTTTCCCTATTTGTGTCTCACCACCTTCGTGGTCGGACACGGCTACCGCTACGTGACCGACCGCTATGGGTGGAACGCCCGTTCCAGTGAATTTCTGGAAAAAAAAGCCCTCTTCCCGGGATCGGTGCTGTTTCACTGGGGCATCGTGTTCACCTTTCTGGGCCATGCCGGCGGCCTGCTGATTCCGCAGCGGGTCTTTGACCGCTTCGGCATCGACAGCCAGGCGCATCTGGCGATCGCCTACTGGAGCGGCCTGGCTGTCGGCCTGGCCGCTTTTGCCGGCCTGCTGCTCCTGCTGAAGCGACGTTTGACCCACCCGCGCGTCCAGGCGGTCAATCGGACAAACGACACCATCACCATCGGCGCGCTGGTCATTGTCGTCGGCACCGGGCTTTTCAATGTGGTGTTCGGGCATTTCAACGTGCTGTTTACCGTGGCACCCTGGATCCGGGGGATCGTGACCTTCACGCCCGATGCCATGCTGATGAAGACGGTTCCCCTCGGCTTCAAAATTCATGTGATCGCAGCCTGGGCGCTGCTCGGTTATTCGCCATTCAGCCGCCTGATCCACATATGGAGTCTGCCGCTGACCTATTATTTTAGAAGCCATATCCTGTTTCGTCGTGGGGTGCCGCGTCCCGGGCTGCCAACGTCCAACCGCTGAGCCGTATGCCGACCGGGTGGTAACCTGTGAGGTGAATCTGATGAATGAAAATGTCTGCTACGCCAAATCCAGTCCGCGAGAAGCCTTAACCTGGTCAACCATCGCATTTTTCGGCGGATTTGCGGGTGTCTCCGCCTTCGGCCCTATCGTACCCACCCTCAAGCAGACCATGACGCTAAGCCCGCTGCTGATGGGGTTGCTCGCCGCCAGTCCCGCCTTAACCGGCTCTTTGTTGAGGATTCCCTTCGGCGCCATGGTGGATCGCACAGGCGGGAAAAAACCGATCCTGATTCTCCTCACCATGGCCGTCCTGGGCGTTGCCGGCATCACCTTGATGTTCGGTCTGTTTCCCGACCCGCAGCCAGCCCACTATCCCTTTTTTCTGCTGTTCGGTATATTGAGCGGCTGCGGCATTGCCACTTTTTCCGTGGGCATCCCATCGGTTTCCTACTGGTATCCTCAGCGGGTCCAAGGGTCGGCACTGGCCATCTATGCCGGGCTAGGAAACCTGGCACCCGGTATGTTTGCACTTCTCCTGCCCTCTTTGGTCGTCTGGCTGGGGTTCACCATTTCATATGTGCTCTGGCTTGGGATTCTGGTTTTACTTGTCGTGCTGGTGTTCATATACATGCAGGACGCCCCGTATTTTCAATACCGGGAAATGGGCATCGAGATCGACCCGGACGCCCTGTTGCTGGCCTGTGGGGAAGAGCTGCTTCCTTCAGGCAAAGCCATGGATTCGATCCGAAAGGCCGGATCCGACTGGCGCACATGGGTGCTGACCTACTACTATTTCATCACCTTTGGCGGGTTTATCGCGCTCACCGTCTGGTTTCCGACCTATTGGTCCGAACTGTTTACCATCGGGTTGGTCCAGGCCGGCCTGCTGACCGCGTTGTACTCACTTTCCGCCAGTCTTTTCCGTGTTGCCGGCGGCTATGCTGCCGATCGCGTCGGCGGAGAAAAAGTCACCCTGGCCTCGTTCGGGGTCGTCGCCGCCGGCTCGTTGATGATGATCCTGTCAGGCCGGTCAATCGGTGGGGCGCTGGCGGGCGTGATTCTCCTGGCGCTGGGCATGGGATTTGCCAATGCGGCGGTTTTCAAGCTGGTCCCCAAATACACGCCGGCTGCGGTTGGTGGTGCAGCCGGTATTGTCGGCGGGCTAGGTGCATTCGGCGGGTTCGTTATACCGCCACTGATGGGGTTTTTCGTCAAACTCAATGGCAATGCCGGCTATTCTCACGGGTTTGTGGTGTTTTTGACCCTGGCTCTGCTGGCCGTTGGACTGATGGCTGCATTGAACCGGCAGGTACCCGCAAAACACCTTTAGCGCGCGTTCCCCTTTTTATTGCGCCGATCTCCCTTCCTTTTGTCTATTTTCGGGTCCAGCATGGTATGGACTTTTCGCCTCTCCTTGCCGCTGCGTTCTTCAGCATCCTCGAAGCCTCGCGGCGTGGGACGATGGTCTATTCTATCGATCATTGTTTTACTCCCTCCTGGATTTGTCCGCGATGCCGCCGTTGCGGACTAAAAAAACCCCTGCCGTTGACTGAATGGCGGCCAACCCGTCTAAATGGGAAAACGACCGCGCTTTTCGGTTTTACGCGCGATCAGCCCCATATTAACAATAAGCATGCCAATAGCTGGGAAATCAAAATTTCTATATAATTTCAATAGGAAAAGAAATCTACAACCTGCCGACAGGTGGTAGATTGTGAATATAATGCCGCAATGATAAGAGAAAAAATACCCACAACGAGCAACGGCAAGACCGGCCTCTCAGGACCCCGTCAACATCCGGAAACAAACGCCTTCGGGCGCCACCAGGAACAAAACGGGTTTGATCCCCGTGCCGGGAGATGGTATCAAGGCGCATGATGATAAACCGAATCAATCCGATCCTGGCCCTGCTGGTGGTTTTTATGTTGGGTGCAGATCCCGGACGCGCCCTGGCGCAGGACCTTGCCCTGGCCATCTACGCCGGACAGCTGACCAAAGAAAAATGGGAAGATGCGGTTTCGTCTGAGGCTGACTTTGCCGATGCGACGATTATCGTGGCGGCAGGTTCCTGGACGTTCGCCCGCCTGTTCGACGACAAGCTCTCTTGGGAGGTTGAGGCCCAGGTGGGCAAGTACGTCGGTGAACAGGACCACTGGGAGTTCAATTTACCCATCGTCGGATTGCGCTGGCACCGGTTTCCCTGGGAAACATACCTGGCCACCAGCCTGGCATGGGGGATTGGTCCCTCCTATGCCACCCGCGTACCGCAAGTCGAGGTGGAAACCAGCGGCGAAAGCAGCCGCTGGCTGATCTACTGGTTTGGGGAGCTGACCCTTGGCCCGCCTGCGGCTGACTGGGAAATCATGATGCGGCTGCATCACCGTTCGGACGGGTTCGGCAGCGTGGCCGATGACGGTGGCTCGAATGTGCTCTGCGCGGGCATTCGCTTCAGATTTTAGGCTGCCGGCCACAAGTGCAGTCGAGGCGCCGCAGGCCGGTGGCTTGGCCTGTGGGGCCGGATGAAAACGATCCGGTCAGCTTCCAGCGGAGATGCGCCGGCCGGAGTGGATCCGGTTTGTCAATTTCGGGATCAAGGTGCCTCTGCCGCGGCCCTGGCATCGCTGATCAGAGGTGTCTCGCGTTTCCCGACCCGCGGCCAATTTTCTCGCAAGGAGGTACCGATGCATCCTGTCCGGCCGACTCAGGCTCGATTGGTCTCATTGATGGTCATACTCGCAGTGCTGCTGGTCGGCCCAGCCGATGCCCGCTCGTCGGCTGCTTCGCAAAGGGAACGCACCCCAACCAGCTACCGGTTCTCCTACACCCCCATTTACCAGTTCGCAACCGATCTGGACAGCGGCGGCAGTTTCGATGTGCATCGCCATTACCTGCGGTTCGACGTTTCCCGCTTCATCGACCCACACTGGACGGTGGGCCTCGGACTGGGCCTCGATTACGAACGCTGGGATTTTTCCGGCATCGACGGCCTGTCCGGCGTCGACCTGTGGGATGAGATTTTCAGGCCGGGCATCAGCCTTGCCGTTTTTTACAGCACCGCAAGCAATTGGCGGTTCGGGGTTGTGCCTTCCATCGATTTTGCCGTTGCGAGCGGCGCCCATGCCGGTGAATCCCTCTCCTACGGTGCGGTGCTCTCAGCGGCCTACGCCTTCGGGCCGGGTCTGGTGCTGGGTCTGGGCGCCGGTGTTTTTGAACGTCTGGATCAGTCGGAGGTCTTTCCTTTTGTGGTCATCGACTGGAAGATCAATGATCGACTGCGGCTGGCCAACCCCTTTCGCGCCGGGCCGGTGGGGCCGGCCGGACTGGAGCTGGTCTACACCCGGGACGCCGTCCTGGAGATGGGCGTGGGCGGTGCCTACCGGTCATACCGTTTCCGCCTGGACGACAGCAGCGTGGTGGCTGACGGCATCGGCGAAGTGGATTTCTGGGCGCCCTTCATTCGGATCGGCTGGCGCCTGGGCGAGCACTTCCGGCTGGACCTCAACGGCGGAGCCTTGATTGGCGGCAGTATCGCCATCGAAGATGAAAACGGCAACAAACGGGGGGAGACGGACTACGACACGGCGCCGTTTGCAGGCCTGACCCTGAAAGGGCAATTCTAAGGGCGGCGTGGCGATCCTGCGGGCCATCATCAAAGCCCTTTCCGACCCGGTTCGCGTTCACCCGAAAGGCATTGATCGCAAAGCATACGGGCCCATATCGAGACCCGGGAATTGGATCAACCCTATGCGATCGTGATGCGCCAGCAGCGGTGGATGGTTTTGCGTTTGTTGAGGTAATCCTCGGGGATCGTTTCGGCGGTGATTTCCTTGACAGCTGCAGCCTTCAACCCAGCCATGCGGGGTTCGAAGTTCTGGTGGTTGGTGGAGAAAAACAAGGTGGCCCCCGGTCGAAGCAGCTCACGCACGGCTTCCAGCAGCCGGGCATGGTCGCTGACGATGTCGAAAGCCACGTTGCGGGTTTTGGTGGTGGAGTAGGAGGGTGGATCCACTACGGCCAGATCGAAGCGCTGCTTTTCGCGGGCGGCAATTTTCAGAAAGTCGAAGGTGTGGGCCTGGACCAGCCGGTTGGCAGCCGGGTCCAGGCCGTTTAGCGTGAAGTTCTCACGCGCCCATTGGATGACGTTCCCCGAGCGGTCGACGGAGACCGTTTTTCGGGCGCCGCCCCTGGCGGCGTAGCATGTAAATGATGCCGTGTAGCAGTACAGATTGAGAAAATCTTTTCCGGCCGCCAGCGCCCGGACCATCTGCCGGGTGTCCCGGTGGTCGGCGAACAGACCCGTATCGACAAAATCATATGGATTGACCAGAAACTTGAGGTCCCTTTCGGAAAGGACGATTTTCCTGTCGGTTTGGTCGATGCGTTCGTAGCGGCTGCCATCCTGTCGGCCGGCCCAGCGCTGTTTCAGGTGAACCTTTTCCGTCGGTACATCCAGGGCCTCGGAGACGGCCCGGCCCATCAGGGGCAGCCATTCGGGCACCGACTGACGCCGCATATACTCGCCGATCACCAGGTGCCCACCGTACCAGTCCACCACGGCACGGATTTCGGGAATATCCCAGTCGTACAGCCGGAAGACCTCTATATTCTGTCGGTTGAAGCGGTTGCGCAGGTGTTTATACCGCTTCCTGACCCGGTTGGCCAACATCCGCCCCTGTTGATGAACGTGTTCGGTTGGGTTGATAGGGTTCATGGTATCCCCGCCCAGCCAGGAGCTGGACATCGATCTTGATCCGGTTAAGGCGATGAACGGATAGACAAAGCCCCACGGACATTCGATTGTGCCCGTGGGGCTTTTTTGATGCGCCGCTTAAGGCCGCTGTCCGCGCGATCATTTCAGCGCAAAACGGGCCCGTTTTATGTTTTGGCGACTCGGTCAGGCCGAGCCGCAGACATCGCAGTTGGTCAGGCAGCGTTCATACTGCTCATCCCGATTCTCAATCTTTCGATCCGAACCGGACCAGAATTTAATGATGCACTGACTGATGCACTCTTTTTCGTTGGGTACGATTTGTCTTGATTTCATGGCGATGCTCCTTATGGATCGGGTTACCCATGCAGGCGCTCAATCAATGTCCACGGCGATCTGCCTGGGTTTGTCCTCTTCTGGCTTGGGGATTTCCACCACCAGCACGCCATTTTTGAATTTCGCCTTGATCTCCTCCGGCAGGATCATGGCATGCAGGGTGAAGGCCCGGTGAAATTTGCCGCATATGCGTTCCCGGCGATAGTAGTTGGTTGCCTGGAGTGCAGGATCGGCCGATCGCTGTCCGCTGATGGTCATCACATTGTCCTTGACTTCCACCACGACATCCTCCCTATTCACCCCGGGCAAATCGGCGGCAATGACGACCCCCTGGTCGGTTTCATAAATATCCACACTGGGTGTCCAGGCGCACAGGGGTACCTTGTCCTGATCATGCACCTGATGGGGAAACGAATCATCGAAGAGCTTGTTGATGCGGTCCTGCAGGGTGGCAACATTTCCCAGCGGATCCCATTTGATGACGGCCATGACTTCTCCTCCTGGCAGATTGGGTGGATGTTCCGGCAACCAACGGCCGCTTCGGCAACCAAAGCGGCGCAATGCCGGTGGAGTAGACTGGTGCAGCCAAGCCTATCGATTGGCATTGTCATTGCTAGGGAAAGCTTATTCATCTTGAGGCCGTTGTCAACCCCGTTCACGGATATTCAGGCCGGTGTATCCGCCGATGAACCGGGTCCTGGCCCGAGACCCTCGAATTGGTCATCAACCGACAATAGGCTTGCAAAAGTGATTGTTTTCTGGTGAAGTTGCCGCACCTTTTAATGAACTGGGAGATCAACCATGAACGACGATTTTGAAAACGAATCCCCTGAGGCGGAAGCGAGCTTTGCCGAACTGTTCGAATCCTACAGTGCCGGCATGAATGAAAATATCCAGGTGGGCGACCGTATCCGTGGACGAATCATCTCCATTGGCAGCAGCAGCGTGTTTGTGGACACAGGCACCAAAGTGGACGGCGTGGTGGAGCGATCCGAGCTGCTCGACGACGATGGCCAGCTCTCCCTTGTCTTAGGCGACGAACTGGATTTGTACGTCGTTGCCGCCGACGAAAGTGAAATTCGCCTCTCCAGGGCCATTTCCGGCATCGGCGGACTGAATATGCTCAGGGATGCCTGGGAGCAGCGCATTCCGGTGGAGGGCAAAGTGGTGGCTGTCGTCAAGGGCGGCTTCCATGTGGAGGTGATCAAACAGCGGGCATTTTGTCCCATCAGCCAGATGGACCTGGCCTATGTGGAAGACCCGGAAACATACGTGGGCCAGACTTTTCCCTTTATCATCAAACGCTTCGAAGAGCGCGGCCGCAACGTGGTGATCTCACGGCGCGACATCCTTCAAAAGGAGCTGGAGGCCAGCCGCAAGGCCTTTATGGAAAAGCTGGACGCGGATGCGGTCTTCGACGGAACGGTGGTCCGCATCATGCCTTTCGGTGCTTTTGTAGCCCTGGCCCCCGGGGTGGAGGGGCTGGTGCATATCAGTGAGCTGAGCTGGTCCAGGCTGGATACCCCCGAGGAAGCCGTCAAGGTGGGTGATCGACTCCAGGTGAAGGTCCTCGGTGTCAAGGACGGCGACAAGCCGGGATCCAAAAAGATCTCGCTTTCGGTAAAGCAGGCCATGGGTGACCCCTGGACCGATGCCCCGAGCCGGGTTCGCGTGGGAGACAAGTTGATGGGCAAGGTAACCCGATGCGCCAACTTCGGTGCGTTCGTTGAGCTGTTCCCCGGCATCGAGGGGTTGGTGCACATCAGCGAAATGAGCTATACGCGCAGGGTAATGCGTCCGGAAGAGGTGGTGGGTCCAGGTGACGAGATCATGGTGGTGGTTAAGGAGTTCGACCTTGACCGCAAGCGGATTTCTCTGAGCATCAAGGATGCCGAGGGCGACCCCTGGGCGGACATCGAGGAAAAATTCAAGCCGGGTGGAACGGTACAGGGACGGGTGGAAAAAAAAGAGGGCTTCGGTGTCTTGGTGAACCTGGCGCCGGGCATAACCGGCCTGCTCCCCAAATCGAAGATCGCCGCCTCGGAAAAATCGGCCCAAATCGACGCACTCAAGCCCGGGGCCGCCATCACCGTGACCATCGATGGAGTCAATCCCAGGGAACGCAAAATCTCACTTGGCACCGGTGATGGAACAGATAACCAGGGCTGGCAGGAATTTTCCGGCGGAAATACGGATGCCTTGGGGACGCTGGGAGATCAGCTGAAAAAAGCCCTGTCCGAGCGGAAAAAGGGAGGTTGACGATGGCACAATCCGATTTTTATGATCTGGTAATCATCGGCGGCGGACCGGGGGGGTTATGTGCTGCCATTTATGCCATGCGTGCCGCAATGAAAACCGTACTGGTGGAAAAAGGGGTTACCGGCGGCCAGGTGACCATGAGTGACGAGGTGGAAAATTACCTGGGCTTCACCCATGTCAGCGGGGCCGAACTCTCCATGAGATTTACCCAGCACGCCCAGTCCTACGACCTGGAGATGATCTCTCAGGAGGTGACGGCGCTGGACCCGGGGCTCGATTACCACACCGTCAAACTGGCCGACGCAGCGGTGTTGAAATCCCATGCGGTGATACTGGCCACCGGCGGCAGCCCGAAGAAGCTTAATGTGCCTGGCGAACGCGAGTTCTATGGCAAGGGTGTTTCCTACTGCGCCACTTGCGACGGATTCTTCTTCAGGGGGAAGACGGTGGTGGTGGTCGGCGGAGGAGACAGCGCTGCGGAGGAGGCCCTTTACCTGGCCAAGCTGTGCAAGAAGGTATACATTGCCCATCGCCGGGACCAGCTGCGGGCCAGCAAGATCCTTCAGCAGCGAATTTTTAACGACTGCAACATCGAGATGCTCTGGAACACCGTGGTTACGGAGATCAAGGCCGGCAGCGATGGTGTCGACCGCGTCGGGCTGAAAGATACCGTCACGGCAAAGCGTCGCCAGCTGGAAGTGAACGGGGTGTTCATCTTCATCGGATTCAACCCCAACAACGAACTGGTCCCTGCCGGTACCCGCATGAACGCCGACGGCATGGTGATGACCGACCACAAGTGTGAGACCAACACTCCCGGTATATACGTGATCGGGGATCTGCGGGAAAAATTTGCCCGCCAGATCGTCCTTTCTGCAGCAGATGGATGTACGGCCGCCCTGGCCGCCGCCTATTATGTGGATGCCAAAAAATCGATGCAGGGCGAAACCTGTGCGCTGCCGATGGACACCGCTGAATGATTCTTTTGAACGCGTCTGGGCTGTATGGCGGCCTTTTTTCCGGGTTCTGGACACCGGTCCTGGTTGTGCTGATGGTCGTGAGTGGTTATGCCGATGACGATCCATCATCCACCGGTCCAATCAGGGAGATCCGTGCCGGTGTGATCGGCCATGATGTTGACGGACTGTGGAGCGGTGATTCCAAGGAGAAGGGCCCCGATCTTGGCCTCGAGGTGCTTTTCAACCGTGCGCTGTTCCACCTGTTTTGTGCCGCCGCCTACCCCAACGCAGGCATCAGCCTCAATACCCGCGGTGATACCAGCAGGGCATATGGGGGAGTTCTACTCAGGTGGGAGCCGGACTCAGCCTTTTTTTTCTCAGCGGGATTGGGCCTGGCCCTGCATAACGGCAAGCGGGATACGGATACGGCCGACCGCAAATCCCTGGGAGCGCAAGTTCTGTTTAGAATCCCAATCGAAATCGGCTATGCCTTCAACCGCCGCCACCGGCTTATGGTCGTCTTCGACCATTTGTCCAATGCTTATCTGGCGTCACCCAACGAAGGCATGGACAACCTGGGGTTGGTGTACGGATATCGATTTTGAAGGTTTTCGCCGGCCGTGACCGAACACCGCCGCTGATTCGGCCTGAACCAGTTGCATAGGCGGCAGGACCAACAGGGAACAGGGTCGTCAACCCATGTTTGAGATCTTCAGAGAGTGGAAAAATCGGCATTTTTCAGACCCCCAGCGGGTGATTCTCGGAATCATGCTGATCGCGGGAGCGGGCCTGGTCTATTTTCTGGGCAGTCTGTTGGCGCCTGTGTTCATCAGTATCATCATCGCATATCTCCTCGAAGGCATGGTCGGCGTGCTTCAGCGTTCCCGTCTGCCCCGGCTGCCGGCCGTCGCGATTGTTTTTGTCGTTTTTATGGTCGGGATGATCGTCATGATTCTGTGGCTGATTCCGCTGACCGTCAAGCAAATCAGCCAGTTGGTTCAGCAGCTGCCCGGTATGCTCTCCACGGTTCAATACCGACTGCTCCAGCTGCCCACCAGCTACCCGGAGCTTATTTCCGAAAACCAGGTCGGGCAGATAATCGATTTTCTCAACACCGGCATATCCACGCTGGGCAAACGGGTACTGACCCTGTCATTGGCATCGGTTGTGGAACTCATCCACCTGGTGGTATATCTGGTGCTGGTGCCCTTCATGGTTTTTTTTCTGCTCAAGGACAAAATGCTGCTTCTGGGCTGGGGTCGGCGTTTTCTGCCCGATAACATGGACCTTACCGAAACCGTGTGGCAGGAGGCAAACGTTCAGATCACCAACTACATCCGGGGTAAGGGCTGGGAGCTGCTGATCATCTGGGGGATCAGCTATGCCTCGTTCAAGGCCCTGGGGCTGCAGTTCGCCCTGTTGATCTCCCTTTTCGTGGGGCTGTCCGTCATCATCCCCTACATCGGCGTGACGGTCATGGGCTTTGTGATGGCCCTGGCCGCCTTTATCCAGTGGGGGTGGAGCAGTGAGTTTGCCGCGGCCATGGCTGTCTATGCGGTGATCCAGATTCTGGACGGCAACCTGCTGGCGCCCTTGCTTTTATCCGGGGTGGTGAACCTTCACCCGGTGGCCATTGTCGTCGCTGTACTTCTGTTCGGCGGCTTGTGGGGCCTGTGGGGCCTTTTCTTTGCCATTCCCCTGGCCACGCTGGCCAATGCGGTCATCAAGGCCTGGTTCGCCAGACTTGAACACCGGTCCGAGAAACCGTAATACCTGCCCTGACGGTCCTCTTTCTTGCCCAAGGTGGGGCATTCGGCCGCATCTCCAGCCCGATTCAGGGTAAAAAAACGTGTTGCCTTGAGGCGCATTTGAACTAAAATAACCTTGTGTTCAATTGCCTTTATAACCGGCGCCTATGCCCTTGATCGTTCATTGGGCAGACGGGCCAGCGAGGACCGCCATGCAGGAAACTGACTTTTTGAAAGGAAACCAAAGGGTTCTGAATGACATTAAGAAATTTGAAATCTTCGAACCGTTTCAGGACGATGAACTGCACCACCTGATGGCCATGAGCAAAATCAGGAAGTACAAATCGGGCGAAACCATTTTCGAGCAGGGCAGCGCCGATACCTGGCTCTACTTTCTGGTCTATGGACAAGTCCGGTTGATGAAGGACGGCAAACCGGTGGTTCAGCTCAAGCGCCGGGGGGATGTTTTCGGTGAAATGGGCGCCCTCGAGTGCGCGCCCCGCAGCGCCTCGGCGGTCGCCGTTGGCGAAACGGTATGCCTGGCTACGGACATTTACTACATCGAGCAGTTGACCGGGTCCGACAAACTGGCCTTCGGATATGTCATCTTCCGTGTTTTTTCGGGTGTTTTAGCCGATCGACTCAGATCGACCACCGACGAACTATTGGAATTCAAGGGGCGCAGCATCAAAATCTGGTAAAAACTGAAAACAGGGGGCTGCGCACATCGGGTGGCGCACCGGTCTGGTTTCACGATGCCTCGACCACCATGTTGCCGGTTCAGGCCATCCACAGGCAGTCGAGCCCGTCCAGCATCATATGCATGCAAAGGCCCAATCCCACCCAGCGGGTTTTGGGAACAGCGGTCAGTACCAAAAAGACCACCATGGCCTGCCAGGTGTGCAGGGGATGAAAGCCGATGCTGCAGCGGTCGGGGTCGAAGATCGGTGAGGCCAGCAGGTGATCCAGGTCGACGGCCATGGTGGCGACCATTATCGCCCAGGATTCCTTCCAGCGGTCTGGAAATCCAAAGCGGGCAACGACGCCCGGCACCAGAATGTGAAGGGCCATGTGAACGGCGGTCCGCATCATGTCGGATTAAATTCGCACCAGTTCATATTTTCGGGTGCCCAGGCCCAATTTTTCCGCGTAGTCCAGCTGGATCTCCCAGTCCACTTGGGGATAAATTCCTTTGAACTTGTCTTCACCGGGAGCGGTGTTGGCGGACAGCCGCGTACCGGCCAGGGCCGGCTCGGCATTTACCAGATCCACCGACGCCTGGTCGATGGCAACCGGATCGGTGGCGGCCACGACACCGATATTCTTAACGATGGGGGCGTCGTTGGACGGATAGCAATCGCACGCCGGCGATACATCGGTGATGAAATTCAGAAAAAGGGCTTTGCCCGGTTTTCCCTTGAGCACACCCAGGGTATATTCGACCATGTTTTCCAGAAAGACCGGTATGGAGCGGCTCCACTGCACCTCAATGGCTTCGTTGGGGCAGATGAGAATGCACTCGCCGCAGCCGATGCAGAGGTCGGCGTCGATCTGGGCTTTCTCTTCGACCATCGCGATGGCATGCTGGGAGCAATGGTCCTGGCACTCGCCGCAGCCGATGCACTGCTCTCCCGAGATTTTGGGAGACAGGCCCGAGTGCTGGGCCATTTTGCCCTTACGGGAAGCACACCCCATGCCCACGTTCTTGATGGTTCCACCGAAGCCGGACAATTCGTGGCCTTTGAAGTGGGCCACGGAGACCAGGGCATCGGCTTCTATTATATCCGTGCCAATGTACACCGACGCAAAGCGTTTCTGATCGATCGGCACCCTGGTTTCATTTTTGCCCCGCAGGCCGTCGGCGATTATCAGCGGCGCCTGCACCACAGCGTAAGCGAATCCGTTGGCTATGGCGGTGGTCAGGTGATGGGGCGCGTCACTGCGGGTGCCGGCGTAAAGGGTGTTGGCATCGGTCAGGAATGGCACTGCACCGGCTTTTTTGATCATTTCCACCACTTTGCGAACGTACACCGGGCGGATGAAGGCCGCATTGCCCATCTCTCCAAAATGGATTTTCACCGCCGTCAGATCGCGCTGATCAACCAGTGTCGCTATGCCGGCGGCTTCCATGAGCCGTCCGATTTTAGCGATGAAATTTTCCTTGATGGTGGCCCGCATATCGATGAAATAGACTGGGCTGGTCATGGCATCCTCCATTTTCGTTCTTAGCAAGCTGATCCAAGACTCATCTACCCAGGCGTCCGAATTTTGTCAAGGTTATCATCGGGCCCGGAAGCACTGGAAAAATGCAATGGATTGGGGTATACACACACGTGAAACCACGTGGCCGTTGACCCCATGGAAAGCCATTGCCAATGGATCTGAATGCCAAACTGACCGTATTGGAACACATGCTCGGCATCTACGACCGGTTTGTGAGCCAATTTGACCTGGCGTGTGAAAAGTACTGCGCCCACTGCTGTACGGCCAATGTGACCATGACCACTTTAGAGGGGTACCGGATCGTCACCCACCTGCATCAGCACGGGGAAACGGACAGACTGGAAACCATCCACCAAACGTCTCATCCCGACCGCTTCGTGCCCCGGGTGTCCATCAACCGCCTGGCCGATATCTGTTCCCGCGACGGTGATCCGCCCGAGGAGCAGTTGAACCCCGATGCCGGGCCCTGCCCGATGCTGATTCACAATGCCTGTCCCCTCTATCCGCTGCGGCCCTTTGGCTGCCGGTGCATGGTCTCCGCCAGGAGTTGCGGTCAGACCGGATTTGCCGACATGGATCCGTTTATCCTGACGGTTAACGATCTCTTTTTGCAGTCCATTGAACATATCGATGCCCAGGGCTATACGGGCAATTT
>NZ_JAWOHB010000013.1:0-4873 GCF_046496365.1 Desulfosarcina sp.
GGCCGGTGGTAGGCGATGTGCATCGCGCGTTGGATAGCATCGGGTCAAGAGGGCCGGACGGCAGGGGGACCTGGCAGGATGAAGGGGCGCTGCTGGGCCACCTGAGATTGGCCGTCATCGATCTGAGCAAAAAGGCCGCCCAACCGATGCAGACGGCTGATGGCCGGCTGGTCATCGTCTTTAACGGAGAGATCTACAACTTCGAGGGGATTAAAGCCAAGATCGGATCGGACTATCCATGGCAAAGCGAGTCTGATACCGAAGTGATTCTGGCGTCCTATCTTAAGTGGGGCCCTGATTGCCTGCAGAAGTTTCATGGCATGTTCGCCGTCGCCATCTGGGACCGTCTGGAAAAAACCCTTTTCGTGGCGAGGGACCGTGCGGGCGTCAAACCCTTCTATTACCATTCCGGAGACGGGGTTTTTGCCTTTGCCTCGCGGCCGCGGGCACTGTTCAAACTGCTTCCGGGATTGTCGCGCGAATTCGACCCCCAGGCCCTGCGCTATTACCTTGAAGCCGGTTACATTCCGGCACCGTTTTCCTGCCACCGGGAGATTCGAAAACTGGAACCGGGTCATTACATGCTGATCCGTTCCAATGGCATTCAAAAATGTCACTACTGGTCTCTTGATGCCGTCCAAATCGACGAACGCCTGGAGAAGGCCGACGAACAGGATCTGATCGATGAACTGGACCAGATCCTCGACAGGTCCATCCGACTGCGAATGGTCAGCAGTGTGCCGGTCGGCGCCTTCTTGTCCGGGGGCATCGACAGCTCTCTGGTGGCCTACTACATGCAGCGGCACGCCGGAGCGCCGGTGAAAACTTTTACCATCGGCTTCGACGATGCAGCTTTCGATGAAAGCAGACACGCCCGGGCCGTCGCCGGATACCTGGGCACGGAACATGTCTGCGAAAAATTGAAACCCGACGATCTGCTGGATTTGATGCCGCAGTATCTGGCCGAATACGACGAGCCGTTTTTCGACTACTCGGCCTTTCCCGTTATGGCGGTGTCCCGACTGGCGCGAAAATATGTCAAAGTCAGCCTTTCCGGCGACGGTGGCGACGAAGCCTTTGGCGGCTATCACTACTATCGAATCGTTCAAGCGCTGGGTATTTTTCAGCGCTTTCCAGATGCCTTGCGACAGAACATGTCGAGACTGACCGGAAAGTTTCCCGATCATCGACTTCGTCTTTTGGCTAGCGCCATGCGCAAGGCCGGGCCGGTCGAGACCTTTGCCTTCATTCGAAGCGTCATCAAGGATTTCGGGTCAGTCCTGTCTGAAGAATTACGTTCAAGCACAAGGTCAATGGCCTCTTTGTTCAAAGAGCGGGCGGATCAAATGCCGACTTTTCTGACACCGGCAGAACTGGGGATGCGTCTGGATATCGCCTTTACCCTGCCTGACGACTATCTTCAGAAAGTGGATGTCGGCAGCATGGCCTTTTCCCTTGAATCGCGAGAACCCCTTCTGGATCACACCATCATGGAGTGGGCGGCCAAGTTGCCCTTGAGATGGAAACTGCGCGGTGGGGTCAATAAGTACCTGTTGCGCAAGCTGGCCTATCGCCATGTCCCCCAAGCCATCCTCGACCGACCCAAGATGGGTTTCGGGGTACCTATGGCCCGTTGGCTTCGCGGCGAACTGCGGTCGTGGGGCGAACGGCTGCTCGTCGACCATCAGGCGATGGACGAGCTGGGGTTGCACCCGCCTGCGGTGATGCGTTTGTGGCGTGACCATCAGGCCGGCTCCCGCGACGCGCACACGATTTTGTGGACGATTTTGATCCTGTTGCAATTTTATCGAAACCAGTCATGAAAGTCGTCATCAACGCCTGGTCTGCCCGGATGGGAGGGGGGCAGACCTATCTGATCAATCTTCTCCGGTATCTGCCAGACCGGCAGGATATGCAGATCTATATCTATGCCCCCGAGACCTTGGCGGTTCCGACCGACGGGTCCGTTACCCGGCTGTTTACCCGCTGGCCAACCGAAAACCCTCTGTCACGCGCTGTTTGGGAGAAAGTGGTTTTCCCGTCGGTTCTCAGGAAACTTGGCGCCGATGTACTGTTCTGTCCGGGAGGTGTGGTGGGCACCCGGGCACCGCGAAGGTGCAAGACGGCAACGATGTTTCGCAACATGATCCCCTTCGATCCTGTGCAGCGGCAAAAATATCCGCTCGGATACCAGCGGTTGCGCAACTGGATGCTCAACCGGCTGATGTTGCAAAGCATGATCCAGGCCGACCTGGTGATTTTCATTTCCGAGCATGCGCGTAAGGTCATTGAAAAAATTGCTAAAACGACGCTGAAAAAAACGGCGGTCATTCCCCACGGCGTCAACCCGCGTTTCAGCACACCCGGTAAGGGCACAACACCGCGCCCCGAATGGCTTCCGGAAGAATACCTGCTGTACGTTTCCACTATCGATTTCTACAAGGCCCAGGTAGAGGTTGTGCGAGCCTATGCCCGATTGAGGCAGATCCGCCCCGCCCGGGAAAAATTGCTTTTAGTCGGGCACGAAACCGCGCCTTACGGCCAAAAGGTGCGCCAAGAAATCGCCAGATTCGGCCTGGAAAAGGACGTGGTGATGGTCGGCACGGTTGCCCATGAACAGATGCCGGCGCTCTATCAGCATGCCAAGATCAACATTTTTGCCTCTCAATCGGAAAACTGCCCCAACATCCTGTTGGAAGCTCTGGCGGCAGGCCGTCCGATTCTGTCTTCCAACCGCCCTCCGATGCCGGAGTTTGGCGGTGATGCGGTGATCTATTTCGATCCTTCATCGCCGGATGAACTGGCAGGCAAGCTTGTTGCGCTTATCGACGATGCCAAAACCATGGCGATGCTGTCGGAAAAAGCCAGGGTGCATTCCATGCGCTTTGACTGGGAAACTGCCGCCATGGGCACCTGGGACGCGATAAAAGCGCTGTCGCCCCAAAAGGACTGAAATCAACGTGCGTGTTTTGATCCTCAGCCAGTACTTCTGGCCGGAAAGTTTCCAGATCAACGATGTGGTCACATCGTTGGTGCAAAAGGGAATCGAGGTCGAAGTGCTCACCGGAAAACCGAATTATCCTTCGGGAGAGATATTTTCCGGATACCGTGCCCGGGGTTGCAATCGGGAAACCCATGGCGGCGTCCCGATTCATCGCATTCCACTGGTGGCCCGCGGCAGCGGCGGCTGGCGCCTTGCGCTCAACTATGCCTCTTTTGTCTTGTCCGGTCTGCTGTTTGCACCGGTGATGCTTCGCAAGCAACGATTCGATGCGGTCCTGGTATATGCCCCCTCACCGATTCTGCAAACCATTCCGGCACTTTTTGTGGCGAGGCGCAAGGGTTGCCCTTTGGTGTTATGGATTCAGGATTTATGGCCGGAAAGCCTTTCGGCCACCGGATATGTGACCAGTCGCGCGCTGCTTGCAATGGTCAGGACTGTGGTGGCTTTCATTTACCGACGATCCGATCTGCTGCTGGTACAGTCGCGAGCCTTTGAAAAACCGGTTCGTGCCTTGGTCCAAGGGACGCCCATCGTGTATCATCCCAACTCCGTGGATGAGGTTTTTGCCCTTCCGCCCAAGGGCGAATTGCCCGCGATTACGGGACTGGATCAGGGGTTTTCAGTCCTGTTCGCCGGTAACATCGGCAGTGCTCAGGCGGTGGAGACGATCGTGGAGGCTGCCTTGCGGTTAAAGAAATACCCGGACATCCACCTTGTCGTCCTGGGAGAGGGAAGCCGCCGGCAATGGATGTTAAGGCAAGTCCGGGCGCACAAAATCGACAACCTGTATCTGCCCGGAAGTTTTCCGGTTGAGACCATGCCCGGATTGATGCAAAAAGCCTCGGCCCTGCTGGTGACCCTGGCCGATCGGGAAATCTTCAGCGCCACCGTCCCCAGCAAACTGCAGGCGTATCTTGCGGCCGGCCGCCCCATCCTGGCGTGCCTCAACGGCGAAGGGGCGAAACTGGTGGATGCGGCCGGGGCGGGGTTGTCGGTATCGGCGGAAAATGGCCCGGCCTTGGCCAGGGCAATCGTGGATCTTTATCAAATGTCGCCGCAGGAGCGGGAGATCATGGGGGCACGCGGTCGATCCTACTACCGGCAATATTTTGCACACGACATGCTGGTCCAGCGGCTGATCGAACATTTGCGCTCTGTCGGCCCACGGCGGAAGGCTTTGGGATGAGAATACTGGTGTTGGGCGCCGGCGGGATGCTCGGCCATACCATGTTCAGACGGTTGGGGGCAAATTCCGCCTGGCAGGTGTACGGAACCTTGCGCTCGGATGGCGCCAAACGTTTTTTCCCCGCCGAGATGGGCGCGCGATTGTTGACCGGGGTTGATGTCGAACATCACGATACCTTGGTGCAGGCTTTCGTCCATACCCGACCGGATACGGTGATTAACTGCGTCGGTTTGATCAAACAACTGGCCGCTGCCCAAGATCCGCTCAAGACAATTCCCGTCAATGCCCTCCTGCCCCATCGGCTGGCCGGATTGTGCCAACTGGCCGGAGCCCGGTTGGTGCACGTGAGCACCGATTGCGTCTTTTCAGGAAAAAAGGGGAACTATCGCGAAACCGATCCTTCGGATGCCTCCGACCTCTACGGCCAATCCAAACTTTTAGGGGAAGTGATCTATCCGCATACCATTACCCTGCGGACCTCCATGATCGGTCATGAATTGGCAGGCACCCATGGACTGCTGGGCTGGTTTCTCGCCCAACAAGGTCGGATCAAGGGATATACGCGGGCGGTTTTTTCGGGGCTGCCCACCGTTGAGCTCGCCCGGGTGGTGCGCGATGTCGTGTTGCCGCGGCCTGAGCTGTCGGGCCTTTATCACGTGGCCGGGGCACCGATAGCCAAGTAC
>NZ_JAWOHB010000103.1:0-18456 GCF_046496365.1 Desulfosarcina sp.
CCTGCTTTCACGCTGTTTTTCAATCCGGCGACGGGCCGCGTCAATCTGCTCCTCGAACCGGTCGATGCTCGCGGCGGACGGACAGGGCAATACATCGATGTCCGCCAGCGGGCCACCCCACAGGGTTTGCCGTTTCAAGGATCGCACCAGGTCGTTTTCGAGTGCCTCGACAGCGCCGCGCATGTCGGCGAACCGCTTTTCGATGGGGCCAGCTTCCTGGGCCGATGAAACGGCGGTTTCAAGGCGGGATACATCCGCGGGTACCGGCATCGATTGTCGCAGCTCCGTCATCCGGGCAAGACGGTTTTCCAGTTTGCGGCGCCGCATGCGGGTGGTTTCCAAGGTGGCGGTCAGGCGCTCGAAGGTTTTGCCCAGGTTTTGAATTTCACCGACGGTTGACGGAGGCAGTTTCAGGCGCTCCACAGACCCGGCGGAGATCTCCGGTTCCATCTCCGCAAGACGGTCGGATGCCTGCCGTTGGAAGGTGCGCATGCGCCCGACCAGGCCAGGCCGGTCTGTCTGGGCCTTGCGGAAACTGCCCAGCTCGTGCTGCAGCGCCTCGATGGCGGCGGCGTAGCGGATCAGCGCGGCGGGCACCGGCAGGGCCTTGATCTGGGCGTTGATGGTCTCAATGGATTTGCGGGACCGATCGGCGTCACGGGTGGCAATTTTCAGGTCTTTTTCGGCATCACGCCGTTTTTCCCCGAAATCGTCCGGCAAATCCGGCACCCCCTGATACGCGGCGAGTTCGGCATCAATCTCTTTTCTACGGGCGATCAGCGGCAGGGCCTCAGCAATGCGGCCGAGTCTTCCGACGCTTTGCTTGTGTCTCCCGAGCGCCTCGAGGACGCTGGTCATGCGTATTTGCGCATCACGAAGCGTGCGGTCATGCATCTGCCACGTGCTTTCCGGCAGCAACGCCTCCTTTTGACGCTTTCGAACCATCTTGAGCGATGCAATCGTCTGATTGATCCGGGGGGTCGAGCCGCTGGGCTTGAAAAGCGCACCACAGTCCTGCGCCAGACCCTGCTGGACGGTCTGCAGCTGAATCAGGCCGGCGCCAGCCGCAAAAAGGGCCTCACCGATGCGTCCCTGACCGGAGAGGATCTCCTTGCCGCCCTGGACCAGATCATCGTGACCGATGGCGAACATCTGTTCGAACACATCCTGGCGGACACCACCGAGAAACGGCGCCAGGGCGTCGTCATCCAGCACGGCGTCGTCATCCGGGCCACGCAGGGTTTTGGCCAGCCCCTTGCGCCGGATAAATTCGATTTCGCTGCCGTCACGGTTGACCAGTCGGGCGCCGACACGCAAATTGGCGTATCCGTGCAGAAAATTGTCCGCGGTACGGGCCGGTATGCCGAATAGCATGTGGCGGAGCGCTCGCAGGGCCGAACTTTTTCCCGCCTCGTTGGGGCCGAAAACCATGTGAAAGTCCGCAGCGCCACCGGCAAGGTCAAGGTTCAACCCGCTGAAGGGGCCGTATGCGGCAAGCCGCAGGGAGCTTATTTTCATGACGCGGCGGCATCCTTTTTCAGTCTTCGGACAAGCAGGGCGTGGGCCTGATCCACCAGTTCCCGCATCTGCTGCGGGTCGTCCGGACGGAGCCTGGCATCTCCGCTGCGGTAGTCGGCGGGCAGCTTTTGAAAAAGAGCGGCCAGTTCATCGCTCAAGGCCAGCAGATCGCTCCCGCTCGATGTCAGGGTGTCCACAAACAGGGCCAGTTCCTGAAGCGGTCCGGGGTGGGTCGCTGCCCGGCCGTCGGGTCTGGTTCTGATGGTGATCTTCTCGATCCAGGCCCGGTCACCGAAAACGGCGATGGCGGCGGATCGGAACGACTCTTTAAGGTGTTCCGGATCCGCGGCGATTCGCGGGTGAAGCGTGGTCTCACCGACAACATCCACCCGGGCGATTACCGGCAGCGGGTCATGCTGGTCAATCTTGGTCTCCAAGGCCGCTTTGAAGCGATCCAGACCTTGGTCGATCGTCTGCGCACCGCCGATATCAACGGTCAGCCGCTCCCAACGGATCACATCCAGCGGATGATGGGTGACCTCGGGCGCCGACCCCGCTTTTAAGTTGACCCGCACACACCCCCTGGCTCCGGATTCCCTGACATGGCGCCCCTGGATGCAGCCGGAAAACACCACCATGGGTGTTTCGGCAACAATTTCGAACTGGTGGACGTGACCCAGGGCCCAGTAGTCGTAGCCCCGGTTTTCCAAGTCAGCCAAAGTGCATGGGGCGTATGTTTCGTGGCCTTCCCGGCCGGTCAGGCTCGTGTGCAGCAGGCCGATGTTGACATATCCGGGCACCGGCTCCGGGTAGCCGGCAGCCAGGTTGTCGGTCACTGCGCCCGTGCCGAAGCTTTGCCCGTGGATGGCCACCTTCAGCGGGTCAAGGGTGCGGGTCTGGGCGTCGCGGTGAGAAAAAAGATGAACCTTTTCCGGATAGGGCAATAATCGGGTCATGCGACCGGCGGCATCATGGTTGCCGGCTACCATGAAGACCTCGATCCCGGCGGTTGTGAGCCGCCGGACCTGGCTGATGAAATAGAGCCCGGTGTTGTAATCCCTCCAGGTGCCGTCGAACAGGTCGCCGGCGATCAGCACAAAATCCACCGCCTCGCCCAGGGCCAGGTTCACCAGGTTTTCGAAGGCCCGCCGGGATGCCTGGCGAATCCGGTCAACCGGGGCGCCGTCGTATACCTCCAGCCGGTGCAGCGGGCTGTCCAGGTGGATGTCGGCGCTGTGGATAAATTTGATCACGCATTGGTTTTAGTGAAGCATCGGGTCGTTGTCAATGGGATCGCCCATTTAGGAACGGTTACCCAATACCATGTCCGGTTGCCGGATGAGGTCTCATGAACTGCACGACAGCATCGAGCAACCTGGCCGGTGACGCGCCCAGTCCGGCCGTTTGCCGGCAAAGGCCTCCTTTGTCGGCTGCTCGTCATAGGGACGGCGCAGCAGATCAAGCAGTTCGTCGATCAGCGCGAAATCCCCTTTTTCGGCCCTGTCGATGGCCATTTGGGCCATGTAGTTGCGCAGCACGTACTTGGGGTTGACGGCATTCATGCACCGGCGACGGGTTCGATGGGATGAATTGTCCCTGCCCGCCCGCTGCAGATAGCCCCGAAGCCAGCTGCCGATGCGGCTGCGCAATGCGGCTGTCAGCTGATCCGGAACGTAGTAGGCTTCCATCAACGGGGCCATCAGGGTTGCATCACTGGCCTTTGCCAGGGCTGGATCGGTTGCATCCAGCCGCGCCAGACGCCGGAAAAAGAGGGTCATGTCAGTCTCGGCAAGGGGCAGGATGGCCAGCAGGTCGTCAATCAGTGCGCCGTCGGCTGCCGGATCGAATGCCTTCAGTCCCAGCTTTTGGGCCATCATTGCCTGCCACCCCTGCCGGTACCAGGCACTGTAGCCATCCAGCGCTGCCTGAAGCGGTTCGGCCTTGCCGACCAATGGGAAAATTGCATTGGCCAACTGCATGAGATTCCACTGGGCGATGGCGGGTTGATTGCCGAAACGATAGCGCCGGCCAACGGCATCGGTCGTGTTGGGTGTCCAGTCGGGATCATAGTTTTCCAGCCAGCCATAAGGGCCGTAATCGATGGTCAGCCCGAGAATTGACATATTGTCGGTGTTCATCACCCCGTGGACGAACCCCACCCGCATCCAGTGCACGATCATTTCAGCAGTCAGCCGGCACACCTCCGCGTACCACTGGATGGTGACTTCCGGTGAGGGCTCGCCCAGGTGGGGAAAGTCGGTGCGGATGGTGTAGTCCACCAGCTGTTTCAACACCGCCGTATCGCCGCGGGCGGCGAATATCTGGAAGCTACCGAAGCGCGTGAACGATGGCGAGACACGACAGATCACAGCCCCGGGCTCCAGTTTGGGGTGGCCGTCGTAGAACATGTCCCGCTCCACCTGTTCACCGGTCAGGGTCAGACTCAATGCCCGCGTGGTGGGCACTCCCAGATGAAACATGGCCTCGCTGCACAAAAATTCCCGCACCGAAGAACGCAGCACCGCCAGGCCGTCGGCGGTGCGAGAGTAAGGTGTGGGGCCGGCCCCTTTCAGCTGCAGCACCCAGCGCTCTGAATGCGCGTTGAGGACTTCTCCCAGGTTGATGGCACGGCCGTCTCCCAGCTGTCCGGCCCAGTTGCCGAACTGATGACCGCCGTAGCACATGGCATAGGGCTGCATACCCGGCAGCAGACGGTTTCCGGTGAAAGTTTGGGCAAATTCATCCGTCCGACAGGTTTGCACGGAGAGACCCAAGCGTTCGGCCATCTCCCTTGAAAAGGCCACCAGCTGCGGTGCAGCCACGGCAGTAGGTTGAACCAGCGAATAGCAGGCACCCGTTACCTGGCGGCGCCGGTTGCGGGTATCGGGGTCGCCGGGCAGTTTACGGATGAACCGGTTGTCAAAATGCAGGTCCTCCAGGGATCCCTGGGTCCTCGCAGGAAATTGACCGGGTTCCATGAACGTTGTCGATGCAGGTAAATTCATAGGGGCCACACCTTCACAAGTCGGGACAGCGCTCGGAGCCATCCAGTTGACAGAACCCATTGCCAGCCGGATGGACGATCACAGCTGCCCGGTTCACTTATACATTGTTTAATCTAAGCACCAAAGGCGCCGAATGCCATAACACCGGCTTAAAACAGGGGAATTGGTGGTTCGAAGGGATGCACGGAAGATGAAACGCAGTCTCGTTTCTGGATGCTTGGACGACGCGCATGTGCGGCCGGCAAGGCAGTAAAGAAGGTCCTAAATGGTTGTCACGGCCACACCGGCCGGTTCGTCTCCATCAGGCGGCGGCTATTCAGACACCTCTCCGTTCGGTGGCGGTGGGTCTTCCACTTCCTGACTTGATTCAACCTCGCCCGATTCAGGCCCTGCACCATCCCCGGCAGGGATATCGGCATCCGCCGCTTCAGGGGCGGCCTCAGTCGGTTCCGGCTCCTCTTCAGCGGCATCTTCAGGGGCGATAACCGGCCCATCCGCTTCCTGGATGGTTGGGAGCGGAGCTGGAAATGAGATGGCCGAGCCGGACTTTACGGAGTCAACTTTTCCGACAACCATGATGGTGATACGATTGTCAGACTCCCAGATGATCGTATGGTTCAAGCTGCGCAGCAGGCGCTTGAGGCCTCGCTCCAGCGGCAAATCCGTAATGGCGGCACTGACGGGATGGTCCCGCCACCTGCGGTCGAGATTGAACTGGTAGCCGGTCTCCCGGGTAATGCTTTCAAGCACATCACCCAGGGGTTCATTATTTGCCACCAGGCTGATCAGGGGGTCTGAGCTTGCACGCTGCGCCATGGCCGGATGAATCCCCACGCTGCCCAGGCAGCAGAAAAGACAAAGTATCAGGCAAACGACGGTTTTCATGATGCCACACCACGCGTCAGGGGTTTCCGGCCCTGAACCGCTGAAACGAATGAGACGCTTTGGGGCAATGCCTTGTCTCCATTTACCCCATTTTCATTCCCTTCTCAACCGTTGAATACAAAGGGTGCCTTTTTTACCGGTGGGTTGAACCCTCCCCGCGGCAAGCCGCCGGGATGTTCGGCCTGCAGCGGCAGTGCTGCACACCGCCGCAGAAATGATAATCGATTCCCAGTTCGCTCGCTGACCCCGCCGCAACGACTTGGGCGAAAAATCGAACAGCGGCCTGCGGAACCGTTTATCGGGCGCCCCGGTCGCATGGCCATGGTGTGCCTTCCTGGAAATTCTTGATCGGTTTCGCCGGCAGGGCTATAGGGTCTTCAGCTTGCGCAAATAGTCTCGGACGTAATGCGGCAGAATTTCGCTCTTCAGGTAATCGCTGAAATCCGAGTCGGCATGGTCAGGCGAGAGCGACCAGGTGGCGGCCGCCAGCTTGAACACTTCATGTTCGCTGATGCCTTGATTTCTGGCATGGTTCCACAGGCGCTCTTCATCCGTCAGCGGTGTTTTGGCAGCCCAGTATTTGTCCAGCCGACGCATCACCTCAAAATAGAGCAGTGGCGCCACAAATATCAGCAGCATTGGCCAATGAAAGACAGATTCATCGTTCATGGTACCCTCCGGCGTCAATCGGTAAACACAAAGTAATGCCGGAAATAGAAATAACACCTGCTGCCAGGCATCGATGATGCGCAATGGTCGCTGCCCGCTTAACTTGGCAGGCGCAGCGGCTTGAACCGTCGGCGGCGGTTCAGGCCCCGATGATCTTAACCAGCACCCGCTTTTTACGCCGACCGTCGAACTCACCGTAAAAAATACGTTCCCAGGTTCCAAAATCCAGTCGGCCGTCGGTGATGGCCACCACAACCTCCCTGCCCATAATCTGGCGCTTCATATGGGCGTCGGCATTGTCTTCACCCACATTATGCCGGTACTGGGAGACCGGTGCATGGGGGGCGAGCTTTTCAAGCCAGATTTCATAGTCATGATGCAGGCCGGATTCATCATCGTTGATAAAAACAGAGGCGGTTATGTGCATCGCGTTTACGAGCACGATACCATCTTTGATCCCGCTTGCGTCGATGCATTCCTGCACGTCTGACGTAATATTGACAAAGGCCCTTCGGGTGGGGACCTCGAACCAGAGTTCTTTGCGGAAACTTTTCATGGACGGCTCCTTTTTTTTCGACATCTTATGCGTACGGAACGGATTGACATGTCCAACTGATATGCAGCAGAATACCGCGGGCAGGACGCTTATCGTCATGGCACCCTAAAGATGATTTCGAAGATTGACAGGGCGCTGAACGTGTCGCAGTAGAAAAAGCAACCGGGACACCCCCCCACTGCTGGCTGGATGCCCCGGTTGAAAACGAATGTGTTGGAATCAGGTTGCTCTTTTTACATTCTTGGCTTCAGGTCCGCGGTCACTTTCCTCCACATCAAAGATAACCGTGTCCCCTTCGGACAGGGTCTTGAATCCCGTCATGTCAATGGCGGAAAAGTGGACAAAGACATCCCGGCCTTCGTTTTCGTTGATGAAGCCATACCCCTTTTTGTCATTAAACCATTTTACTGTCCCGTTCGCCAAAACGCTGACCTCCTCTTCTCGATAGTTCCCCTCCAAAATGTCCCTTTGCCTTTGCAGACGATACTCCGGCACATGGAAGATTGCCGCTCAGAAGATTTCAAATCAGGGGGCGCTGTGGCCAAACTATCATCCGAGAAAATCATTAGCCAATGACATACGCGTTGTCAAGCGAAAAGCTACAACGGAAATCGTTTAATATCCGCACGTTCCTTCAGTTTTTCGAGGTAGGCGTCGATCTTGTTGCCCTCCTGCTCCTGACGAAGGCGGGCTAAGATGGCTTCCTTTACATCATTGAAGGCCATGGTCTGTTCCGCCTGACGCTCGCTCACCCGGATCAGGTGATAGCCGAAACGGGTCTGCACCACATCACTGGTCTGGCCCGGCTGAAGGGCAAAGGCAGCTTCGGAAAAGGGCGCTACCATCTGCTGCCGGTCAAAATAGCCAAGATCCCCTCCCTTGGTCTTGCTGGGACAATCGGAGTTTTCCATGGCCAATGTGGCAAAGTTCTCACCATTGTCGACACGCACCTTCAGCGCCTGAATAGCAGTCAGGGCTTCAGCCTGCTTGGCCTCACCTGCATTTTCCGCCACCTTGACGAGAATATGAGAGGCCCTGACCTGTTCCGGCTTGCGAAACAAGTTCGGGTTTTCGTCATAATAGGCGCGAACCTGATGATCGGACACGGAAACCTTCTGAATCACCTCTTTATCAATCAGGGTTTTAATGGTCAGACCATTTTTGATCTGGCCGTTGAGCATCGCTTCGGTAAATCCCATATCCGCCAGGGCGCGTTGATAGTCCTTTTCATCCTTAAAGGCCGCTTTGAACTCATCCAACGCTTTTTCCACGAGGCTGTCCTTGACATCGATCCCCATGGTTTGAGCCTGCTGCAGCAGCAGGGTCCGGTTGATAAGGGTTTCACGGATATCCCCCTCGTAGCGCTTCAACTGGTCGGCATCCACCGGACGCCCCTGTCGGGCCAGCTTCAGGGATACCAGTTTCATCTCACGGTCCAGATCCTGGCGCAGCAACACGGTGGCATTGACCTGGCCAATCTGGCCCGCAGGCGTTTCCACAGCGAGTGTGACCGCCGGAACAATAAAGAAGATCGCCATCATGGCGGCAGCGATGGCAGAGATGGTTTGGGGTCGAGTTACAGTCATTGATTGCTCCTTGATGTCTAGTGGGGTATCAAAACCCCACGAGTTGGCCGGTAAATACCCTGATGCCGGTCAGCATGGGTTTACGACAATTGTCATTCACCTTGTTTTCCATTGGGGGGCAGCGGTCCGGAGTCGATGATGCGGACCAGTTCTCCGGAAAAACTGCCCACGATCACCTTGCTTTTCAACCTCACCGGCAGGCGCCGATGATCCGCAGAGACCCAGAGCTGTATTTTGGCATCCGGGCTTTTCTCGAAGACACCGCCTACCTGCGATAGATCCGGCTCGATGAGAAAGGTATCGAACGTGCCGGCCGGCACCATTATCGTCTCGCGCCTGACCACGTCCGCCACCCCCGATACGAGCTTCTTTCCGTCAGTCACCGGTCTTTGTATGCGCCTGCCGGCAACCAGATCAACCGAACGGGACCAGTAAAAAATGGACAGGGGATCGAAGGTGCCGTCGGTAATCGGAATCGGTTTTTGGATCTTGCCCTGGTTGTTGTATTGGGCTGTCATCTCATCCCAATCGAAGGCGATGGTAACATCCCGCCGTGAGTTGCCTTCATGTTGTTTTTTGCGGTACTTTAAAGAGTGGCGCATGCCGGTGTCAGCCCAGGCATCGATACGGTCCCGCACCATGTAAAAAGCGTCCACAAAGGCATTCGACCGGGCTGTCAACACGAAGTGGTTGGCATCCCCTCCGGCCATGTGTTCCTGCGGCAGTACCTCCAGAACCGCTTCGCCGGCCGGAATGATGGTCCATTTGAGAATAAAGGTCAAGCGTTCACCGGGTCTGAACGCCTGGGTGGCAGCAGGCGTTTCGTCCGCCCTGGCCACTCCGGCGATTGACAGCCAGACAACGACTCCGGCTGCAAAAGCCCACACGGAGCAAGGGCATCGCCCGGCAGGTGTGATCCGATTCCGGCCCCTTTTCCGCCGGCGCCTGAGAATTTTCATCTGTGCAGCGTCTTCCAGGTATTGACTGGCTGGAGGAAAAAAATGTGCCGCCCGCTGTGTCGGCAGTTCCCGGTCCAATGCCTCCATCCACCGATCAGGCGGACCATAGATGACTTATCACCCACGGGCGGTTCCGGACAGGGTCAACGGGGATTTCAGCTGCCATCAACGGAGGCGGGACTGACTGCGATTGGGTGGCGGCGCCTTCTTGTCCGTAACCACAGGCGATATGCGTGGGTGAAGGCCACCGCGGTGATCAGTCTGGGCATCCACAGCCAGAGGGGATGGATCCCCAGGGGCAAAAACAGGGCCGGATCTTCCACCATGGCGTGATTGATGCCGATGGAGATGTGCAGTGTTTTGAGCTGCTCAGGGGGAAGTCGCCGTTCACGGGTCTCTTCCACAATTACCGCACCGCCGTATGTAATTCCGAACACGGCAGCGGTTATCCACAACATGCCCACCTGCCTGTCAAGACCCAATATTCCAAGAAACGGCCCAATGCGCTGAACCACTTTGTCAATGACCTGGTACTGCTTCAGGATTTCCATGAAAATCATCAGGGCCGTGATGATAAGCAGAATCTTGAAGATCAACCCTGCCATGGCGACAGCCCACCCCTCGACGGCCGGCCAAAACAGGATCCGGGCCGATGCCGATGGACCACCTGCTGTGTTCTGGCTGGTTTCCGGGCCCAAAACCCAACCGAGTACGAAAACAGTCAGCACGGCAGCCGCCAGACGAACGGCGGTGGCCATCCAGGCGGGACAGCCGGAGTGGCCCTGCACGATACCTTCCTGAATCAGGCTGTGGGCAATAAGCAGAAACACGGCCATCAGGGTCATCTGATCGACAGTAAACGGCAGCACGGACATGGCGGCAATGGCACCGTAAATGCCAGTCAACAGACCGGCCAGCAGGGGCAAGGCAGCCATGGCCGGCAGATGGATCGCTCCCATCAAGGGCTCCAGCAGTCCATCCATCCGGACGAGCCAACCGGAATAATCCAGCAAAAAGGTGACCAGGGATACGGGCAGAATGATCTTCAGCATCCAGAGAAAACCCCGCCAGCCTTTGACGACGCCGCGTTGGAAGCTGATTTTGACCGCCGGTGTGTGGGGTTGCACTTTTGGGTTCCTGTTATCCACTTGATCGTGGGGCTCAATGTAAAAAAGGGTTTATTACCACACGTCGACGAGCAGTGCACGCATTAAAATGCAGCGTGGTGGCTGCCGCCGGTAAACAGCCCATGCCCTTGCGGCGGGTGAGTGTCGAGGGCTGCATCCGTCGGGAATTGGCCGGGGTATCCGCAGTGAAACCGGTCAACGCATCAGGTAAAATCCCAGGGCGGGGTCGTCCGGCTCGTTGGGGTGAAATGAGGCCCCCACATAAGGGCCACTCACATTGCGGACAATGACCCGCTTTTCCATTGGGGTCCGCTTGCGATCGTCCAGGCGAAATTCGATCAGAAGCTTGGTGCCGACGGGAAAATTGCGTGGGACGGTCATTTTCAATTTCAGGCCGGTGGTGGAGATATCGACAACTTTTACCAGGCCGGTGTCCTCGGGTCCTTTCTCACCCAGAAGGGTGAATTTCCCCGCAATATCGGCCCCTTTCCGGTATTGTTTGCGTTTTTCCAGTTGACAACGGAAATGCTGGCCACAGGCACAGGTGCAGTTGACGGTAATTTTCTTGTTGATCGCGGTATATTGGCTCACATCGGTTGTTTTGGCCTGGCCACAGTGGGGGCAACGGAAGGTGGCGGTGTTGTTGCTGGAAATGAATACGATCTGATCCATATTAGGACTCTGTTTCGGGCAGCACCAGGGCGTCCGCGGACGGTGAATGGTGCCCCCTGATCTTGGTGATTTCAGGTTGATAGCTGGCGTTTTTGCTGAGGCGCCGGCCAGTGATACGAATAACCATGAAGGCCAGCCCGAAAAACAGAAAGCCGAGCAGGGCTGAAAGGCCCGACGGGTCGGTGCCTTGAATGACGGCAACGGCCTGCCCGAGCGCCGCGCCGGCAATCATGGCCAGAATCGGAAATACATAGAGAAGAAAGGTGGCTTTCAACAGTGAAGCGGTTTTTATATTCAAAACGATCCGATCCCCTACCCGGGCATCGGCCGTGTTGATGGCTTCGACCTCCATCTCCTTGCCGCCACCATCGGCATGACAGGCATGCCGGGACGAACAGGATTCGCAGGCGCTGGAACGGATGGTCTTTACCCATGCCGTGCCCGCCCCGGGCGCTCCCATTTTGTATACAACTCCCTCTTCAGTAGCCATAAGCGCTGCTCAATATTTCCCACCGTCGGCCCTTGCAGGCGGTCAGGCGTTGACGGCATCCCTGATCTGTTCCGCGGGTCGCTGATTATGCGCATTTTTATAGCAGATGAGGCCGCAATTGAGGCACCGGGCTGCTTCCGCCTGTGCCGTTGCCGTGTCGAAACCTTTTTCCAGCTCCTTGAGCTGAGCCAGGTCCCGGCTGTCGGCCAGAGGCATGATCCGCCGGTGGCTGGTCGCCACCGCTTCGACGCTGTCCACATTCTGGATGACTGCATCCGGTTTGATGACGTCATCCCTCAAATCGAGGGGGATGTCATAGATCAGCAGCTGAATGGCGGCTGCGGCGCGGCGTCCGGCTCCGATGGCCTTGATGGCACCGCTGAAATCGGTAAGCGCGTCGCCTCTGGCGAACAGGCCCACCTCTTCGAACTGGTCCGGATTTTTGTAAGGCGGTACGGCTGCCCAGGCATTCGGACGCGTTTCCACGCCTCCGGCAGGTCGGGTGAAGATCAATTCGGGAAATCGGCCCGCTGAAAATACCAGTGTTTGCGCCGGCAGCAGGCAGGCTTCTCCGGTCGCCGGATTCAGTGCCTCAACAGCGCTGAGCGCGTCGCCTTCGCCCAGCAGGCGAATAACGGCGCCCGATATTACCCGGGCACCGGCATCGACCAACGCTGCAACGGCGGTCTCGTCGGGGAGGTCCCGGAAAATAAAGGTCACCGTCCCGGCACCCAAGGATCGGGCTTTGGCCAGCGCCTCTCCGGCCAGTCCTTTACCACCCACGATCACCGTATCCGCTCCACAGGATACCTTTTCATGGCCGTCCTTGCCGGAACGCAGCAGGTCCAACAGCAGACAGCCGCCGGGCAGCGGGGTTTCCACCACCTTCTCGGCGCCCCGCGCCATTCGACTGTCCCAGCCGCCGGTAGCGAGAAAGACCGCCTCGTAACCATCGTCCAGAAGTCCGGCCACACTCACGTCGCGGCCCAGCATCTGACCGGTTCGGACCTCTACGCCCATCTCCAGGATACCGTCGATATCCCATTTAAGAATTTCCTCCGGCAGCCGGAACCGGGCGATGGCTGTGTTGAGCAGGCCGCCCAGTCGATCCGTACCTTCAAAAACGGTAGCCGCATGGCCAAGCCGGGCCGCGAAAAATGCGGCGGAAAGACCCTGGACGCCGCCGCCGATCACAGCGATGCGCCGGCCGCTGTCCGGTGCTTTGAAGGGCTGGATGCGTTCGTTCTGGGCACGCTCATAATCGGCGGCAAAGCGCTTCAAGAAATTGATCGCCACCGGCTCGTCCACGAATTGGCGCCGGCAGTCGTTTTCACAGGGCCGGGGGCATATTCTGCCGATCACTGTTGGAAATGGATTGCGCTCTTTGATGGTCTGAACCGAGCCGTGGTAGTCCCCGTCGGCGATCTGCTGAATGTAACGGCTGATATTGATTCCCGCCGGGCAGGCCCGTTGACAGGGAGTCGTACAGTCTTCGGTGGTGTACTCCTTGAGGATCCTGCGCGTAACCGACGACAAGGTGATGATGTGTTTGGGACAGATCCGTTCGCAGGTGCCGCAGCCCGTGCATTTGATCTCATCTACAACAGGAAGCCCTTTGGGCCCCATAACGATCGCGTCGAAGGGACAGGCGGCCGCGCAGGTGCCCAGACCGAGGCAGCCGATGTTACACACCTTCATACCGCCGGAAAGCAGGGCGGCCGCCCGACAATCATTCAACCCGTCGTATGTGTATTTGACGTCCGCATCGGCCACACCATAGGTACAACCGGGCAGGGCGATATCCGGTTCTTTGGCCTCCACGCTGACGCCGAGGATGGCGGCTATGGCCAGGGCCACCTCGTCGCCGGCTGCCACGCAGGAGTTGGGCGATGCCTTTCCCGCCACGATTGCTTCGGCATTGGCGCTGCAGCCGGGCATACCGCAACCGCCGCAGTTGGCACCGGGCAGAACCTCCTCGACGGATACGATTTTAGGATCCACGTAGACGTAAAAGATCTTGGAGGCAAGCGCCAGGCCGATGCCCACCACGAGTCCCAGTCCGCCCATCAGTATTATGGCTATCGTCATCTCAATGCTCCTGTTTTCCGCTTAACAGCCATGCCTGCCGGTGCTGGCTGCACAGCCGGTAATTGTCGCCTGTCCCGCCACCACCTTGCGACCGGCCGGCATCGCCAAGGCCAAGCGGAATCATAAAATGGCGTCAAACCTGCATTTATCGTAGCAGGTCAGACACTTGATGCACTTATCCTTGTCGATGCGGGCCACTTCCTTTTTCTTCCATTCGATCGCATCGGCCGGACAGGCCTTGAAGCACATACCGCAGCGGGTGCAGGCGTCCGGATCCACTTCAAACCGGAGAAGGGCCACACAACGCTTGGCCGGGCAACGCTTTTCAAGGATATGGGCGTCAAACTCATCCCGGAAGTAGCGCAGGGCTGAAAGCACCGGGTTGGGCCCCGTCTGCCCCAGGCCGCAAAGGGCGGTCTCGCGAATGGTTTTTGACAGCTCGATCAGGATGTCAATATCGGCTGGTTCGCCGCGGCCATCACAGATTTTTTCCAGAATCTGGAGTTGGCGGCGCGTGCCTTCCCGGCAGGGGGTGCATTTGCCGCAGGATTCATCCTGAATGAACTCCATGAAAAATCGGGCCATGTCCACCATGCATGTCTTTTCGTCCATGACGATGACCCCGCCCGAACCCATGATGGCCCCCACCTTGGCAATGGCCTCATAGTCCACCGGCGTGTCCAGGTAGGCCTCGGGAATACTGCCGCCCGACGGGCCACCCAGTTGTACCGCCTTGAATTTGCGCTTGTTGGGGATGCCGCCGCCGATATCAAAGATGATGGTCCGCAACGAGGTGCCCATGGGCACTTCCACCAGGCCGATGTTGTTCACATCGCCGGACAGGGCGAACACCTTGGTCCCCTTGCTGGTCTCGGTGC
Source organism: Desulfosarcina sp. (assembly GCF_046496365.1). Lineage (GTDB taxonomy): Bacteria > Desulfobacterota > Desulfobacteria > Desulfobacterales > Desulfosarcinaceae > Desulfosarcina. The sequence goes on from NZ_JAWOHB010000103.1 coordinate 14,434, forward strand.
CCACGCTGGCGTACCAGCTGCCGCCGTTGACCATGATCTGGGGAACGTTGGCCAGGGTCTCGACATTGTTGAGAATGGTGGGCTTCTCCCACAAGCCCTTGTGGGCCGGGAACGGCGGGCGCGTGCGCGGCATGCCCCGCTTGCCCTCGATGGAGCGCATCAGGGCCGTCTCTTCACCGCAGACGAAGGCGCCGGCACCCTGGTAGATCTCGATGTCAAAGGAGAACGCCGAACCCAGGATGTTTTCGCCCAGCAGCCCGTAATCCTTGGCCTGATCGATGGCGATGCTCAGACGCTTGATGGCCAGGGGGTATTCCGTGCGCGCGTAGATGTAGCCCTGGCGGGCGTCGATGGCCTTGGCGGCGATAATCATGCCTTCCAGCACCGCATGGGGGTCCGCCTCAAGAATGCTGCGATCCATGAAAGCGCCTGGGTCGCCCTCGTCGGCGTTGCAGAGCACGTATTTGACCGTGCCGGAGCTCTTGCTGGCAAAATCCCACTTCACTCCCGTAGGAAAGCCGGCTCCTCCACGTCCGCGCATGCCGGAAATCTTCATCTCCTGGATAATCTGCTCAGCGGTCATGTCGAACAATGCTTTGGCCGCACCGGCATAACCGTTCCGTCCGATGTAGTCATTGATGGACTCGGGGTTGATCAAACCTTTGTTGCGCAGGGCCCGGGGCATCTGGTGGGCGAAAAAGGGAATCTCTGTCTGGGCGGCGATTTTGGCTTTTGAGACCGGGTCCTTGTATAGCAGCCGTTCAACCGGCTTGCCGTTGATCAGGTGGGATTCCACCAGCTCGGGCATGTCCTCCACGGTGAGCTTCTGGTAGAAGATATCGCCGGGATGAACCACCAGAATGGGCCCCATGGCGCAAAATCCGTTGCAGCCGGTCTCGATCACCTGGACCGTTTCACCCAATCCCTTTTCCTTGATTACCGCCAGCAGGGCATCCTTGACCCGGATGGAGCCGGTGGCATGGCAACCGGTGCCGCCGCAGATGAGCAGGTAAGTTTTGTCCTTGAAGGCCAGTCGCTCTTTTTGCGCATGTCTGATGCTTACCAGGTCCTGTGTATTCAGTTTCGCCATATCCCGTCTCCAGCAGTTATTACCAGGAACCGTCCAATCCCCTGATGCCGTTCATATACAGTCGGCCACAGGCCACAAACAACGAGTAATCGGTCACCATGAGGGGAATATCGAAAGACTTGGCCATCGCTACGAATTCCTTGGGTGGATTTTTGCCCCTGACGACGACGATGGCACCAACACCGACAATCTTTGCCGTCCGGATGACATGGTCAGTGGTGACACCCGTCAGCAGGGCGCAGCCTTTGGCAGCGGCAGCCAGGACATCGTCCATCAGATCCGCAGCCCCGCCGGCGACGATAACCGTGTCCATCTGGTCTTCCCCATAAAGCATGCTGCCTTTGAGGATATCTTTGATCTCGGAAATTTTCATGGCCACTCTAATAAGAGAAAAAGAGTTGAAGGTTCTTTTCGAAACGATTAGGTGTACTTTTCGAGCAAGTTGAGAACTTTATCGGAACTTACGGCGCCATGGGTGTCCTGATCGACAACCATCACCGGCGCCAGTCCGCAGGCCCCCAGACAGCGAACCGCTTCAAGGGAGAACCGTCGATCGTCGGTGGTGCCGCCCTCTTTTAGATGATATTCATTTTCAATTCGACTCAAGGCCTCTTTGATTCCCTTGACGTAGCAAGCCGTTCCCAGGCACATTTTGATGGTGTGCCGACCTTTGGGTTCCATGGAAAACAGGGAGTAGAAGGAAGCCACACCGAAAACACTGCTCGAGGGCAGGTTGAGGCCCCGGCTGATGTGATCCAACAACACCACGGGCAGGTATCCGGCGATCGTCTGGCACTCCCGAAGGACCGCGATGACCGCTCCGGAAATGGTCCTGTGTGCATCGATGACCGCATCGATCTGCGACCACATGTCTTCGTTGATGTCCGCATGGTGCGGATGGTGTTTCTGGGCCATGTCGGCAACACTCCTTTGGGCTCAGGAAGAAATCCCTTCAAAACCGATTTCATTCCTCGAATCGGCCACGGCCACGCCCATTGACATGGACCGCGGGTGACCGCGAGGCAACATTTCATAATTATGTAAAAATGTCAACGCTATCATAGCCGCAGGCCCGCGTCGGACAGCGCTTGACGGGGCCGGGAAAGCTGGTTTATAAACCAACCTCCCTGATGATGATTTTTTTTAATACATTGACCGGCATTGTCAAACCAACCCAGCAAACGGACAACCGAGGCAACCCGTGAACCGACTGAAAGCGAACGTCTGTGAAGCCGCAGCGTTTCTCGCATCGAAACTGGACCGCCCCCCTGAAACCGGGGTGATCACCGGCACCGGACTCGGCGACGCCGTCGGCCCCCTTGATGGCGAGTGGGCCCTTGACTACGCTGAGATTCCCCACTTTCCCGCCTCCACCGTGGTTGGCCATTCGGGGCGTCTGATGGCCGGCACGCTGGCAGGGCACCCGCTGATAGTCATGCAGGGACGTTTTCACCTCTACGAAGGCTACACGCCCGAAGAGGTCACCTTTCCCGTTCGGGTGATGCAGCGGCTGGGCGTGAGGCACCTGATGCTATCCAACGCGGCCGGAGGCATGAATGCCGACTTTCGCCAGGGGGATCTGATGGTCATCCGCGACCACATCAATCTAACCGGTGAAAACCCGCTGGTGGGAGCCAACCCCGACGACTGGGGACCGCGCTTCCCCGACATGTCGGCAGCTTATGACCGGTCCCTGGTCCAGCTCTCCCGCCGGGCTGCCGACAGCCTGGGCATCCCTTTAAAGAGCGGCGTCTACGCCGGATTGAAGGGACCCTCTTTGGAAACACCGGCGGAAATCCGCTATCTGAAAACCATCGGTGCGGATGCAGTCGGTTTCTCGACGGTCATGGAGAGCATCGCCGCCGTACACGCCGGCATGCGTGTGCTGGGACTGTCCACCATTACCAACATCAACGACCCGGACCGGCCGGTGCCTGCATCGCTGGAGGCGATCGTGGCGGCAGCCACCCAGGCCGCCCCCATGCTCAAACGCCTGATCGAGGCGGTGGTGGCCCAGATCAGCATGGACGAGGGAACCTTTCCATGACCACCGCCGTAGACCTGTTGATCACCAATGGCATCGTCGTGACCATGAATCCACGTGCCCAAATCCTCGAAAATGGTGCGGTGGCGGTGTGCGGGGATACGATCCAGGCAGTCGGTCCTGCCGCCGAGGTGGCATCGGCCCCTTGCAAGGAGACCATCGATGCCAAGGGCGGCATCATCATGCCCGGCCTGATCAATACCCACACCCACGCAGCCATGACCCTGTTCAGGGGTCTGGCGGACGACCTGCCCTTGATGACCTGGCTAAACGACCACATCTTTCCGGCGGAAGCCCTGCTGAATCCGGACAAGGTCCACGCAGGCACTATGCTCGGCTGTGCGGAAATGCTTCTTTCCGGGATCACCTGCTTTTGCGACATGTACCTGTTCGAGGATGCCGTGGCCCACGCCGCAAAAGCTGCCGGGATGCGGGCGGTGGTGGGGGAAGTGCTCTACGATTTTCCCTCGCCCAATTATGGCCCCATCGATCAAGGCTTCGACTACACCCGCCGACTCATCGACACCTGGCGCAATGATCCACTGGTAACCATCGCTGTGGAGCCGCACTCCCCTTACCTGTGCGCACCGAACCTGTTGACAGACGCCGCCGAACTCGCCCGGAATCACCATCTGCCCATGGTGATTCACGTTTCCGAAACCCGCAGCGAGGTTGACGACATCCAGGGAAAATACGGCGCTACACCGGTTGGGCATCTTGCCGATCTTGGCGTGCTGGGCCCCAACCTGCTGGCTTGCCATTGCGTGGTCTTAAGCGACGCGGACATGGATCTGCTCATGCAGTACGGTGTCAACGTGTCCCATTGCCCGGAAAGTAACATGAAGCTGGCCTCCGGAGTCGCTCCGGTGGCCGACCTGGTGCAACGCGG
>NZ_JAWOHB010000116.1:0-168821 GCF_046496365.1 Desulfosarcina sp.
CCATGGTGGAACGCGACGCCCTGACCGTCCTGGGCATCTCGCTGCCTGGGGAGGCCGTCGTCGAGGTGGCGGCGGAAGAAGAAGAGTTATGAACCACAAAGCCCATGCAACGCTTGCGCGGGCTTCCGCAAGGAGTACGACATGAAGTATCCCGCGTTGGTTCTCTCGACCCTGGCGTTGGTCCTGGCGCCTGGGCGGTTGTCAGGTTCATTCGGTAAGACTGCCCGGCTATGTTGCTTCGGTGGAGGCGATCTTCGGTCTGCCGGACATGCAGCTCAGCCTGCGTCACGATGCCGGCACGCGTGCACAACCTTATGTGGATGGAACCCTTCTGGCCATCCGCAGGGTGGGTGCGCTCAAGGGACTGCGGCGCGGGCTGGATACGGTGATGGATTTTTAAGGGCGCTGCGATGGTCCAAACATACCCCGATTATGGAATCCGGGCCATCATCCGTCACTACAGATAAAAACTTCGCCACACGGCCTCCTCCGCATCCAGGGTAATCAGCCGTTGAGACGTTCGCAGGGTGATTTTGTTGTAGGTGGTTTTCAAGGATACCAGGGTTTCATTCAGCCGGAAACGGTACTCGGCAACGCCTCTGCGGTTCGCGGAGAAGCCGAATGCCCGGGAGGCGGTGACCACGGCGGCCACCCGGCCTTCCGAATCTTTAGCGACGATCGACTCGCCAAGGGGTATGCGCGTCTGGATGAAGCCGCCGGTATGGGTGCCGAAGCCGACGATCCGTTCGCCGGTCAGCATGATCAGGAGGTGGGCCGCGATGAGCATTTCGGGCGTCTCTTTTTTTTCATTGATTTTTAAATAGCGGGTATTCCACTGTCCCGATCTGAGGGAAACGGCCAACAGGCGTTCATTGGTGAGAAAGGCTCCGATTTCCCCTTTAGCCCCCTGCCAGACAATCGCTTCACCGGAATGGATGGCTTCGGAAAAATGGCGTCTTCCATCCACCAGGGCGATAAACTGGCCGTCGGTGGCATAGATGTCCACCAGATCCTCGATCTCTTCGTAGGCCATCGCCCATGTGGCCTTCATGCACAGGACCACCATCAACATGAGCCATCTTGTGCGGTCAACGCGCATGGCGCCTCTTTTGGAATCTGACCGTGTTCAAATGACGTTTAACGGATCTTGCCTTCCCGATGTTCATTTTCCCCGGGGATTTGATGAAAGGATCCGATGCTGCCGAGCTCTCGTTCGCCCCAACGCCGACTGCTCTTGATTCTGGCCACGCTGCTGGCCTTGTTTCTGGCCGCCCTGGATACGCTGATCATGAGTGCGGCCATGCCCACCATCGTGGCTGACCTGGGCGGGCTGCACCTATACAGCTGGGTCTTTTCCACTTACCTGCTCAGCCGGGCCGTGGCCTTGCCGGTATTCGGCAAACTGGCCGACCTGCTGCCCAACCGCACCCTATACCTGGCGGCCATTCTCATTTTCCTGATTGGCTCCCTGCTGGCGGGCATGGCCCGCAGCATGTCAGCCCTGACCGTGTTCCGAGCCATCCAGGGGATCGGCGCCGGCGGCAACTTCGCGCTGGTATACATTGTCCTGGCGGACCTGTCCGAACCGCAAAAGCGGGGCAGGATGATGTCCTATGCCAGTTTTGTATGGGGACTGGCCAGTGTGCTGGGACCCTCTTTGGGCGGATTTATCGTCGGCTGGGTCTCCTGGAGATGGATTTTTTACATCAACATTCCCATCGGCCTGGTGTCGCTGGCCGGCATCTGGTTTTTTTTGACCGAAACCCGGGACAAGCACGAGGTCATCGAGATCGATTATGCCGGCATTGCCACCCTGATCGTGGCCATCCTCTCCTTCCTCACCATTTTTTTGCTGGGCGGGCGGGATTACGGGTGGACATCTCCGCCGATTCTGGGACTGTTCGCCCTGTTTGTTTTTTCCAGCGTCGGTTTTTACGCTGCCGAGAAACGCAGCAATGAACCCATTATCAACTTCGAATTGTTTCGGCTGCGGGGGTTCTCCACCGGCAACGGCCTGGTTTTTTTCAGCAGTGGGGCTATTTTTTCGCTTTCGGCCTTCAGTCCGCTGTTCATCCAGGGTGCTTTGGGCCAGTCGCCCTTCCAGCTTGGCATCGTGATGATGTTCCTTAGTTTCGGCTGGTCGGCCGGCGCCCTGGTTTGCGGGCGACAGTCCAACCGCTGGGGCGAAAAATCATTTTCACTGGCCGGCGGCGCCATCCTGATCGCCGCGTGTGTGACGGCCGCGCGTTTTTCGTCGGCCACCAGCCTGTGGACCTGTGCCGCGGCCATGGGGCTGGCCGGTGTGGGCATGGGGTTTACCTCGATAGCCACCTTGCTGATCGTCCAGAACAGCGTTGAAAATAAGGATCTCGGTGTGGCCACGTCGTCCCATCAGTTCAGCCGCACCCTTGGAGGAACCGTGGGCATCGGCATCTGCGGCAGCCTGGTCACCGCCCGCTTCGCCCGGGTGGCGGACACCCTGCGTGCAACGGCCCTGCCCGGGGAAATACCGCCCCAGGTAATGGACCAGATCCGACAGAATTTCGAGAATTTCTTTCGTCCGGACGTTCAACAGCAGTTGTTGCCTCACGCACAACGCATGCTGCACCAAGCCATCGGCAACTGTGTCATCGATGTCTTCCAGCTGGCGCTGATCGCTGCGGCGGTTTGCCTGGTTTTCGGTCTTTTTCTGCCGTCACGCGGGTCGGGCGTTCCTCCTCGTCCTGTCCCGTGAGGGCGAAGAGCGGAACCAGACTGGAAAAAGCTTGACAGGCGGATGTCAACCCTGTACTTTTGCTTAACTTTTTCACTTGAGGAGAATGGACCCGATGCTCCGCTTTGATACCGGCAGATATTTTTGCTTTGATTATTTTTTTAGCAGGGGCCTGCCCGGCGCGCGCTGAATGTCCTGAGAACCCAAAAAGACAAACCAAGCCGTGGGCAGACCGACCAACCCCGCGGTTTCTTTTTTTTAAGGCCGTGGAGAACCCTCTCCCCGGCCCTTCGTTTTAGGGACCGGATGTTTTTTCAACGATGATCCAACAGAGCAACCGCGACCGCCATGGAAGAGAGCCAGAAAACACCGAACTGCACGCTGGCCGCCGACATCTGTGATATCCGTAACCAGATCGACGGTATCGACGCCACCATACTGGAACTGATCAACCGGCGGCTCAACCTGGCCAAGCGTATCGGGGCATTGAAAAAGGGCAGCGGCAACCGGGTGGTGGACAGCACCCGGGAAAGCGAGATCCTCAGGCGCCTGACCGCCCTGAACAAGGGGCCGCTGAACCCCAACGTGCTGCGCCACATTTTCATTGACATCATCGCCGCTGCGCGGGCCGTTCAGGCCTCCCAGCGGGTGGCCTATCTCGGCCCCGAGGCCACCTTCACCCATCTGGCGGCCACGAGCCATTTCGGTTTTTCGGTCACCTACGTTCCCGAGCCCAGTATCCGGGATATCTTCGGCGAAGTGGAAAAGGGTGCCTGTGACTACGGGGTGGTGCCGGTGGAAAACTCCGTGGAGGGATCGGTGCGCCACACCCTGGATCTCTTTTTCGAATCGGACCTGTGCATCTGCGCCGAGCGTTACCACCAGGTTTCCTACGATCTGTTGGCCCAGGAGATTAGCTTGGGTGTGGTTAAGATGGTCTACGCCCACTCCCAGGCCCTGAACCAATGCCGCACCTGGCTGAACCAGTACCTTCCCGGAGCGGAATTGAAAGAGTGCAGTTCAAGTGCCTTCGCCGTGGGACAGGCCGCTGCTGAAAAGGGGGCGGCGGCAATTGCCGGCGGCGGTGCGGCGGCCATCTTCGGTTTGGAAACGGCGGCCTCCAAGATCGAAGATTTTTCCCGCCCGCCCACACGGTTCCTTGTGATCGGCAAGGAGAAGGTTCGGCCGTCGGGCAAGGACAAGACCTCACTGATGTTCGCTCTGGCCCATGTACCCGGTGCTCTGGCGGGCGCCCTGGCGCCCATCACCGAGGCTGGCATCAACCTGGTCAAGATCGAGTCCCGTCCTACGCGGCACGAGAGCTGGAGCCATTTCTTTTTCGTTGACCTGGAGGGTCACCTCGAAGACGACAGCATCCAAAAGGCCATCGAGCTGATTCGGCCGCACGCCCTTTATCTGAAAAACCTGGGTTCCTATCCCATGGTCGGGGTGGGGGTGTAGACCATGGTCCTGGAAACCGGTATGCCGCACATCGATTCGAATACCCGGTTGTACGCGGTCCTGGGGAGCCCGGTCAGCCACAGCTTAAGCCCGGTCATGCACAATGCGGCTTTTCGTCAGACCGGCCACAACGGGGTGTACGTGGCCTTTGAGGTCACGGACCTGCCTGGAGCCGTTGCCGCGATCCAGGCCTTGAATATCGGCGGCTGCAGCGTGACTCTGCCCCACAAGGTCGCGGTCATGGAACTTTTGGACCATGTGGATCCCATGGCGCGTCAGATCGGCGCCGTCAATACCATCGTCAACCAAGCCGGCCGGCTTGGCGGTTTCAATTCGGATAGCCCCGGTGCCATGGCCGCCTTGCTGGAAAAAACCCCAATTGCCCACAGGAAGGTGGCGGTGATCGGCGCCGGCGGTGCAGCCCGGGCCCTGGCCCATGGAGTAAAACTAAATGGCGGGCGGTTGACCATCGTCAATCGCAGCCTGGAAAATGGGCGTCGGCTGGCCGGCCAACTGGAATGCGATTTCTGTCCCCTGGACGACTTTTCGGGTCTGGGGTGCGATATTTTGATCAACACCACCTCCGTGGGCATGCGTCCCCACACGGATCGGATGCCCGTTGCCCATGCCTGCCTCCGGCCGGGCATGACGGTCATGGATATTGTCTATAATCCGCTGGAAACCCAGCTGCTAAAGGCGTCACGGGAAGCCGGCTGCACGGTGGTGGACGGGGTTGCCATGTTCGTGCACCAGGGCGCGATCCAGTTCGAGCGCTGGACCGGTAAAAAGGCCCCGGTTCAGCTGATGAAAAAAACGGTTCTGGATGCCTTGGGGAAAAAAAGCACTTGAGAAGGAAAACGACCGCCATGATTGAGATCAAACCCCATCGCATTGGCCGCTGTCGGATTCGTGTGCCGGGATCAAAGAGTTACACCCATCGGACGCTGATTGCTGCGGCCCTTTCAGACGGTTCCTGCAGTGTTCGCAACGCGCTGCGCAGTCAGGACACCCTGCTGACCCTGGCTGCGCTGGAAAAGATGGGGGTGGTGGTTGCCGACCGTCAACAGACGCTCTTTATCCGCGGCCTGAATGGACGGCCCAAGGCCTGCCAAGAGCCGCTCTACCTGGCCAATTCCGGTACCTCCATGCGACTGCTGGCCGGTGTGGCGGCCCTGGGAGAGGGGATCTACACCTTCACCGGAACTCCGCGCATGTACCATCGCCCGATTACCCACCTTTTGGCGGGGTTGAACCAGCTGGGTGTCGATGCCTGGTCGACGAACGGCGACGGCTGTCCGCCGGTGGCGATCCAGGGCGGACAGGCAACGGGCGGTTCGGTGGCCATCAACTGCAGCGTGAGCAGCCAGTTCCTCTCATCCCTGCTGCTCATGGCGCCGTGCACCCCAAAGGGAATGTCCATCACCGTCTCCCACGGTCCGGTATCCCGGCCATATGTGGATATGACTTTAGATATTCTAAAACGGTTCGGCATCCGGGTCGAGCGCGACGGATACTCCCGTTTTGAAGTCAATGGCGATCAAACCTATCGTGCCGGTGATTATGCGGTCGAGGCGGATGCTTCCCAGGCCGGGTATTTCTGGGGTGCGGCCGCGATCACCGGGGGCAGTGTCACCGTCAACGGGGTGTCTTTCGATTCCAGGCAGGGGGATATGGGTCTGGCCAAGGTTTTTGAACAGATGGGCTGCCGGGTAAGCCATGGATCCGACGGCATTACGGTGACCGGCGGCAGGCTTAAGGCCGTTAGGGTGGACATGGCTGACATGCCCGATGTGGTGCCGACGCTGGCAGTCGTCGCGGCATTCGCCGACGGTACGACGGTTATTGAAAACGTTTCTCATCTCAAGGCCAAGGAGAGCGACCGGCTGGCTTCCACCTGTGCCGAACTGAAGAAGATGGGCATTGCCGCCACTGCTGATACGGATCGGCTCCTGGTCACGGGGGGGTGCCCCCGCGGCGCTTCCATCGAAACCTACGATGACCACCGCATTGCCATGAGTTTTGCCATGGCGGGTCTGGTGACCCCAGGCGTGTGTATCCTAGAACCGCACTGCGTGGAGAAATCTTTTCCCAACTTCTGGCAGGTGTGGGAAACCCTATACGCTGGCTGACCCTCGTCATGAATCTGTTTCTCATCGGATATCGCTGCACAGGCAAAACAACCGTGGGAGAAGCCCTGGCGCGGCAGATGGACTGGTCTTTCGTTGATACCGACCGGATGGTTGCCGAGACTGCCGGAGTCAGCATCGCCCGGATGGTGGCAGACCACGGATGGCCGGTTTTCCGGCAACAGGAACGGCTGGCGCTGGCTTCCGTGTCCACCGGTGACCGCCAGGTGGTGGCCACCGGTGGGGGCATTGTTCTCGATGAACGCAATATCGACACCATGCGGAAATCCGGCAGGGTCGTCTGGCTCACGGCCAGCCAAAAGATAATTCTGGCCCGACTGCTTGAGGATGCAGCCACTGCCGGGAGCCGGCCGTCCCTGACCGATCAGGGCTTGAGTGCCGAGATTGCGTCGGTGCTGGCTAAAAGAAGGCCGCTGTACGAAAAGGCGGCTGATCAGGTTATCGATACGGACCGAAAAACGGTTGCCTCAATCTGTGAGCAGGTCATCGCGGCGCTGAGACGACGGTCGGGGTTGGGTGGTTCCCAGTCAAGGATCCCATGACCGATGGAAGCGCCGCCGCTTATCGGCCTGGAATGCAGTCAACCCTATAGACAGGACGATGCATCATGTCCAGTACCTTTGGAACGCTTTTAAGAGTCTCCACTTTCGGTGAATCCCACTGCAAGGGGGTGGGCGCTGTCCTGGATGGATGTCCGCCCGGCATGCAACTTTGCGAGGCTGACATCCAGCCGCAACTGGATCGTCGCCGGCCGGGCCAGAGCCAGCTGACCACAGACCGCCAGGAGGCTGACCGGGTGACCATATTCTCCGGTGTGGAAAATGGCGTCACCCTGGGAACACCCATCGGTCTGTTCGTGCCCAACAAGGATCAGCGGCCCGGTGACTACCGCCAGATGAGTCGGGTTCCCCGACCCTCCCATGCGGATTTCACTTACCAGATCAAATATGGTGTGCGTGCATCGTCCGGGGGCGGCAGGTCCAGTGCCAGGGAGACCATCGGCAGGGTGGCTGCCGGTGCGGTGGCGGAAAAAATGCTCAGGGAAGCCTATGGGGTTGAGATCGTCGCCTGGGTCAGTGCCGTCAGCGATATTGCATGCATGGATGTCGATGTGCAGGCCATCACCCGGCAGACCGTTGACGAAAACCCGATCCGCTGTCCTGACTCCGGCGCTGCTGCCCGGATGGAGACCCTGGTAACCCGGGTCAAGGCGGACAAGGACAGCGTCGGCGGTGTTGTCACCTGCGTGTGCCGCCATGTGCCGGCCGGCTGGGGCGAGCCCGTATTCGACAAAATGGAGGCCAAGCTGGCCCAGGCCATGCTGTCCATTCCGGCCACCAAAGGGTTCGAGATCGGCTCGGGCTTTGCCGGTACACGCCTCAAGGGTTCGGTTCACAACGATCCCTTCGTGGCTGTCGACGGGCATCTGGGTACGACCACCAACAACAGCGGGGGCGTTCAGGGTGGTATCGCCAACGGTGAGCCGATCGTTTTCCGGGTGGCTTTCAAACCGCCGGCAACGATTGGTCTTGCGCAGCAGACGGTGGATTTCCACGGCCAACCGGTGACCCTGGAGGCCAAGGGCCGCCACGACCCCTGTGTGGTGCCCCGGGCCGTGCCTATTGTGGAGGCCATGGCCGCGTTGGTGTTGGGAGATTTTGCGCTGCGCCAGAAGGCGATCATGGCACCGAGGAATTCAAGGGATTGAGGGATTGGGAGAGTCCGGATTGTGAAATCGAAACTATCCAGCCGCATTCAAACTGTCGAAGGCTCCAAAACGGCCCGGTTCATCCCACTGCTGGAAACATTGAAGCGTCAGGGGCTGCCGGTGATCAGCCTGGCCATCGGTGAACCGGTCTTCGATACGCCGGTGCCGGTGATCGATGCCACCAAACAGGCGTTGGACCGGCAGGAGACCCGCTACGGTGACATGGCCGGGTTGATGGCGTTGAGAATCGCTTTAGCGGCCCGGTTCGATGGCTGCGGGCCAGAAAACATCGTTGTTTGCAACGGCTCCAAGCAGGCGCTTTACACCATCTTTCAGAGCCTCTGCAATCCCGGGGACCAGGTGATCATTCCCGTACCCTGCTGGGTGAGTTTTGCCGAACAGGTGAAACTGGCCGGCGGCGAACCGGTTTTCGTTAACACCGAGGACCATCAGTTGGACCTCAAGGGGATTGAGGCTGCCGTCACCGCAAAAACAAAGGCCATCCTGATCAATTCTCCCAACAACCCAACCGGTGCCGTCTATCCGCGGCAGGATCTCGAACGGGTCGCCCGGTTGGCTGTCGACCATGACCTGGTTGTGATTGCGGACGAGGCGTATGATTTTTTCGTGTACGACAAGCTGCCGTATTTCTCTCTATATAGCCTGGAAGTCCTGCGGGACCGACTTATCATCACCCGCAGTTTCTCCAAACACTATTCCATGACCGGTTTCCGCGTAGGCTACGCGGTTGCTCCGCCGGCAGTGGCTGCTGCCATGGTGCGGTTCCAGAGCCATCTGACCGGCAATGTCTGCACCTTCGCCCAGCACGGTGCCGTGGCTGCCATTGGGATGGATGAAAGACTGCTGGCCCGTCGCCGGGAGGAACTGCAGCAAAAGCGTGACCTGGCATTTGACCTGGTTGCGGCCATGTTTCCCTGCATCCGTCCTCAAGGTGCCTTTTACCTCTTCCCGGACATTTCCGCCCACCTGCATCGGGGAGAGACATCCGCGGATTTTGCCGGCCGGATCCTGGAAAAGACCGGAGTTGCCATCGTACCCGGTGATGATTTCGGCATGGACGGTCATGTGCGTATCTGTTTTGCCGCACCCGACGATCAATTGCGGGAGGCATTCAAGCGAATTCGTGAGGTGCTATGAGCAGTATCGGGATCATTGGTTTCGGGCGCTTCGGTGAGCTTGCCGCCCGCTACCTGTCCAAAGATTTTTCCGTCGCCGTGTTCACCCGCAGCGACAGGGAGCAAGCCATCCAGGCGTGCGGCGCCCGAGCGGTATGCTTTGAAACTGTGTGCCGGCAAGAGATCGTGATCCTGTGCATGCCCATTTCTGCCATGCGAGAAATCCTGAGGCAGGCGGCGCCGCTGCTGAGAGAGGACACCCTGGTGGTGGATGTGTGCTCGGTGAAAGTTTACCCGGTACAGTGGATGCGGGAACTGCTTCCCACGACGGTGTCGATTCTGCCCACCCATCCCATGTTCGGTCCGGACAGTGCCGCCCATTCACTCAAAGACCGAAAAATCGTACTCTGTCCCGAACGAATCGGCAGCGGTAAATATGAGAAAATAAGGATCTGGCTGGAGGGTCAGGGCCTGGTGGTGATCAAGTCCACGGCACAGGAGCATGATGAGAAGATTGCCGTGAGCCTCTCTTTGACCCATTTCATCGGCCGGTCCCTTTCGGCCTTCGGCGCCCGGGACATGGACATCGACACCGAGGGCTACAAGCGGCTCATGCATATCCTGGGGGTGGTCAGCCACGATACCTGGCAGCTTTTCGAGGACATGCACACCTATAACCCATACGCCAAACAAAAACGCCAGGCGTTTATCGACGCCATGCTCGGCATACACGAAAGGCTCGACCGATGAGAGTTGCATTTCAGGGAATACGAGGCGCATACAGCGAGATGGCGCTCCACGACCATTTCGGCAGAGGGGTCGAGACGGTCGGCTGCGACGCATTCGACGATGTGTTCGATCTGGTGAACAGCGGCGAGGCGACCCACGGATTCATCCCCGTGGAGAATACGATCGCCGGCACTGTTGTGGAGAACTATGATCTTCTCTTTGCCAATGATGTATTCGTCATCGCCGAGGTGTACCTGCCCATCCGGCATACGCTGCTGGCCAAAAAAGGCACCCAGCCTGAAGCGGTCAAAGAGGCCCTTTCCCACCCCCACGCGCTCAAACAGTGCAAGGCCTACCTGAAGTCGAAAAATATTCGGATGGTGCCCACCTACGACACTGCAGGAGCCGCCCAGGCCGTGGCAGCCGGCGAACGCATGGATTGCGCCGCCATTGCTTCGGAGCTGTGTGCCGAGATCTACGATATGGACATCCTGGAGCGGGATATTCAGTCCAACAGCTCCAACACCACCCGTTTTTTCGTCATCGCAAAAAAAGAGAACGTGCCTGAGGGCCACAAGACCGGCAAAACCACCGTGGCATTCAAGACCCGCCACTATCCCGGCGCCCTGGTGGACTGCCTGAAGATTTTCCAGAAATACCGCCTGAACCTGACGAAGCTGGAGTCGCGGCCCATCCCGGAAAATCCGTGGGAATACGTTTTTTACGCGGCATTCGAAGCGGGCATTGACGCCAACGAAGTCAAGGCGGCCATCGGTGAACTGACCCTGCACGCCCTTTTCGTCAAGCTGTTGGGGAGTTACCCCAAAGCTGAAAAGTGCTGGTGAGTCAAGGTCGCCTTCAAGCACCCACAGTGCTGATTCCCATGGGATCGCCATGAAGGCGGCGCCCAGGGCGAAAGGATCCCTGGGGCCGGCAAGGGGGTTCCCGTCGAAACGGTAAATCCATTCTTGACCGCCTTGGTGTTATTTTGTAAAAAGCCCCAACTGGATGTGTGTGTTCTCTTACCATTATCATTTCAACAAGGAGAGGCGACAAGATGGCAGACTATTTCATTAATGTGATTCTGGATGATGCAAAGAAGGCCAAGATCAGTGGGGCCGGCCTGGCGGACAAGATCGTCAACATCGACGGGAAAGAGGCCGTTCAGGTGGAGATGACCGCCAAAGAACAGAAAAAACTTGCCAAAGGCTTTTCCGATCTCAGCTTTGATGCGTCCAAGGCCTGTACGCTTCCTGCCGAGGCTGAAACCAAGCTGCTGGACATTATCGCTGAAACGAAAACCCTGGACGTCATGAAGTTTGCCATCATGAAGCTTTACAACCCACTGGCAGGCAAGGCCCCCCGTTCTGCCCAGCGGTAGTTTCCGCCACTGACGACTGTTGGCGAGGCGCCCGGTTTTCAGCGGTGCACAATGCCGAACAGGTTTGATGCCCATGGGGCCCCGCATGCATCTGCCGGGCCCTTTTTCCATTGGTCAGGCAGGGCTGGGACCTTCAAAGACCCAAATGTCGACACCAGGATAACGATCCTTGGAATTGATCAACACACTGGCGCTTGCCGTGGCCCTGGCCATGGATGCGTTTGCGGTCTCGATTGCCTCGGGGGTGGCCCTGCGGACTGTCAGCGCCCGACAGACCTTCCGACTGGCATGGCATTTCGGTCTTTTTCAGGCCATGATGCCCGTCATTGGTTGGAGTGCCGGCTTGACGGTCAGAAGTCGGATTCAGGCCTACGACCATTGGATCGCCTTCGCTTTGCTGGTTTTCGTGGCCCAGGGGATGCTCCGTTCCGCTTTCAAGGGAGAGCAGGTGGCGGATGCCAAGGACCCCACCAAAGGCATGACCATGGTGATGCTTTCTGTGGCGACCAGCATTGACGCCCTGGCAGTCGGTCTGAGTCTTTCCATGATCGACATCTCCATCTGGACGCCGGCGCTGATCATTGGATTGGTGGCCGGCACATTCACCACTGCCGGCATGCACCTGGGAAAAGTGATCGGCAACATGGGACAGTTAAGCCGCTGGGCGGAAACGACAGGAGGGGTCGTACTTCTGGCCATTGGCCTGAACATCCTGAGGGAACACGGTGCGCTGGCCGCTCTTTTTTAACGTTTGAATTCCAGCCGCATACCCCTGGGTTCCGGATTGATTTTTCCGTCAATATAGGCAAGGTGGCCGCAAACGAAGGTCGCCGTGACGGTGGACCTGAAGGTGCGGCCGGCAAAAGGGGTCCACCCGCAGCGGTAATGAATCGGCTGGTCATCCACGACACCAGACCGGTTCAGGTCCACCAGTACCAGATCCGCCCAATAGCCCTCCCGAAGATAGCCCCGATCCTTTACCTCGAAAAGCTTTGCCGGGTTATGGGCGGTCTTCTCGGCCACCTGCGCCAGGGTAAGCGCCCCGTCATGGACGTGCTCAAGCAGGCTGACAAAGGCATGCTGCACCAGCGGCAGGCCTGACGGCGCCCTCAGATAGGTTTGCTGCTTTTCAGCCAGGGAGTGGGGGGCGTGATCCGTTCCCACTACGTCGATCCTGCCCTCCTGAAGTGCCATTATCAGCTGTTGGCGATCGGTCTCGGTTTTTATGGCCGGATTGCATTTGATCAGATTGCCTTTTTCACGATAATCGCTTCCGCGGAAATGCAGGTGATGGACACACACCTCTGCCGTGATCCGCTTTTCTACCAGGGGCTTTGAAGAAAGGAGTGCCAGTTCCTTGGCTGTGCTCACGTGCAGAATGTGCAGCCGGGTGTCGCACCGACGGGCAAGGTCTAAGGCCAGCGCAGTGGACTGGTAGCAGGCCGCTTCGCTGCGGATGGCCGGGTGGAGTGTGATGGGAATGTCCTCACCGTAAATGATCTCAAACCGCCGGGTGTTTTCCGCGATGGTGGGACTGTCCTCACAATGGGTGGCCACGATGATGGGGCTGTGAGTGAAGATCTGTTCCAATGTCATGGGGTCGTCCACCAGCATGTTGCCGGTGGAGGCACCCATGAACACCTTTACGCCGCAGGCCTGATTAGGATCGAGCATTTTGATGGCTTCGATGTTGTCATTGGCACCCCCTAAATAGAAACTGTAATTGGCAAAGGATGAATTCCGGGCAATGCGATGCTTATGCTCCAGCCGCTCGATGGTGGTGGTGGGGGGCAGCGTATTGGGCATTTCCATGTAGCTGGTGATTCCGCCGGCGACGGCTGCCCGGGACTCCGATCCAATGTCTCCTTTGTGGGTCAGACCCGGTTCGCGGAAATGGACCTGGTCATCGATCATCCCCGGAAACAGGGCCATCCCGTTAGCATCGATGACTCGATCCGATGCGCTGCCTGAAAGGCGGCCGCCAACGGCGGCAATGCGTCCGTTGCGGATCAACAGATCCTGATGTGAGGTCGTCCCTTCATTTACCGTCAATGCATTTACAATTCGTGTGGTTGTCATGGCTTGCTCCCGGATTCAGTGGACAGGGGCCAAAGGTTGGCGGGCTGATTGTAACCCACCTTAACGGGTGGCCGTCGGCTTGTCCAGACCCGACTCTGCAGGCGGTAGCGATTTCCCTGTGCGGATCGAATCCGACTGGTCAAGCCTCGGTCTTGCGTGAACCTGCCAGATATAAGCCTGGCAACCATTTGTGGGCATCTGCGGCGGGTTAAATCTATGGACACTGCACGCACCAAATGGTAAGGGTAACCAAGGGTTGATCCAGATTTTTTCCATGCTTCAACAGCGGACGGAACGCGCAGGGATGTTCGATTTTTTTAAATACCAACCCAGATTACCCGGGCTCAAGGACTTCCCCATGGAGTCTTATTCCACCGATTTTTCGTTGGACCGCCTGGTTCTCGGGGTGGACAACATCCGCTGCGATGTCCGATTGAGCCCTGCATTTTGCAACGCCACGGCTAAACTGGCCGGCCTTCTCATTGAACGTGACACCGGAATCTGGACAAGCGCTGAAAAAAATCGCCAGACTGTTTTGGCCAGGGAGCAGGAGAACTATCGCCAGCTCTACGGGGAGGTCATGGGTGATGCGGTCAACAAGGCCAGGGCCGCCAAAGAGATGCAGGTTGATTTTCTTGCACAGATCGCGATTCTCAGCATGGTTCACGACGAAATTCGTAGACAGTATGATATTTTGATCGGCCATTGCAAAACCGGTATTCGCCGGTCGGATTTGTCCGGCCACGACGATCACAAGGAAGCACTCAAACTCAAGGAAAGCCTGGCCCAAGTTCTTCAGAGCCGGGATGGGGTGCAGCAGAAGGTGGGGTTGGAAATCTGCGGTTACTTCAGGGAGATAAGGGACACTGATATTCGTGAGATACGCGAAGCGGTGTTCGGACAGGACCTGCCCTTTCTCTTTGATCTTCTTACCAACCCCATCGTTCACATGGACAATCCATTTAACGACCACTTCATGATCGAAGCGTATGATATCTGCCTGGGGCGCCGGGTGGACGACCCGGACCGGTACGACATGATGCTCAGCCTTATGCGCAGCATCTTCGGTTTTCTCGAGATGGAAGAAACAGCTGCGATCAGCTGGTCGCACGATCGACGTCGCCGGGAGATTTCGGCGGCCGAATTGCCGGGCGATAACGAAACCAAAAAGTTTCAGCTGCAGCGCCTGGATCAGTGGATCAAACGTCCGGAAAACATAGACCTGCTGCTGAATCGGGATCTGGCCAAGCAGCAGTACCGGTCTCTGAAACGAGAAAAGGCGGATAAGGAGAGCCTGCGTTCCCTGCGGCTGCGAATGAAACATCAGCGGCTGCTGATGGCCTATTTTTACCGGCAGTTTTCCCGAACCGGCCTCATGGAACGGATTACGGCTTCCTACGAGATGCAGTCGCTATATCGTGACTATTGCCCCCCGCTGATCCCCCAGCAGGTTCTGCAGTATTTGATTCACCCCAAGAGTCGAAAGCTGGTGAGAAATCGACTCAAGCGTCTGACAAAACTTTACGGTAAAACGTTCCGCATGTGGCCGCTCAACCGCAAGGTTGTCCAGATGGAGCGCATGGGCACCCGTCGAAAAAAGCAATATCTGATCCGGTTCCTGCGGGCCTTTTGCCGGTATCACCGTGATTTCTGCTGTTTCAATATTTATCGTGATGCGGCGGAGCGGATCAATCTGGTCACCGATAAAAAGATTCTGGCTCTGTCCAAGGCCAACCGCACCTTGTATGAATTTCTGTTGCCCCATGAACAGGAGATGGGTGAAAAACCCATCCTGAACCACACCATCATCAAGGCCGATCTGCGCGGGTCGACGGATATCACCCACCAGATGAATGAACGCGGGCTGAACCCGGCCTCCTATTTCAGCCTCAACTTCTTTGATCCCATTACCGAGATCCTGGCCGAGTACGACGCCCACAAGGTCTTCATCGAAGGCGATGCCATCATCCTGTCCATCTTCGAGCGCGAGGATACGCCCAGTGGCTGGTACAGTGTGGCCCGGGCCTGCGGTATGGCCATCAACATGCTGATGATTATCAACCGCTACAACAAGAAGAGCCAGGAGTACCAACTGCCGATCCTGGAGTTGGGCATCGGCATTTGTCACCGGGCGGATGCCCCCACCTTTCTTTTCGACGGTGACAACCGCATCATGATATCGCCGGCCATCAACCTGGCGGACCGCCTTTCCGGATGTCACAAATCGGTGCGGCGCATCCTGCGTAAAAACATCAGCCCTTTCAATCTGTTTGTTTTTCAGGGGGCCTCTGATACTGAACTGCAGAAGACGGCCGAAGATCTGTTGCTGCGCTACAACGTCAACGGCATCGAGTTGAACGAGGCCGGGTTCCGCAAGTTGGCCCAGGAGATCGATCTCAAGCCGTTTCATGGCAGCATCCCCGACCTTCAGCTGGAAAAGGTCCGTTTATATACCGGTAAGTTTCCTACCAAATCGGGCCGCTACCAGCGCCTGGTAGTGCGTGAGGACGACGTGCCGGCGGTCAACCCCCAAAACCTTCGCCAAGTTCAATTCACCCATCGCAAATACTACGAAGTCTGCACCAGTCCCGCTATCTACAAGGCCACCAAACACTTGCTTTAGTCTTACAACCGGATCTTCGTCCGGTGCGTTGCCATAATTCTCACGGGCCCGCATCCCGCTGCGATGGAGTCGGTTTTGGCTGTTCGGTTGAAAGGGGCGACCGATACTTTTCATGGAACCGCTTCGGGTTGATGCTTCCTTGATGGGGTTGAGGGCACCTCATCCTATATGGGTTTTTCCTGAGGGATGATCAGGATGTCGATGCGGCGATTGATGGCCCTGCCCGCAGGCGTTGCATTGGAGGCCAGGGGGCGTTCGGAGCCATAACCCACGGCGGAAATACTGTCCGGCAGCAGCGTTTGATTGGCGATCATGTACGCGCGCACGGCCTCGGCCCGCTGTTGGGAAAGCAGCATGTTGACTTCGTTGGAACCCGTGGTGTCCGTATGACCCTCTACGATCACGCGTGGATCATCGAAGGTTCGGATGGCCTTTTGCACCTTGCTGAGCAGGGCGTAGTTATCCGGCATGATGATGCTTTTTCCCACTGGGAAGCGCATGGCCTTGAGCCGGATAACCAGCTGGTTTTCCTGCTTGTAGACCTCGGCTTCCTCGGCTTCAAAATAATTCTGGACCGCTACGAACAACTGGTTAAATTTTCTTTCGGCCGCCAGGCGCTGTTCGGCCGCCATGCGCTCCCTGGCCAGGAGCTCCTTGGCCATCTGGTCTTGGCGGGTTTTGCCCTCCAGGGTGGCCACCCTTACGTTGAGGGCATCGATCCGGGCCTGGTATTCGGCTTTCAACTGCTCCATTTCCGCCTGCAATGCCTGATTTTTTTGGGACATGAAGGTTCGGTCGCTTTTCAATGCATTCACCGAACCGACGATATTGTCCAGTTGGGTCGAGTATGCCTGACTGCGCATGTCCGGGGCACCGAGCGTCGTTGAGATCGTGTGCAGGTGTTTTTCGATCAACAGGGCCACCGCTTCCGGCTGCATGGGTTTGATGCGGTTGCTCTCCTCGGTGATCACCACCAGGCGGTTGGCCTGAAACAGGGCATCCCGAGCCATGGCGTGCATCTCCTCCTTGGCGTATGGATTGGCAGAAATGAACGCATCGGTGGTGTTGAGCTGCTCCACGGCCTGATCGTAGGCGAGGGGCGCGATCTTGCGGGCATCGAGGGCTTCGGCCCTGGCGATGAGCGCACGCACCTCGCCGATGGTCTCTTCCTTGATGGCACGAACCTCCAGTTCCCGGTAGCGTTCGCTCACCCTGCTGCGGGTGTTCTGAGCATAGCTCAGATTATCCCTTTCAATGGCCCGGGTCAGGTCCAGAAATTCACTTTCCACCCGCCGGTATTCATCTTCAAACTTTGTCGCGCCGGCGCTGCGGGCCATTTCACGGGCCTTGAGGGTGTCGGCAAGGGTGGTGCGTGAAACCATGGCGATCTCTTCCGCCTTCTCCAGGTGCGCGTGTGATTCCAGCACTGATTGGCGGATATCTATGATTTCATTTCCTTTTTCAAGATCCATCTGGGCGCTGATAAAAGAATTTTCCGCCTTTTTGAACCATTCGGGGGCCAGAACATTCAGCTGGGCCATGCGCGCTTCGGAAATCGCGTTGCTGAGCTGGTTGACCAGTTCCACCGGGTTTGCCAGCATGGCTTCGTTCTGTGCGGCAGCCAGCGCCGATCCGGCGATCTGCGATTGAGCGCACCCGGTTATGGCAGCCCCAACAATCAACATGGCTGCCCAAAGGGTTGTCCGTCCATGGGTCTTCATTTTTTGCCTCCCATTTTCCAAATTGGTGGATCTCACTGATGAAGTTCCCCGGATGGATCGAGAACCTCGGTAACAATCACGCGGTTGAACAGCGATAGCGAGCGCCGACTGATCCAACCTATCGGAAAACAATACTTTTCGTCAATTCATAACCAAACGCAACGGGCGAATCAATGCAATTGCGCTTGCAATTTCCCAACCGGTGCAATAGAGTCGGGCTACTTTTGCCGGCGCCCCGATGTTATTGCTGCTCAAATAAACCATACTGGTTCCGGTGATGGCCGCCTGCCCATTTATCGCCACAGTGATCGGCGCCGTCGGCATCGCTTTCTATTTCCAGTTTGTGGTTTTCCTGATTCGAGTTGCCAGTTAAGGTTCTGTCGCCGCCACCGGGCATGCACGGATGATAGCCGATAAAACAGCCATAAAGATTCAATATTTTTTCTATTTCGGGGCCATGGGCATCTACCTGCCCTACTTTAACCTTTACTGCCTCCATATCGGCTTTACCGGCCTTCAGATCGGAAGCCTGTCTGCCCTGCGCGCCGCGGTGTTGATCATCTTTTCCATCCTGTGGGGCCTGCTTGCCGATCGCAAGGATATCCGGCGACCCATTTATGTTCTGTGCAGTTTTGCTAGCACGGCCCTGTGGGCGCTGTTTCTTTTCACCACTGATTTTCGGTTCATGCTGGTCATTACCCTTGTTTACGGCGCCTTATTTGCTCCGATCATCTCCTTTCTCGAAGCCTTCGCCATGGACGTCCTGGGCAAGACCAAAAACCGCTATGGCCGCACCCGGGCGTGGGGGTCTGTCTCGTTCATTGCCGTGGTGATTCTTTTGGGGCGGATGATCGACCGTTATGACGTGGGCATTGTCATCGTTTTGGTGCTGATCATCTCCTTGGCCCAGGCCACTGCGTCAACGGTTATGCCCCGGATCGACGCGCAGCGGCACACGCAAGCCCATGATGCGGTGCGACTTTTTTCAGTTCACACGATGGTATTTCTTGTGTGCGCATTTCTCATGCTGGTGAGCCATGGGGCGTACTATGGCTTTTTCTCCATTCACCTGGCGCAATTGGGGTATGGGGGCAGCTTTATCGGCATTTGTTGGGCCCTGGCATCTGCAGCGGAAGTGGTGGTGATGATCAACTCCGCCCGCTTGTTTGCCCGATTTTCCTTCAAGCGCGTGCTGGCCGTATCGTTTGCGGCGGCGGTGATGCGGTGGGGCATTTTGTTTGCCGCATCGTCGGCCCTGGTGATTATGGCCAGCCAGCTGCTCCACGCGGTCACCTACGGTGCCTTTCATATGGCCGGCATCCTTTATATGGATCAGCTGGCCCCGGCTGCGGAAAAAACCCTGGGCCAGGCGCTGAACAATGCCGCTACCTATGGCCTCGGGCTCAGCGTGGGTTTTTTCGTCAGTGGTGCCTTGTATGAATCCGGCCATACCGCGCCGTTATTTCTGTTCAGCGCCGTTGTGGCGGTTGCCGGGGGCGTGTTATTTGCAGGGTATCATCATTGGGCCTCACCCCCGGCAACGCCAACAGCAGCAGCATGAGCACCTTCGGCAATTTCCCTGATGGTGGGAATAGATAGGGTTGCCGACATCATGGAAAGGACCCATCACCATGCCAACAGCCGCGTGCCGGTGCAACGCATGCAGCCATACATTTGCGCATCTGACCTTCAAGGGTGATGATACCCCGCCTGTCTGCCCCCGGTGCAAGGCGTGGGATATTCAGGTGCAAACCAGCCAGGAGGGTTTCATGACCGGCCCGGGATTGGGATCGCGCATCGCCGGGGTTCCCAAGGGACCCTCCTGAGCGGGGTAGATCAAAGCGGCGGTCTGCCGTTTCAGTCCCCTCTGGCGGGAAACAGCAGGTGGCGCAACCAGCCAAACAGGGTGTTGCCGTGCAGCATGGCCTGCTCCCAGGCCACAAAGTCCCGGGATAGTTTGGCCGGGTCGGAGAAAAATTCAGCCCGGGTGGTGAAGGCCTCTGCGGGATCCAGCCGTTTGACCACGCGGGCCGGGTTGCCGGCGGCCACGCAGTTGGCGGGAACCGAATCCACCACGATTGCCCCGGCCCCCACGATACTGTTCTCGCCGATGGTCACCCCCTTGCAGACGATGGCACTGTCCCCGATCCAGGCGTTTTTTTCGATGACCACCGGCAGCGCCTTTCCGAACGAGATGCGGTTGTAAATCCCGTGCCAGTCCGAATCGGTTATGTAGGCGCCGTTGGCGATCATGCAGTTGTCGGCGATACGGATGCCGGCGGCACTGCTGATCCTGACGCCGGGGCTGATCAGACAGTAGCTGCCGATGGTGATATGGCCCTTGCCCGCCTGGTCCGGCCAAACCGACAGCCTGATTTTTTTGTCCGGGGTGGCGATTATCGTGGCAAACCTTCCGACGGAAATGGGCGCGCCGAACAGTTCCACATGCCAGGGGCGCATGAAGGTAAACCCCGATCCCAGGTGCTCCAGCTGGGGGCGCAAAAAGTGGAGGGCGTAGAATTTCTGAAATTTGAGGTATGCTTTCTTGACGATGTAGGGGCGATGATCTTTAATCATGACCGTTTTCAGCCCACCAGGCGTGGCTGAACAGCCGCCCTCCCGGGGTGAGGTTGAACAGGGCGTCGGCGGCCAAAAGTACCACCGCGTTGGTCCAGGTGATTTTTTCTTCGGGCCACAGGGTCATGTCCGGAAAAGTGAAACCACACCAGAAAGAACCGTCATCAAAAACGTGCTCCGACAGCCAGGTAAAGACGATGTGGGCCTTTTCCGTGTCTCCCAGGGCGGCCAAAGCCATAACCAGCTCCGCGCTTTCAGCGACCGTTACCCAGGGCTGGTCGGATACACAGCGAACCCCCAATCCCTCCACCACATATTTTTTCCACTGCCGTTCGATGCGCCGTCCGGCAGCTTCTCCGGTCACGGCGCCGCACAACACCGGGTAGAACCAGTCCATGGAAAAGCGGGACTTGGTCATGTTGAACAGGTACGGACGTCTGCGGATGGCGTCACCGAGACGGTTGCATGCATCGGCCCAGGCCAGGATGGTTATATCCAATTCGGCGGCAATGGCCAGGGCACATTTCAGACTCATATAAATTGAACTGCACCCGGTAAGCAGCGCCATGGGGTCCACCTTGCCCTGGGGGCTGATTGCCCAGCAGATTTCACCGTTGGCGCTTTGATGTTGCACCGCGAAGTCGATGGCCCGCCGAACCGTCTCCCACATGGATTCCAGAAAGCGGCGGTCCCCGGTAATCAACCAGTAGTGCAACACGCCCACGGCGACATATGCGCTCATGTTGGTTTCACGGGTCCGGTCTGCGGGAATGCCTCTGCGATAGGCGGAAAACCAGCTGCCGTCGGCAAGCTGCATGGTTTTCAGCCAATAAAAGGCCAGACGGGCCTGTTCCAGATATCCACCCACCGTCAGTCCCATGGCTGCTTCCACATGATCCCAGGGATCCGTCTTTTCTCCCGTGGACCAGGGGATTTCTCCGGAGGGCAGCTGGGTGGCGGTGATCAGACGGCAAACCGCATCAACATCAACGGCAAGCTTCCGCCGCAGTTTGCAGATACTCACATTCATAATGATTACAAGCCTTTTAGGCAGATCCAGAATTTAAACGATTGGTCGCAGCGTCCAGCAATCGATTAAAATACGTTGGAAATTGTGGATATGCAAGGGAAAAGGCCAATTCCGCCATGGGCCGCTCAACGTCCGGGCCCGAAAGCTTTACGGGGTTACGACAAGCCGAAAACAAGTCTTCGTGCCCCCGTAAAGGCATTTTTACAAGGGGGTTATACGGTTTGCCATGGCACATTGACAGGACCCTGCAGGTCAGGGGGAACCTTCTTGACTTGGATCTGAAAACTCTTTATGAACTGGGCTTTACTGAAAAAGGCAGGCAAAAATTCATGAAGAATGTGCTCAAGGAAATGATTCTGGCGGCAGCAACCACCGCTTACGATAAAGGCATCTTCCCCTCGCCTGACTTCGGCGATGTGGATTTGGAAGCGCCCAAAGCAGGCAGCCACGGAGACCTTTCTACCAACGTGGCCATGCAGATGGCCAAGACCCAGCGCATGTCGCCGCGTAAAATCGCTGCAACCCTTGTCGACCACCTGAATGACATCAACGGCATTATCGACCGCACAGAAATTGCCGGACCGGGGTTCATCAATTTCTTCATTCGTTATTCGGCGTGGTATCCGGTGCTGGCCGCCATTCACGAACAGGACGACCAATACGGCCGCTGCGACCTGGGCAAGGGGAGGCGCATCCAGATCGAATTCGTCAGCTCCAACCCCACCGGCCCCCTTCACGTGGGCCACGGCCGAGGCGGCGCCGTGGGTGACAGCACGGCCAATATTCTCTCCTTTTGCGGCTACGACGTGCAAAAAGAGTATTACATCAACGATTCCGGGCGCCAGATCCAGACCCTGGGCATGTCGGTCTACCTGCGGGGAAAAGAACTGCTTGGCGAACAGGTGGATTTTCCTGACACCTGCTACCAGGGTGAATACATCCGTGACCTGGCCGGGGAGTTGCTCGAACGGGACGGACGGGAAATTTTTGAGTCCGAAGCGGCCGCAGCCATTATGCCCTGCGCCCGTTATGCGGCGAAAAAGATTACCGCGGGCATGCGGGCGGACCTGGTGGATTTCGGCGTGACCTTCGACCAATGGTTTTCGGAGCAAAGCCTTTATGATTCGGGCAAGGTAGAAGCGGATATCCGTTTTTTCCAGGAGAAGGGGCTGATCTACGAGAAAGAGGGTGCCCTGTGGTTTAAAACCAGCGATTACGGTGACGCCAAGGACCGTGTGGTGGTTCGCCAGAACGGGCAGACAACCTATTTCGCTTCGGATATCACCTATCACAAGGACAAGTTTGAGCGAGGGTTCAACAAGGTCGTCGACGTCTGGGGGGCCGACCACCACGGCTACATTCCGCGCATGAAGGCCGCCGTCGAGGCGTCGGGTTACAACCGCGACCAGTTCGATGTCCTGCTGGTACAGCTGGTCAATCTGCTGCGGGCCGGCCAGCCCGTGGCCATGTCCACGCGGGCCGGCGAGTTCGTCACCCTGGCCGATGTGGTCAAGGAGGTCGGCCGGGATGCGGCCCGGTTTATCTTTCTGACCCGCCATTACGACAGCCCCCTGGATTTCGACCTCGACCTGGCCAAGCAAAAGACCAACGACAACCCCGTGTACTATGTCCAGTATGTTCACGCGCGCATCTCCAGCATCCACCGCAAGGCCGCGGCCGAAGGCATGGATGTGGACGGTTTTGTGACGTCGGATTTGTCCGCGCTGGAGACACCCGAGGATGTGGCTTTGATTAAGGCGTTGGCCCGCTATCCCGAGGCTGTCGAAACGGCTGGCGCCTCCATGCAGCCGCATCGCATCACCTATTACCTGATGACCCTGGCGGCTGCGTTTCACACCTACTATAATCGGCACCGGGTGCTGTGCGAAGACGATTTGCGGCTGACCCGTGCCAGGCTCTGCCTGATCACAGCTGTTCAGAAGGTGATCCGCAACGGACTGGCCCTGCTGGGTGTGTCGTCTCCGGATAGCATGTAGATCCCACCCAGCGGGTTCCATTTCCGAACAGAGGAAAAAAATCTGTGACAGAGGGTACGGCCACCGAGCCAAAACGTCGGATCGCCTGGGAGCGATACCTGCTGGTCTTTTTCGTTGCGGTCTGGATGTTCGTCCTTGGTTTGATGGTGGGCCGGGGAACGGCACCCGTACATTTCGACACCCAGGCGCTGCAAAAGGAGTTGGCCGCCCTGCGTGACGCCATGCTTAAAAAAGAGCGTGAAGCGTTGGAAAAAGCCATTCGGGGAGAAGATGAAAAAACACCTTTGGAATTTTATGAAGCCCTGAAAAAAGACGGGCCGGATGCTGGCGTGCAGATTCCGATGTCCACGGCATCAGCGGCCGAATCGACCTCCCGTGTGGAGAGCGTCCCAGCGTTGAAGCCGGCCCACAAGTCGCGCGCTGCAGTCATGGTTAAGAAAACCACTGTTCCGGTTGAAGCCAAGGTTGAAAAAACACCGGCAACAACCACGACTGCAGAAGTGACAGCGGGCAATCTGACCATTCAGGTGGCGTCCATGAAAGATGCGGCCGCTGCCGAGCGAATCGTTGCAAATCTGAAAAAGGAAGGGTATCCTGCCTACCTGTCGAGAATCATTATTCCCGACAAAGGCCTCTGGTTCCGTGTTTGTGTGGGCAGCTACAAGGACCATGCACAGGCAGCTGCGGACATGGATCGATTGACACGAGACCAGGGTACAGCCATTCTGGTAAAAAAATAAAAAGGGTCGAAGACAATGAAAATTTCCAAGGCGGAGGTCCTGCACGTCGCCCACCTGGCCCGGCTTGATATCAACGATGCAGACGTCGACCGGTTTTCAGACCAGATCGGCACCATCCTCGACTATGTCGACACCCTGAAACAGGTGGAAACCACCGGTGTGCCGGCCACCTCCCATGCCATCACCCTGACCAACGCATTCCGGGAAGATGAGGTGCGGGAACACCTTGACCCGCAAGCTTCTCTGGCCAACGCCCCGGAGAAGGACAACGGGTCCTTTGTGGTGCCCAGGGTAATCTGACGGCACCAAACGCCCTAACCGTTGCTGAACCTGGCGGAAGCTCTGCAAGGAACGGATACCATGAAACTGCATGAACTGACCATTGAGCAGGCCGGCATCCTTTTGAAAAATAGGGAAATTTCTTCCATGGAACTGACCCGGGCCATCCTTGCGCGGATTGACGCGGTGGACGGACAAGTGGGCGCCTACCTGACTGTCGATGCTGAGGGTGCCCTGGCTCAGGCGCAGGCAGCGGACCTTCGCCTTGCCGACGGTGAATCCACGCCCCTGACCGGCATACCCCTGGGCATCAAGGACCTGATCTGCACCCACGGGCTGCGCACAACCTGCGCATCCAAAATCCTTGAGAATTTTATCCCACCCTACGATGCTACCGTGGTTGCCCGGCTGAAAAAAGCGGGTGTGGTGATCGTGGGCAAGTTGAACATGGACGAGTTTGCAATGGGTTCCACTACCGAGCACTCCGGCTTTCAGGTTACCCGCAATCCCTGGAACCTGGACCGTATTCCCGGCGGCTCAAGCGGCGGGTCGGCTGCAGCGGTAGCCGCGGACATGTGCCTGGGAGCCCTGGGTTCGGATACCGGCGGTTCCATTCGGCAGCCCGCCTCCCACTGCGGGGTCGTGGGGGTCAAACCCACCTACGGCCGGGTATCCCGTTACGGTTTGGTGGCATTTGCCTCCTCCCTTGACCAGATCGGCCCATTGGGCAAAAGCGTGGTCGATTGTGCCATGATGCTTGACGGCATCGCCGGCCACGACCCCCAAGACGCCACCTCAATTCCCGAACCGGTGCCGACATTTGCACACATTGCCACCGACGGTCTGACCGACGTGGTGGTGGGTATCCCGAAAGCCTACAGCGCTGCAAAGGGTCTTGACCCGCAGGTGGGCGCGGCTGTTGAACGGGCGATAAAAACCATCGGATCGCTGGGCGCCAGATGCGTCGAGGTCGCTCTGCCCCACACCGACCATGCCGTGGCCGCTTACTACGTTATCGCCCCCAGTGAAGCCAGTTCCAATCTGGCTCGCTACGATGGGGTCAAATACGGCTTTCGGGACAAGACACAGACCGACCTGCTGCAGATGTACCGCAGCACCCGGTCGAAAGGGTTCGGCGCGGAGGTGCAGCGCCGAATCATTTTAGGTACCTACGCCCTATCGGCCGGCTATTACGATGCCTATTACGGCAAGGCCTCCCAGATTCGAACCCTGATCCAAAACGATTTTAAAAAGGTCTTCGCCACTTGTGACGCCATTTTATCTCCGGTGGCGCCGACACCAGCCTATCCCATCGGCGAGACCCTTGACGATCCGCTGGCCATGTATCTGTCAGATGTTTTCACGCTGTCAGCCAATCTGGCAGGCATTCCGGGCATCTCGGTTCCCTGCGGTTTCTCCGACGATGGGCTGCCCATTGGTCTGCAGATCATGGCCCGTCATTTCAACGAACCGATGCTTTTCAAAATTGCCCGGCAGTTCGAACAGGCAGCCACCCTTACGAATAAAAAGCCGTCTTTATGATTGAGGCACAAACGAAAAATGATTCGTTTAACCAAAAGGTTAAAGAAAGGTTTGTATGAGCGTACAGCCTGAAGGCGAAAACATAAGAAAAGCAGTCCAGTGGATATCCGCAGAAAAAAAGGCCGGATCACCCAAAAGTCGACAGCAGCTTCTGGAGGCAGCCTGCCTGAAATTCAACCTGACCCCCATGGAGGCGGAGTACCTCACCCGCATGGTTAAAAAGGGCGTCAACTGACGGAATCGGAGCCGGGTGGTTTTTTTTGTGACGTTGGAAATTTACTAATAATGTCCAAAATCAGAATTCTGCCTGAAATTCTGTCCAATAAAATAGCTGCCGGTGAGGTTGTGGCGCGCCCGGCTTCAGTGGTCAAAGAGCTGGTCGAAAATTCCATCGATGCCGGCAGCACCCGGATCATCGTGGAAATCGAACAGGGCGGACGAAGACTTATCCGGGTGTCGGACAACGGGGAGGGAATGGGCCGTGACGATGCGCTGCTGAGCCTGGAGCGATACGCCACCAGCAAGATTGCCAAAGATCCGGATCTGTTTGCCATCCGTACCCTGGGTTTTCGGGGGGAGGCGCTGCCCAGCATCGCCTCGGTCTCGCGTTTTACCCTGGTGACCCGGGCAACGAGCACCGATGTGGGCACTCAGATCGAGGTTGCCGGGGGGCGGATCAATAGCCTTTGCGACGTGGGTGCGCCCTGCGGTACCTTGATCAGTGTGGGCAGTCTTTTTTATAACACGCCTGCCCGGCGGAAGTTTTTGAAAAGCATCGACACGGAGATGGGCCATATTGCCGACACCATTGCCAGCATGGCGCTGTGCCGGCCGGCCGTTCAATTCCGGCTGTCGCACAATAGCCGGATCGTGAGAAACTGGGCTCCGGCTGCAGACCCCACTGATCGGGTCGCCGATGTGCTTGGAACAGCCATTAAAAAGGAACTGCTTCCGGTTGACCGGGTCAGCGGGGATATCGAAATCCGGGGTTGGATCACCTCGCCGCGTATGAACCGGTCCACTGCCCGGGGAATCCATCTGTTCGTCAATGGTCGCTGGGTCAGGGATCGGGTCATTCAGCACGCCCTGTTTGCCGGTTATGCCGGCCGGTTGATGAAGGGCCTGTATCCGGTCGCCGTGCTGTTTATCGATGTGCCCTTCGACCAGGTGGACGTCAACGTACACCCCACCAAACACGAAATCCGTTTCATCCGCCAAAAATTCGTTCACGATGTCTTGAAGGACACGGTGGCCGATGTCCTGCGACAATCCGATCCAACCCGCTGGAAAGTGCCTGAATCGGCGAGCGCCCAACTGGATCAGGGGCCTTCCAGCGTGTCCGAGCCTCATTCCGGGTTCACAAGGCGTCCTGCACCTGAAATTAACCCCCATGACGCCCGGCAGATTGACAGGCAGGACCGGACAGCACGGTCGACGGCCTCTGCCGTTGCGGCGGACAACCAGCCGAGGATTTCGTCGGCTACCGATGCCATCCATGCCGTGACGTCACCCATCAACCCAGTGGACCGCAGCGGGGATACCATCCGGCAGGCGCCATTGTGGAAGCGGCGGTTTTTTGCCGACCTGGTCGTCATCGGTCAATACCGGGGCACGTATATCATCTGTGAATCCAGCGACGGCCTGATGCTCATCGATCAGCATGCGGCCCATGAGCGAATCGTCTTCGAGCAACTCAAGCGCCAATCCGATGAACGACGACCGACCGTCCAGCGTCTGCTGCTTCCCGAAACCATCGACCTGGGATTTCGTGAAGCCCAGATCTTGGAAAAACTGGTCCCGCAGTTGGACCGTTTTGGGCTTGAGATTGAGCCTTTCGGTGGCAACACCTTCGTGGTCAAGTCCGTGCCGACATTGGTGCACAGTGGTGGCGTTGCCGCGCTGGTTACCCAGCTGATCGAAAAAACGGCTGAAATCGGTGTGAACGCCGAGATGAAAACGATCATGGATGGATGCCTGATGGTCATGGCCTGCCACCACGCGATTCGTGCCCACCACCAACTTGCCGGTGAGCAAATCAAGGCCATGCTCAAGCAGTTGGATGCCTGTGACAATCCGTCGCACTGCCCCCACGGCAGACCGGTCTGGATTCAATGGGCCCTCAAGGACCTGGAAAAGCAGTTCCAGCGGATCTGTTGATTGCGTTTTTGTCAATCAATTGACAAAAAGTGTTCACCAGGATGGTGACTGGCGCAGGCCTTTTTCAGGCGGTAACCGGAAACAAACCCTTAATTATTAAAATAGAAAATAAAATTAAAAACTTACCACGTCATTTATCTACCCCCCAATAATTTTTTGCTTATTTGCAGCGCTAAGGTATGATTTTTGCTTTTATCTCCAGCGGTTTGACTTGATGGTCCAATGAGGTCCAGTGTGCTCATGTGCGGAGAGAATCATGGCAAGTTGCAGTCGACGAGATTTTTTGAGAATCGGCACAGGTTTTCTGGCATCCTGTCTGGTGCCGGCGACGGGATGGTCCGCACTGTTGCCGGACAACACCCGCCGTTCCTTGTCCCTTTATAACACGCATACCGGGGAACGGCTTGGCGTCTGCTATTTTAAGAACGGCGCCTATTGCCCTGGCGCCTTGGGGCAGATAAACCACATCTTAAGGGACCACCGCACCGGTGACATCCAAGCCATTGATTCCCGGCTGTTGGACCTGCTCTACAGCGTCAACCAGCGGCTGGGATCCGGCACCCCCTTTCATATCATCTCCGGTTACCGTTCCCCGCGAACCAATGCACGGCTCCGCAGGCAAAGCACAGGCGTGGCCAAGTTCAGCTACCATATGCTGGGCCGAGCCATTGATATCCGGCTGCCCGGCTACGATACCCATCAGTTGCGGCAAACCTGCCTCGATTTAAAACTCGGCGGCGTCGGCTATTATTCCCGGTCTGATTTTGTACATGTGGACACCGGGGCATTTCGCGCCTGGAACGGTTAGCTGGGGCAGCAGCAGGAAAACGAACCGATGCGTCCTTTCCAGCGGCCCTAAAAAACGACAGCCCGCAGATTTTGCGGGCTGTCGAATGCTGGCATAAACTGGCGGAGAGAGAGGGATTCGAACCCTCGGTAAGGCTTTTGACCCTACACTCGCTTAGCAGGCGAGCGCCTTCAGCCGACTCGGCCATCTCTCCCAAGCTTTTATGGTGGCATATCCCAATTTTATGGCGGAGGGAGTAGGATTCGAACCCACGGAGCTTTCGCTCAACGGTTTTCAAGACCGCCGCCTTAAACCACTCGGCCATCCCTCCACGGAATCAATTCGGCCCAATACCATTTCGATCCATCAGCGTCAATCCTTTTATCCCCGCCAACCCCGGGTTGTGTCAGAATGGTCCCGGCCACCACAACCCTGCCTGCACAACGGATTCCCCGCATCGACAGGGTATAATGTCAACGGTGGAAGCCGGCAAGCCGGAGCATCCGTATCGCTGGAAACGATAACCATCGCTCACGTTAAATGATGGTTGACATCGAAGATGTTTTGTGATGTTCCTCCGTGCACCAAAAAAACAGCGAAATATCGCCCCTGGAGGAAGATGTAGATGAAACAAAAATACGTGGTGCTACTGGATAACGAGACCGGCAATCTGTCCATTCAGGAATATGCCGAATTGGACAAGGAAATGCTCTCCCTGTTATGTGAAGAGACTTATGACGCCTCAAGGATCAAGGCCGCCATGGAGAAGGATCGTAACGCCCTGATCCAGGCTCTTCGCACCCACAACATGTATCCGCCGGGAATCTACACGGAACGGATCGCCGATGCCATTATCGAAATGTTCAAGCCTGGTGCCAATACATCCGCCGAACTCTTCTTCGAAGAGCGGGAAATGTTCAGCCCTGTGGATGTGGAAGAGGTGGAAGAGGTCGAAGATGATGACGATGAAGATGCAGGACTGGATGTGGACGACCTGCTTGACGATGACATCGACGATGATTTCGAAGACAAGGGAACTATCAAGGATTTGAAAAAATCCATTCAAATCTCCGATGAGGACCCCAGCATCGACGACGCCTGACACCGGTTGATGGCATGAAAAAACGCCCGTTTTGACACGCGGGCGTTTTCTCCCTTCAGTGATCCGCAGTTGGCGGCCAACCCGCCTCCCGCCTGGGACCCCAACCGGGTTGAACACGATTCGAAAGACGATTTTTGTCTTGACTTGGTTGGTGACTTACACTAAAAGCCCTGAATGTCGTTCATTTTTTCAGCAGGCATATTAACCGGTCTTCGATTCAGCACCGTCACATGACAAACACCGCGCAGCTGCCCTTCCGGTGGAGATGCGAACCGTGAGTTGTTAAGCGATCAGCGAATACTGGGCCTGGTAATAGTTTGGTCTGTAAGATCCATTGAGAGCTGCCACGACAAGTCGTTCCAAAACCATTAAGAAAGTGGCACCGGTGTGCCCACGAAGACGCCGTTTGCATCGCCGTGCAAACGGCATTTTTTTATAGGCGACAGGTTCTTTTTTTTGCTCCACAACCATCCACAATCAGCATCAGGAGGTGCCCATGGAAAAGGAAAGATCATTTTATGAAAGGTTGAAGGAAAAAGGCGTCTCGCGAAGAGATTTCATGAAGTACTGCACGGCGCTGACGGCAACCATGGGGCTGTCATCATCCTTTGTCCCCAAGGTGGCCGAGGTGTTTGCCGCACCAGCACAGCGTCCGCCGGTGGTCTGGCTGCATTTCGCCGAGTGCACGGGGTGTTCCGAGTCCCTGCTGCGTTCACAATACCCCTACATTGACGAATTGGTCCTCGAGGTGCTTTCGGTGGAATACCATGAGACCATCATGGCCGCCGCTGGTCAGCAGGCCGAAGAGCAGCTTCACAATACGATAAAAAAATACGAAGGTAAGTTCATCTGCATCGTTGAAGGCGGCGTGGGTACGAAATACAACGGCGGCTACGGGAAAGTGGGAGGCCGTTCATTCCTCGAAATTGCCAAGGATGTTTGTCCCAAGGCTGCTGCCGTCATCG
Source organism: Desulfosarcina sp. (assembly GCF_046496365.1). Taxonomy (GTDB): domain Bacteria; phylum Desulfobacterota; class Desulfobacteria; order Desulfobacterales; family Desulfosarcinaceae; genus Desulfosarcina. The sequence continues at coordinate 30,875 of NZ_JAWOHB010000116.1, forward strand.
CTTACGGCACCTGCGCGACCTTCGGCGGTATTCAGGCCGCAGCCCCCAATCCGGGCGGCTACATGGGCGTCGGAGAGGCCATCGGCATCAAACCGCTTCAAATTCCCGGATGCCCACCCAACCCGATCAACCTGGTGGGTACCGTGGTCAACTATCTGCTGCTGGGCAAACTGCCCGAACTGGATGATATGGGTCGGCCGTTGTTTGCCTTCGGCAGCACCATCCACGATAAATGCCCCCGGCGCTCCCATTTCGAAAATGAGGAGTTCGTGGAGGAGTTCGGCAGCGAAGAGGCCGCTTTGGGCTACTGCCTCTACAAATTGGGCTGCCGCGGTCCGGAGACCTACAACAACTGCCCCACGGCCAAGTTCAATGACGGCACCAGCTGGCCGGTGGAGGCAGGCCATCCCTGCATCGGTTGCAGCCAGCCCAATTTCTGGGACACCATGACCCCGTTCTATGAAGAGATGTGAGTTTAATCATTCCAATTTGAAACAGTCCTTTGACGAATAAAGGGAGGTCGTAAATATGGGTAATCGAGTCGTAGTGGATCCAATCACCAGAATCGAAGGTCACCTTCGCATCGAAGTGGAAGTGGCCGGGGGCAAAGTCGTCAATGCGTGGAGCTCGGGCCAGATGTTCCGCGGCATCGAGCTGATTCTTCAAGGGCGCGACCCGCGTGATGCGCATCATTTTGTCGCCCGATCCTGTGGCGTTTGAACGTACACCCATGCTCTGTCCTCGGTGAGGGCAGTCGAAGCCGCAGTTGGAGTCAAAATCCCCAAAAACGCCAGACTGATCCGGAACATGATGCATGCCGCCCAGTTCCAGCACGACCACTTGGTTCACTTTTATCATTTGCATGCGCTGGATTGGGTGGATATCGTCAGCGCCCTGAAGGCCGATCCCAAGAAAACCGCCGATCTGGCGGACAACGTCAGCAACGCCAAAGTGGGTGGCTCGGCCTACTACAAGCAGGTCCAGCAGCGCATCCAGACATTTGTGGATAGCGGCCAATTGGGCCCGTTTTCCAATGCCTACTGGGGTCACCTGGCCTACAAGCTGCCGCCGGAAGCCAACCTGATGGCTTCGGCCCACTATATTGAAGCCCTTCGGCTTCAGGCGCGATCCGCCCGCATGCATGCCGTCTTCGGCGGCAAGAACCCCCACCCGCAGTTCCTGGTGGTGGGCGGCATTACCAGCGTGGCTGATCTGAAGCCTGACCGCATCGCCGAGTTCCTCTACCTGCAGAAGGAGACGCAGGAGTTCATCGAAAATGTCTACATTCCTGACCTGGTGGCCGTTGCGTCCTTCTACAAGGACTGGGGCGCTATCGGTGGGACCACCAATTTTCTGGCCTGGGGTGAATTTCCCGAAGGCGACAATGAGCCGGACAGCCTGTTTATGCCACGCGGCTTGATCAGCAAGCGGGACTTGGCCAATATTCCCATGGCCGTTCAGGAAAAGGTGGCCGAAAATGTGACCCGCGCCTGGTATGAGGACGGACCCGATCTGCACCCGTACAAGGGTGAAACCAAGCCCCTTCAGGAAGATCCCAAATACCGGCCCGACGGTGGCAAGTACTCCTGGTTCAAGGCGCCCAGATACGAAAGCGAACCCTGTGAAGTGGGCCCCCTGGCGCGTGTGCTGGTAGCCTACGGCAAAGGCCACAAGGAAATCAAACCGCTGGTGGACGCCACGCTCCAGAAACTCGGCATCCCCCCTGCCGCCCTTTTCTCTACCCTCGGCCGGACTGCCGCCAGAGGTTTGGAGACCATCGCCATCGGCCAGGCTATGCCCGGCTGGATCATGGAACTGCTGGAAAATATCAAGAGCGGCGACACCAAGACCTACACTCCCTGGGAAATGCCCGATGAAGCCATGGGCCTGGGTCTCAACGACGTGCCCCGCGGCTCGCTGGGACACTGGATTAACATCGAAGGCGGCAAGATCAAAAACTACCAGTACGTGGTGCCGTCAACCTGGAACTTCGGTCCCCGTGACGACAAGGGCAAAATGGGCCCGGTGGAAGAGGCGCTCATCGGCACCCCGGTGGCCGATGCCAAGCAGCCCCTGGAAGTTCTGCGCACCGTCCACTCCTTCGATCCGTGCGTGGCCTGCGGCGTCCATGTGATCGATCCGGATTCCAACCAGGTCTACAAATTCAAGGTGATCTAATTTTAATCCAGCCCCTCCCCGGGTCCGAAAGACCCGGGGAGGGGCTTTTCGATCTCGGTCACCCCGCCAGTTGATCCATTTTCACTGCATCCACGGGACATTCCAGCATACAAAAGGCGCATCCGATACAGTTGCGCACTGTTTTTAAAACCGGATAGCGCAGGGTTTCCCGGGTGCCCCGGTCCGCTTTCAAATCAATGCAAGCCGTGGGACAGGTATCCACGCAGATGGTGCACCCCATACAGCGCTGATAGTCAAACACCGGCTTGGGCCAGCGTGAGCGGATGCGGATCCGTTCGCACACCCGACCCTCCGGGTTTTTTACACTGGTGTAGGGGCAAATCCGCCCGCAGGCGCCACAGTCAATGCAGATTTCCGGTACGATGCGATGGCGCTCCTTGGGTTTGCCGACGATGGCATCTACCGGGCAGACACGCATGCATACGCTGCACCCGACACATTCATGGGTGATGGTATAGGCCATGGGGTATTGTCCTCGACGTGTGGGCCACGCCCATGCGGACGGGCGAAGGGATCATATTTTCAAGTCCAGAAGGGCCAAACTTTCCGGGGTCGGTACCCCCGTCTCCGGGTCGCAGCCCATGGCCGACCAGTAGTATCGCCGCAGTTTCTCCAAAGGAACTGTCACTCCAGTATTGGCCCCTTCCTGCTGCGGCGGGTCACCCAATACCCGTTTGCTGATGCGGATATCTTTGGGGATGACACCCTGCTTGATGTTGAACAGTTGCCTGACGGTCTGAATCCGATGGCCGATAACCAGATAGGCTTTCGGTGAGTGCTCCCAGCCGGTGGCGGCATTGAGCCAATCAAAGACCGGAATTCGGTGGGCACCCATGAAGGCGCCGAAGAGGCAGCCGCCGGCACCGTTGACCACGTTCATGTACTGGCTGCAGGCTGCTCCCATGGCAGCCTTTTCCCGGTGTGCACGGTACTTGCTGCGCTTGAGATAAAACAGGGAGGGGTCTGGCAGATCTGGTATCACCCGCCAGAGTTGGAACATTTCGTAATACATATACGACCCGATGGTATGGCGACCGGGTGTGGGTTCGACCACGTTGTGCAGGGCAAAACCGGGATCGTAGCGGCCGTCATGCATGCCCAGTTCCTGTCCGCCTGCATGGATGGCGATCGTTTCGGCGCCCCGGCCGATTTCTTGGGCCGCATGTTTGGCGCCGTCGGCCAAAAGGTTGCCGATGCCCTCCCGCCTGACCATTTTTTCCACCAGGCGAACGATGGCCTGGGTGTTTCCCCAGGTCAACTTCAGTCCGTCCGTGTCCGTCAGCGTCAATAGGCCCTTTTCAAAACATTCGATGGCGAAAGCCACGGTGCCGCCCACGGAGATGGTGTCCAGGCCGGCTCGGTTTAGCAGTTCGTTGAGGTAGTAGATGCTGTCGGCATCTTCGTTCAGGCACAGCCCGCCAAGAGCGATGGTGGATTCGTATTCGGGCCGGTGTACCTCGGTCTTACCGTCCGGCGCCAGGCTGATGCCGCCGCAGCCCAGGGGGCATGAGTAGCAAAAGTATTTGGCCACCACCGGGCGGGTGAATTCGTCGGGATCGATAAGCTTGGATTTGTCCAATCCGAAATCCCGGTTGGAGCCCTTCCAGTTCATTACCGGGGCATCGCCTATCTCGATGGCCATCTGGTTCTGGTTGACGGTGCCCCACTTGCTCAGCATGATTTTGTAAAGCATGCCGTCGAGTTCTACCTGGGCGGGTAGCATGCGCATGAGTGCGCCCAGGTAGGCGGTCATGGTGCCGTTTAGAAACGGGGGCTGAAAGGCCACATGATCGTTGCATGCCAGGCTTAAGGCTTTCATCGCCTTGGGATCGGTTGCCTGGACGCGATGGGAACCGCAAAGGGCCACGGCTTTGAGCCTTTTAGCCCCCATGACTGCGCCCAGCCCGCTGCGGGCGGCCAGGCGGCCGCCATGGTTTACGATGCCGGCGATCAGAGAACGGTGTTCACCGGCCATGCCGATGCAGGCGACCCGGACCCGCTTTTTGCTGCCGTGTTCATTCACCAGCAGGCGCTCCGTTTCAACGGCATCCTGGCCCCACAGATGGGTCGCATCGCGCAACTGTGCACCTTTGGTATCGGCATACAAGTAGACCGGCCGGCTACTCTGGCCCGTGAAAAAAATTCCGTCGACCCCGCATGCCTTGATGGCGGGACCCAGATTGCCCCCACAGTTGGCATCGCCCCAGGTACCGGTGAGCGGGCTTTTGCCAACCGCCATCCACCGGCCGGTGAACAGGGAACCGCTCGAAGTCAATACACCGGATACGAATCCCAGGATATTGTCGGGCCCCAGGGGGTCCGCCCCGGCCGGAATCCGCCGATAGAGCAGCCATGCGGCCAGACCCGTGCCGGATAAAAACCGACGGTATATGTCATCTGGGATGGCTTCGGTGGTGATGCGGCCGGTGGTCAGGTCAACCCAAAGCACCTTTCCCATGTAAGCATGGTTCATCGGGCTCCCTAATCCATGAGGATCGAACCGGATAATTATTCAGGATGCGGAAAAAGAACGGCTTTACTATTTCATGTTATGAGTATAATTTCAATATTGATTGCCTGAAAAAAATGAAGGAGGTCCGGGATGTTTAAGAACGTGATCGCCATCTTGATCGTGATGCTGTCCGCCGCCGGTTCTGCAGGTGTTGGCCATGCCCTCGCCGGTAATTGGATCGTGGGATCCATTTCCATCCGAAACGATACCGACCAAATTGAGTATGGAGCGTATCTGTCGGTGTTTTTGGTGGCCGAGAAAAATCCGGTTTCGGCAAACCAATGCCTCGGGGAAACCAACCATCAGCGGAAAGTGGACTGCATCAACAACTGCCACCTCGATTTTTACAAACGCTTTCAGCAAAAACATCAGAAATCCGGTTACCTCATCGCCCAGACCGCGACCTCGGCAACCGGTAATTTTGCCTTTCTTGACGTGCCCCCCGGAACCCACTTTGTGCTGGTGAAATTTCCAGCATTGATTGACGGATACAAGGTGGCCTGGCAGGAACCGGTGATGGTGGTCCCAGGGCGGATCAGTGTGGTGACCCTCGACGAGGAGAATCTGATTCTGCCCAAGAATCGTCGGCGTTGATCCGGGGCGTGAAAAGCGGCTTCTCCTGATGCCGGCGGTTTCCGATCCGGTCCGGTGATCATGGCTTGAACCGTTCTGCAATCCATGCTACCACATCCTTTCGCTGTATTCCGGATGACCGGTCATTCGATTCGGATGCATACTGCCTCCGGTTAATGAATACCCGGCATTGAAAAAACGGAAAGAACGGAAGCAATGGCTATCGACCATGTAATGATCCTGGGTGTGGGCAATCTTTTATTCTCCGATGAAGGCTTCGGCGTCAGGGTCGTAGAGGAACTGGCGCGCCGTTATACCTTCCCCGAAAACGTTTCCATTGTCGACGGCGGTGTCCTCGGGGTGAGCCTGCTGGGTGTCATGTCCGATGCGGACCAGTTGATCGTGGTCGACGTGATTCGCAACAAGGGGGTGCCCGGCGACCTCTATCGCCTGGCGGGAGATGCCATTCCCGAGCGGATCCGGGCCAAAAACTCCCTGCATCAGATTGATTTCCTTGAAGCCCTGACGCTTTGCCAGGCCATGGAAAAGGTGCCCGAAGCCGTCATCCTCGGCGTGGAGCCCGAAGATATCAACACCCTGAGCACGGAGCTGACCGAAAAAACCAAAAACCGGATGGAAGATATCATCCAGATGGTCCTGGGTGAACTCGCGCGGCTGGGTGTCGCCTGGCATGATAAAGGAGCAGACGAGCATGTGTCTTGCAATCCCGTCTAAAATTACCCGTATCGAAAACGAAATGGCCACCATTGATGTGGACGGCGTAAAACGATCGGCCAGCCTGATGCTGCTGGAGGATTCAGCAGTGGGTGACTATGTCATCGTGCATGCCGGTTTTGCCATCAAAAAGCTGGACGAAGAATCCGCCATGGAAACCATCCGACTCTTAAGGGAGGCCGCCGCCTTTGTAGACGATCTGGAAGCCGGCAAAGGATAGCGTCGAACCGCGGGCCATGACAGATGCATTTACCGCAAAACGCCTGGAGATCAACGGCATCGTGCAAGGGGTGGGTTTTCGCCCATTCATCTACCAGCTGGCGATTCAGCATGGATTGAAGGGAGAAGTGGCCAATACTGCCACCGGTGTTTCCCTGACCATAGAGGGACCGGAAAACGAGCTTCGGCAGTTCATCGACGATCTCCCCGTTCGAAAACCGCCCCTGGCCCACATCGTCGCGGTCGAGGAAACATCTGAAACATTCAAAGGATTTAAAGGGTTTTCCATCGTCAAAAGCCAGAGCAGCGCCAGTCGCGCCACCCTCATTTCACCGGATGTGATGGTCTGTGACGACTGCCTTGCTGAAATGCGTGATCCGTTGGACCGCCGCTTCGGCTATCCATTCATCAACTGCACCAACTGTGGCCCCCGCTACACCATCATCGACGATGTTCCTTACGACCGGCCCAAGACCAGTATGCGCCACTTTACCATGTGCGAGCAGTGTCAGGCCGAATACGCCGACCCCGACAACCGGCGCTTTCATGCCCAGCCCAACGCCTGCCCGCTCTGCGGTCCCCGGGTGACCCTGTGCGATGTCAGCGGAAAGACTGTCGACACGGATGATCCCGTCGCCGACGCGGCCAGCCGTATCAGGGACGGGCGCATCGTGGCTGTCAAGGGACTGGGTGGTTTTCACCTGGCCGTAGATGCCACCCATGCCGCCGCCGTAGCGCGCCTCCGGCGGCGCAAGCACCGGGAGGAAAAGCCTTTGGCCCTCATGTGTGGCGACATGGAGCGCATCCGGGCGATCGCTCTCGTGGGGGCAGCGGAAGAACGGCTGCTGACCTCCATCCAGCGTCCCATCGTTTTGCTGGAAAGGCGGGAGAATACGCCGATTGCCGAATCGGTTTCCCCTGGCAACCGCTATTTTGGCATCATGCTGCCCTATACGCCCTTGCATCATCTGCTGATGGACGCCGGCTTTACCGCCCTGGTGATGACCAGTGCCAACTTGAGTGAAGAGCCCATTGCCATCGACAACGCTGAAGCATTTGCCCGTTTGGGCAGGATCGCCGATGACTTTCTCGTCCACGACCGGGAGATTTACCTGCGCAGCGACGACTCCATCGTCCGTCACAGCGCCGGCCACATGCGTGCCATCCGACGTTCGCGGGGCTATGTGCCCGTCCCCGTTTTTTTAAAGGAGGACATCCCTGCGGTGCTGGCCTGCGGGGCCGAACTGAAGAACACCGTCTGTCTCACCCGGGGCAACCAGGCCTTTGTCAGCCAGCATATCGGCGACCTGGAAAACCGGGCCACCGACGATTTCTTCCGGCTCACGATTGACCATCTCAAACGCATTCTGGACATCGATCCGCAGATCGTGGCCTGCGACCTGCATCCGGACTACCTGAGTACCCGCTATGCAAAGAAATGGGGCGGCAGCGGCCCCTGCATCGCGGTCCAGCATCACCACGCCCACGTTGCCGCCTGCATGGCTGAAAACAAGGCCGACGGGCCGGTGATCGGGCTCTCCTTCGACGGTACGGGACTGGGGACGGACGGCACCATCTGGGGAGGCGAGGTGCTGGTGGCCGATTACCACACCTTTACCCGGGCGGCCCATTTGGCGACGGTGCCCATGCCCGGCAGTGCCGCTGCCATCAAGGAGCCCTGGCGCATGGCCCTCAGTCATCTGAAGGGAACATTCGGTGAAGATGTGGGGTTTCCCGCGTTCCCCCTGTTCCAATGGGTCGACAAACAGCAGATAAATGTCATCATGGCGATGATGGATAAACAGATCAACAGTCCGCTCACTTCCAGTCTGGGCCGGCTTTTTGATGCCGTGGCCGCGATCATCGGACTGCGAGGCAAGGTGGCTTTCGAAGGTCAGGCCGCCATGGAACTGGAGATGATCGCCGACGACACCGAATCCGGCCACTATGATTTTTCATGGGAAGACCGCGGCGACGATCCGATTCTCATTCCAAATGCCCCCATCATTCGTGGTGTGGTTCGTGATGTGAACGCGGGTCTTTCGGCGGCAGCCATCAGTGCCCGGTTTCACCGCACACTGATCATCCTGTTCGACCAGCTGTGTCGTCACCTGCGCACCGCCACCGGCATCGACCGGGTGGCGCTGAGTGGCGGCGTGTTTCAAAATCACCGGTTGCTGGCCGGGTTGACCGCCGCTTTGGAAAAAAGCGGTTTCGACCTGCTTACCCATCGGCTGGTGCCGGCAAACGACGGCGGCCTTTCCCTGGGCCAGGCCGTGGTGGCGGCAGCCAGATTTAAAAAACAATGAGGCACGATCCAGTATGACCCTGAAACACAGCCGCGACTTTCACGATCCCCAAATCGCCAGGCATCTGGCCGCGCGCATCACCCACACCAGCCGGAAATCGGTCCGGTTAATGGAAGTGTGTGGAACGCATACCGTCGCCATTTTCAGAAGCGGAATCCGTTCGCTGCTGCCGGAGACCATTGCCCTGCTCTCGGGACCGGGATGCCCGGTGTGTGTCACCGCCCAAAAGGAGATCGATGCCTTCATCGCCCTGGCCCGGGAACCGGAAACCATCGTGGCCACTTTCGGCGATCTGATCCGGGTGCCGGGCAGCGGCTCATCCCTGCAACGGGAAAGGGCCGACGGTGCCGACGTGCGCATAGTTTATTCCACCTTCGACGCCGTGACGCTGGCTCGTGAGAACCCGGACAAGCGGGTGGTGTTTCTGGGGGTGGGGTTTGAAACGACTGCCCCGACCGTGGCTGCCGCCATTTTGGCTGCTCACCATCAAAGGCTCGACAATTTTTCCGTGGTGTCGGCCCACAAGACCGTACCCCCGGCCCTGGAGGCCTTGGCTGACGGTCAGATCAACATCGACGGATTCCTGCTGCCCGGCCACGTGTCCGTGATTATCGGCATGGATGCCTACCGGCCTTTTTTTGAGGCCCATCGGGTGCCGTGCGTGGTGGCCGGCTTCGAACCGGCCGACCTGCTCCAGAGTATCGCCATGCTGGTGGATCAGGTGGAATCCGGCCAGCCGGCCCTGGAGAATGCTTACCCCCGGGCGGTCTCACCAACCGGAAACCCCAAAGCAATGGCGGTCATGGGTGAGGTCTTTGCGGTTTGCGATGCCGACTGGCGGGGTATCGGCTCCATTCCTGGCAGCGGTTTGGCCATCCGTGAAAAGTATGCCGCTTTCGACGCCGTCAGGGTTTTCGACATTCGGCTGAAACCTGCTCCGGAGCCCAAGGGATGTGCCTGTGGTGAAATTCTTACCGGCGTGAAAATTCCACCCCAGTGCCCGCTGTACAAAACGGCGTGCAACCCGATGGCGCCGGTGGGGCCATGCATGGTCTCCAGTGAAGGCACTTGCGCGGCCTATTACCGTTACCACGGCGACGGATAACGCGTATTTTCAAACAGGAAGCATCGCTATCTCATGAAACCGGACAAGATCCTTCTGGACCACGGCAGCGGTGGGAAAATTTCCCACGGGTTGACGGCTGACCTGCTGCTGCCCGCATTCGACAACCCGGCCCTGGCCATGCTCGATGACGGCGCCACACTGAATGTTCACGGCGGCCGCATCGCCTTTTCCACGGACACCTATGTGGTGGACCCCATCTTTTTTCCCGGCGGCAGCATCGGTGATCTGGCCATCAACGGTACGGTGAACGATGTGGCCATGTGCGGTGCCACACCCCTTTTCCTGAGTGTGGGGATGATTATCGAAGAGGGTTTTCCCATGGCTGACCTTGAGCGGGTGGTGGCGGATATGGGGCGTGCTGCCAGACTGGCCGGCGTCACCGTGGTCACCGGCGACACCAAGGTGGTGCCCAAAGGGGCGGCGGACAAGATCTTCATAAACACATCCGGTATCGGCATCGTCGCTGAGCATGTCAATGTCTCCGGTGCCAATGCCCGCGCAGGGGATGTGATCATCCTCAGCGGCACCATGGCTGACCATGGCATGACCATTCTCACCCAGCGGCAGGGGTTGGCTTTCGAATCGGACTTGAAAAGCGATTCCGCGCCACTGAATCGTATGGTGGTCGATATACTTCGCTGTGGATGCGATATCCACGTCCTGCGTGATCCCACCCGCGGCGGGGTCGGTACGACCCTCAACGAGATTGCCGGAAAATCGCAAGTGGGCATCCGTATTCACGAAGCGCGCCTGCCTGTCAGACCTGCGGTATCCGGGATCTGCGAACTGCTGGGTTTCGACCCCCTCTATGTGGCCAACGAGGGCAAGTTGCTGGCTTTTGTGCCGGCCGGGCATGCCCACCAGGTACTCGACGTAATAAAAAAATCCCCCTATGGCAAGGATGCCTGCATCATCGGTGAGACGATCGATGATCATCCGGGGCGCGTTTTTATAAAAACCCGCATTGGTGGCGAGCGCATCGTTGACATGCTCACCGGCGAGCAACTGCCGCGGATATGCTGATGTTTTTGCAGCGTCCCGGACCTGTTCGGGCGACGGTTCTTTCAGCGGGAGTGCTGGTCGCGCTCCTATGCAGCGCCTGCCAACCGAAAAGGGAACTGCTGCTGACCGGAAGGACCATGGGTACGACCTATCACATCAAGGTGGTGGCCGGCCTGTTCACGTCCGGCGCCGAGTTACAGCAACAGATCGACAACCGTCTGGCTGCGATCAACAAAAGCATGTCCACCTATGATCCCGGCAGTGAGATCAGTCGGTTCAATGACCTCGAATCAACATCCGAGCCGTTTTTCCCTTCCGATGATTTCCTGAATGTCCTTCAGGTGGCTGCCGAGTTGTACAGAATTACCGACGGGGCCTGGGACGGCACCGTGGACCCGCTTGTCAACCTGTGGGGTTTTGGCCGCCAGGGGACGTCGGGCCGCGTGCCGGACGACCGTGAAATCCGGCAGGCCCTTTCCCGTGTCGGATTCGACCGAATCCAGCTGAACCCGGCGGGTACCATCAGCAAGCTGGATTCCGCCCTGACCTTGGATTTGGGATCCATCGCCAAAGGCTATGGGGTGGATGCGATCGCCCGCTTGTTGGGGGGCCAGGGTTTTTCTGACTTCCTGGTGGAGATCGGCGGCGAAGTCTTCGCCCGCGGCCGCCGTAAGGACGGCAAACCCTGGCGAGTGGGCATCAACCGACCGGTGCGGCAGGCGGCCATCGACGATGTTTACAAAGCGATGCCGCTTATGGACCAGGCCATGGCCACCAGTGGTGACTACCGTATTTTTTTCCAGATCGGCGATCAATTCTATTCGCACATACTCGATCCGCGCACCGGGCGGCCGGTGACCAATGGGGTCGTTAGCGCCACGGTGGTGGCGGCCAACTGTACGGTGGCTGACGGTCTGGCCACCGCCCTGATGGTGATGGGGCCTGAAAAAGGGGTGGCGCTGGTTGACCGTTTGACATCTGTGGCGTGCCTCATCGTGGTTCGGCAGCCAGACGGCACCCTTACGGACCACCCATCCCGTGGATTCGTGATCAATTGACGGCTTCACCGGGGGCTCAGTATGTGTGCGAGCCGCCTTTCGTGTCGCAGTGACCCGACTTGAAAAACTCCCGCGTGCGCACCTGTTTACCATGGGTTTTTTGCTTGACAAATCCCAGGGAACTAAATAGTTATTTTATAGCTAAATTGTAGCTTAATAGCAATATCCATGATATTGATGGGTTAGGTAATTACCCGAAATCCGGGGTCAAGCAGTGCAGTCAAGGGCTTTCCCTGCTGTTGCTCTTGGCCCGGCAACTCAAAGGAAGGTGAACCGTGGAAATTGCCGTACTGCTCAAACAGGTTCCGGCCACCGAGTCTCTGATTGAGATCGCCGACGACGGAATCGCCATTAAAAACGAAGGCATCAACTGGGTGATGAATCCTTACGACGAATTAGCCGTAGAGGAGGCCCTTCAGATCCGTTCTGCCGGCGGTGGGACAGTGACCGTTTTTACCCTGGGACCGGAAAAGGCCGTCGAAGCCCTGCGCACGGCGCTGGCCATGGGGGCGGACACGGCTGTACGCATCGACCCGCAAGGAGAACAGCTGGACGGGCTGGCCACGGCCAAAGTGCTTGCCGGAGAGTTGAAGAAGGGCGCCTTCGATCTGATCATTGCCGGTCATCGTGCCGTGGATGATGATAATTTCCAGGTCGGCCCGGCGGTTGCGGAGCTCATGGGCATTCCCCACATATCAATGGTAACTCACCAGGAACTGAAAGAGGGCCGTATCCGCTGCACCCGGACCATTGACGGCGGCACGCTGGTGCTGGAGACCGGTCTGCCAGCCCTGATCACGACCCAACGCGGCCTCAACGAGCCCCGCTATGCCAGCCTGCCGGGAATCATGAAAGCCAAGAAAAAACCCATTGATACGCGCACCCTGTCGGAAACCGGCACCGATCCGGGAGAACCCATGGTCAGGACCATTGCCATGCGGGTGCCGCCTCAGCGAAAGGGCGGCCGGATTATCGAAGGCGACAGTGCGGCCGCCAAGGCGGCGGCGTTGGTCAAGGCCCTTCGGGAAGAGGCCAAAGTGCTCTGATTGGACAACACCGGCTGGCGATTTTAATGCAGACACCGCCCGTCGCAGATGCCGACGCACGATCGGGCGTCACCATACAGGGAGAACAATCATGTCACAGCCAATACTGGTCATCACCGAACAACTCGACGGTTCTTTTAAAAATGTTTCATTTGAAGCCATTTCAGCCGGAAGAATGCTTGGCGAAAAATCGGGCCAACTGCTTATAGCGGCGGTCATGGGAACTGATATCGAAGGCATTGCCCGACAGGCTGCTGCATATGGTGCGGACCGGATCCTGGTTGCCGACCACGCGGGTTTGAAGGACGGTCTTGCCGATGCCTATATCCAGGCCGCAGCCCAATTGGTGGCCAAAACCGATCCTGCCGTGGTGGTGATCGGTGCGACATCACTGGGCAAGGACATCGCGGCCCGGCTTTCTGCACGCCTGAACGCCCCTTTGGCCATGGATTGTGTCGGCGTTCGTCTTGAGGGCGACCATGTGGTGGCTACGCGTCCCATGTATGGTGGAAAGGTCCTTGCGGACGTGAGCCTCTCCGGCTCACCCGCCATCGTCGCGATCCGTCCCCGGGCCATGGAACCGGCGGCGGCTCCAGGGGCCGGTGAGATTGAAATGGTAGACATCAATTTGGAAGGTACCAACCTGAACCTCGTTGAAAAGCACATGGAAACCGGCAAAATCGAACTGACTGAAGCCGATGTGGTGGTCTCCGGCGGCCGGGGTATGGGTGGGGAGGATTTCAGCCTTGTGGAAGCCCTGGCCAAAGCACTGGACGGTGCTGTGGGCGCCTCCCGCAGTGCTGTGGACGAGGGTTGGCGTCCGGTCTCAGACCAGGTCGGCCAGACCGGCAAAGTCGTGGCGCCTAATCTGTACATTGCCTGTGGTGTTTCCGGGGCCATTCAGCATCTGGCCGGAATGGCTTCTTCGCGCATTGTTGTGGCCATCAACAAGGATCCTGAAGCGCCGATTTTCTCCAAATGCGATTTCGGCATCGTGGGCGATCTATTCGACATCGTCCCTGCAGTTACTGCTGAAATTGAAAAACTGAAAGGCTGAAACGCCGACTGCCGAATGTTTAGTCGGATTTGTCCCACTATGTCAAAAGGCCACCGGTTAATTTCCGGTCGGCCTTTTGACTTTTCATATGGTTGCTGGTAGAGAAATCCGGTGCCTTGCGCGCATCGAGGAAAAAGGACCCTGATGGTGTTTCAACCCGACACGTTCACCACAAATCATGCCGATACCCATGCATCTTTACCTTGAAAGCCTGGGCTGTGCCCGCAATCAGGTGGACAGTGAAACCATGGCCGGGCAGCTGCGCCTGGCCGGGTGGTCGCTGACCCGGGATCCATCTAAAGCGACCGTTATCGTGGTCAATACATGCAGCTTCGTGGAATCGGCCGTCAACGAATCCATCGACACCATACTCGAGCTGGCCCGCTTTAAAAAGGAGGGCAGCTGCAAGCGGCTGGTGGTGGCCGGGTGTCTGCCGGAACGGTTCCGCGAAGCCATTGCCGATGCCCTGCCCGAGGTGGACCAGTTTCTGGGAACCGGTGCCTTTGCACGCATCGTCGATGCCGTCGCCGGCGAGCTGGCCGGAGGGACCTGTCTGCTGCCGGATCCTGACCTGATTCCCATCGACTCCAGCGCTGCCCGGGAGCGGACGCTTGCCCACAGCGCCTATCTGAAAATCGCCGAGGGGTGCAGCCGCCACTGTACATATTGCATCATCCCTCAATTGCGGGGCCGCCAAAAAAGCCGGCCCATGGATCAAATCCTGGATGAAGCCCGCCGGCTGATTACCGGTGGGGTCAAAGAGTTGAACCTGGTATCCCAGGATACCACCTTTTATGGGCACGACCTTCCTGAACCGGTTGGATTCGACACCTTGCTGGCGCATCTAACCGAACTGGCCGGTGACGTCTGGGTTCGATTTTTATACGGTCACCCGGAGAGCATCACCACGGGTGTGATCACGACCATTGCCGCCCACCGCAACCTGTGCCCCTATTTCGATCTGCCGGTTCAGCACGTTGCCCCAGACATTTTAAAAAAAATGGGACGTCAATATGATCGCGAGCATTTGTTGGACCTGTTCGGGCGGATTCGATCAACGGTTCCCGGGGCTGCCATCAGAACCACCCTGATTGTCGGCTTCCCCGGAGAAACCGATGCTGACTTTCAACAGCTGGTTGATTTTGTTGAGCAGGTCCGTTTCGATCATCTTGGTGTGTTCACCTATTCCGATGCAGAGGATCTGCCCGCGCATGGATTGCCCGGCCATGTATCCAAAAGCGTGGCCCAAGGACGACGCGACGCCCTCATGGTGCGGCAGATGGGAATCTCTTCGACCAACCTGGCATCCATGATCGGCAAGACGATGTCCGTTCTGATTGAAGCTTCACCCGAGCCCCATCTCTATGAGGGTCGATCGATCCTTCAAGCGCCCGAGGTGGACGGCATGACTTTTGTAAAAACGCTGCCTGAGGGCCCTTTGGCAGCCATTGGACAGTTTGCGTCGGTCAGGATTACCGAGGCCCTGGAATACGATCTCATCGGGAACGCCATATGATCGACCTGAAACAGAAAATCCTGGCTGCCGTGGATGACGACCTCAAGGCCATCGAAAAAGCACTGGCCGAGAACCTGAATCCCTATTTCGATCTGGTTGCTCAAGTGGCTGGACATATCCTCTTTGCCGGAGGAAAACGGTTGCGGCCGCTGCTGATGGTTCTGGGTGCCCGGCTCTGCGGCTATGCCGGCAATCATGCGGCCCGTTTCTCCACCATCTTCGAATACCTGCACGCCGCCACCCTGCTGCACGACGATCTGGTGGACGGTGCTGTCATGCGGCGGGGCCGGCAGGTGGCCAACCGGGTATGGGACAATTCCACGGCGGTGCTTACCGGCGATTTCCTGCTGGCCCGGGGGCTTTCCATCGCTGCGGACACGGGTTTGTGCGCGGTGATCCAGACCATCGCCCAGATTACCGAAAATATGTCCCAGGGTGAAATCCGTCAGTTGGAGAAAAGAGGGGATACCACGCTCACCGAGGATGAGTATTTAGACCTGATCCGCTGCAAAACAGCCATACTGTTCCAAGGGGCCTGCCGAACCGGCGCCCTCCTGGCCGGTGCCGGCATCGCCAAGGTTCAGTCCCTGACCGACTACGGAAACCACCTGGGGTTGGCGTTTCAAATGGCCGACGACTTGTTGGATTACACCCAGGACCTCGCGTCGCTGGGCAAACACGCCGGTGCCGACCTGAGGGAGGGAAAGCTGACGCTGCCGATGATTCATGCCTTGTCCCGGGCAACCCCAACCGATCGAAGCCGTATGTCCGCCTTGCTTGGAAAACCGGACTTTACTTGCGCCGAATTCGTCGCCTTGACTGAGATGCTGGTGCGCCATGGCGGCATCGCCTATACCCAAGCCCAGGCGGCGGTTCATATCCGAATGGCCAAGCAGAAGCTGCAAGTGTTCAGCGACAGTCCGACGCGGGACATTTTAATGGATATTGCCGATTATGCGCTGGTCCGGAAAGCATAGGAGAAAAAAGATGCACACCCGTCCAGAAAACGTCGTTCACATTTACCTGGCCGGCCTTATTGCCTCGGTATCCCAATGGCCCGGGCGGGAGGAACCCATGTCAGAATCTGACACGATTAAAAAATGGATCCGGCCAATCTGCCTGCTTGTTTGCCTGGTGCTTGCCGGCACCAGCAGTCAAGCAGACGAGACTCGCGCGGTCAAACAGCTGAAAGTTCTGGGGACAGCCGTTATTCACGACAACAACCTGGCCGATGGCAGGCAGAATGCGGTCAACGACGCCTTGGTTGCCGCAGTGGGCCGGGTGGTCATGCAGATGCTTACCGTAGAGACGGTGGTCCGGCGGTTCCAGCAGATCAACGACAGCATCCTGGCTGAACGGGACAATTATGTTCAAAACTACCGGGTGCTCACCGAATCCGTGTCCGGCAACTCCGTCAGAGTGATGGTACAGGTGGACGTTGCGGCGGACCGGGTCAGTCGCGATCTTTCCCGACTGGGTTTGGCCCTGACCGGCGCGGTGTATCCGAGAATTCTTTTCATGGTGGCCGAAAGAAATCTGACGGATGCGGGTTTTACCTACTGGTGGGGGGAGCGTCCACTGCCCCAGCAGACCATCTGTGAAGGCGCAATGGCTGCCACCCTTCAGGCCACCGGATTCGAGATCATTGCACCGCCGGACTTGAGTATCCCCTTGGGATTGCCCGTGAATGCACCAGAGGCGGATATGATGGCATTGGGGGGACGAGTGGGCGCCGATGTGCTGGTTTTCGGATATGGCACTGTTGCGGCCGTACCCAATACCCATACCACGGTGGGGGAGGTGAATGATTATGAAGCGGTTGTCGAGGTCCAGGCCTTTGATGTTCGGAGCGGCAAGCTGATCGGCCGAACACGTCAGAAAGCTGCGGCATCAAGCAAGGATGTGGTCAAGGGGGGGCGCGAAGCCCTGTCCGGAGCGGGAGCACTGGCCGGTGACGAATTGGCCCGCCAGGTAATGGCTGCATGGCGGCAGGAACAGGAGCGCAGCACTTTTATCGATGTGGTGGTAGAAGGCACCGGCGGCCGTATTGCCAGCTTCGTCCGCCTGCGCACGGCCATCTCTTCCCTGTCGGGTGTCAAGGAACTGAAGATGAAAGAGATGTCGTCAGACCGGGCAGCCATGGCCGTCAATTACCAGGGCAGTTCCCGTTCCCTGGCTGATGCGCTGCTGCTGAAAACCTTCACTGGCTTCGGTATCGATATCTATGAAGTAACATCAACGGCGGTAAGCATCCGCCTGTTGCAGCAGTGATCCCGATGCCAAAATGCGCTGCATTTCCCTTGACAGCTTCATGATCAGGTGGTATCAGGTTCACCTCATGTAGGCACGTAGCTCAGGGGGAGAGCGCTTCCCTGACACGGAAGAGGTCGTTGGTTCAAATCCAATCGTGCCTACCAGCAAATTCAAGGGTTTACGGTCTTCACCGTAGGCCCTTTTTTCATTGTGCCACATGAATTTTCACGAATGGGCGGGCCAATGCGTTGGCTACATTTGACAACGTTAATCACAAAATGCCTTGAACAGATCGACATATTCAGATATCCTCCAACGATTGATACCATTTCAAACTCACCTTGTCTGGGCCATCTCTGAGCCATAATACGTATTGTTTTTCAAACAATAGCCTACATTTCGGACTGAACGATGGAAACGGTTGGAATTTACCTTAAAAAGGAAAGAGAAGCCAATAATATCAGTTTGCGGGAAGTCGCTCAAATAACAAAGATTACGGCGACTTATCTGGAGAATATCGAAAAAAACGAATTCGATAAAATTCCACAAGGACCTTATATAAAGGGATATCTTTCCTCTTACTCCAGGGCCATCGGATGTGATGTCGATACAATCATCAATTTGTACGAGTCAGCAAACAGCAAGCGGATCCAGGCTGAAGCCATTCAGCCCGTAACCGCTTCGATTGATGGCGGGAAACATTCGGCCGACCAGTCCCAGACGAAAGGACGCAACCAACCGAGCGGTCTCCGGTTGGGCAATCTCAGGTCATGGTGCCATACCCTTGAATCCTTAGTGGCGGCCAAAAGCGTTTTAAACAAAGCGGCCGAAAAAAAGATCGCCATCAGCGATGCAGTCAAAGCCAATAATAGAAAGCCCTTCCGGCACCGTTTTGGGCTTGTCCAGCAGTCCGGTTTCAGCGTGACCATACGTCGCTGGTCGACCGATCGAGGGATCTGGATGTATGCTTGTATTGCACTATGCGGCGCCTTCATCTTGTTCCTTGCGGGAGTTGGGTTTGATCATTTGTTTCTTTCCGAGCCTGCCAAATCCAACGCAGCATTCTCTGGTCCTAAACCAGAAGCCGATATTTCGGCAGGGATGTCCGGACCTGCCACACAGATCGGCGCGCCGTCTTCCGACAGCGCTTCAACGACACAACCCGTCGCCTTGCTTGGCAATAACGCCGACGTGGAAAGCATGGGTCCGACCGACCGACAACCGAGTAAAAGCGATCCATCGCCCAAGCCGAGCATCGTCGATGCATCCCTGACGATTTTACAAGCAACCATCTGCCGCGCCATTGAAAATCGAATGCCTGCCGGTGTCGATCGATCTTTTACCACCTCGGATGGAAAGATTTATGTGTGGACCCAGATTGAGGCAAAGCAGGTTCCAGCGACGATCCACCATATCTATTACTTTGGCGGGAAAAAAATCAGAGACGTGTCCCTGGATGTCCGGTCCGCCCACTGGCGGACCTGGAGTTCCAAGACGATTGCCAACCGCCTTGATCGGGGCGAATGGCGCGTCGACATAGCCACTTCCAACGGAGACATACTGCGACGACTCTATTTTGAGGTTAATTAGGGTTTCCTGAAAATCATCAAACAGCTGGCAGCGCTAAAATGGACGGATAGAATGTTTATCACGGCACAGCCTCTTGGGTTGATGCCGTATGCCTGCCTGTTGGTGAATTCAGGGCCTGCATGCAGAATAAAAAAAACGGGACGCAGCTTGCACATGCTGTGTCCCGTTTTTTAATCCTTATTACAGGCAGATCCTGTCGGTTAGTTGCCGGTGGCTGCCTTGTGCGTCTTGATCTCTACCTTTTCGGTGAGGCCCTGGTAATATTCGCGCAGGATAACGACAACTTCCTCACGACCGAAGTGATCGGGCAGCGTGCCGCCTTCGGAGAGCATCTTGCGCAGCATGGTGCCGGAGAGCAGCACGCGGTCTTCCTTGCCGTGGGGGCAGGTTCTCAGGGAGGCCATACCGTCGCACTTGTGGCAGTAGAAGGTCCAGTCGATTTTCAACGGCTGGCAGAGCAGGCCTTTGCCTCCCGCGGGGGTGGGGATCTTGTCGAAGATGGTCTGGGCTTCGAACATGCCGTAAAAGTCGCCCACGCCGGCGTGGTCGCGGCCGATGATCATCTTGGAGCAGCCATAGTTCTGGCGGAAAGCGGCGTGCAGGAGGCCTTCACGGGGACCGGCGTAGCGCATGTCCAGCGGGTAGCCACCCTGGACCACGTTCTTTTCCACGAAGTAGTTCTTCACCAGGGCGTCGATGCATTTCACACGCACGTTGGCGGGGATGTCGCCCGGTTTCAGGTTGCCCACCAAGGAGTGGATGTAGACGCCGTCGCACACTTCCACGGCGATCTTGCACAGGTATTCGTGGGAGCGGTGCATGGGGTTTCTGAGCTGCAGGGCAGCCACATCGCTCCAGCCGCGTTCGTCGAAGATTTTGCGGGATTCGGCCGGGCGGTGATAGACGCCGGCGTATTTCTTGGGATATTCAGCTTCGCTGAGCACCTTGACCGGGCCGGCCAGGTTGAAGGCCTTCTGATTCATAACCATCTGGACGCCGGGATGGTCCTCTTTGGCAATCTTCCAGAAGTCCGCGGCCGTCGGGGTGCCTTCACCCATGAAAACCTTCTCGCACTCCCATTTCTTGTCAGCCTCGGTCAGTTCGTACTTTTCGGTGACCTTCATGGTGGCCATGATCTCTTTTCCCTCGGGATCATACAGCGCCACTTCGCTGCCGATGGAGATGGCATCGGCTTCGGCCTTGGCAACGTCCAGGCACACCGGCACGGGCCAGAAAGTGCCGTCCGCGGTCAGAAAGTTTTCACAAACACCTTTCCAGTCCGCTTTGGTCATGAATCCGGTCAGGGGGCTGAACCCGCCGATACCGATCATGATCAGGTCGCCTTTGACGCGGGGGGAAATTTCGATCTGCTTGAGTCCTGCGGCTTTCTTCAGCTCGGCTTCCTTCTCAGCGCCTTCAAGCAGACAGACAGTGAGGCCTTTGCCGCCATGGGGGGGAATAAGATTGGACATGTGTTCCTTCTCCTTTCGATGATGTGATTTTCGCAATCTGTATACACAGATGTATAGCCTGGAGGGACTTAAAATACCAAGTTGTACTAATTATTCGGGAACGGTTTTTTTGTCAAGAATATTTCGGGACCTTGCGTCCGATCATTGAAGATAAATGACCGGTTATCCTGATGTCGGGCATATGCCCAGGCCATTCACAAAATTCCGATCAGCATACGGGTGGCCACCACCAGCAGCAGGACGGCAAAGATGCGTTTGAGCCGGTCTACCGGCAGGCTGTGCGCCAGGCGCACCCCCAGCGGAGCCGTCAGGACACTGGTGACCACGATGCCTAAAAGGGCTGGAAGATAGATGTACCCAATTGAAAAATCGGGTAAATTTTGAACGCTGAGCCCGTTGACAAGGTAGCCGATGGTGCCGGCAATGGCGATGGGGAAACCGATGGCTGCAGAGGTTCCGATGGCGTGGTGAACGGACATGTTACACCAGATCATGAAGGGTACGGATAGTGTTCCGCCACCGATGCCCACCAGACTGGAGACGATGCCGATCACGTTGCCGACGCCGAACATGGCCGCACGCCCGGGTATCTGGCGGGAGGGTTCGGGTTTCTTGTTGGTCAACATCTGAATGGCCACGTAGTAAAGAAAAATGACAAAAAAACCCTTGAGAAAGCGGGTGGAGAGCTGGGCGGCGATGCAACTGCCGAGAAACGTACCGGTAAAAATACCGATGAGAATTTTACGTACGACACGCCAATGCACGGCGCCGCGTTTGTGATGTGCCCGGAAGCTGGATACAGCGGTAAACATGATACTGGCCAGGGACGTGCCCAGCGCCAGGTGCATGATCACAGCATCGGGTATTCCCTGGCGGACAAAACAGAATACCAGCATGGGAACGATGACCAACCCGCCGCCGATGCCCAGCAGACCGGCCAGAACTCCGGCAACCGCCCCTACCAGGGTGTACATCAATACAATTGTTGTCATCTCGGATCCTCTTGAATCAATGGGAGTGGCGCCTTTATAATCAGTTGACCAATCGGCTGGACCCGTTATCATGTTCAACCGCCACTCACAAGGCAATTTAAAACCGCAATCAAGAGCTCATGCCGTTGCCGTGTTGCCTCAAGACGACCGGCGCCAGTGATATGGTGTTTATGGGGGTACTTTTTTTAAGCGGTCAGGACGGATTCTTAAGGACGATCAGATCATCCGGCAGGGGCAGCAGGTTTTTGCTGGGGTATCCGCGTCTACCGGCCAGTTTCTCCAGGTGGTCGATTCGGCGTTGGTTTTCCGGGTGGGAGGAAAAATAGTGGCCGAACCGGCCCGGGTCACCGGCCCTGTGAATTTTTTTGAAAAAGGCGGTTGCTCCGGCGACGTGTCCGTAGTGGCAGGCAAGTGTTTCCAGGGCAAACGCATCGGCCTGGCTTTCCTGTTTGCGCGAAAAGCTCAGTTCCGAGAGCGTCATCCCCTGGCCGATCATGCTGCTGATGCTGTTGTCCGCTCCGAACAACAGCGTGGATGCGGCCATCAGCACCAGTGCCCGCCCCAATCCCCGAAGATGGTCCCGATGCGCATAGTGACCCAACTCGTGGGCCAGGACAAAGGCCAGCTCGTTTTCCGAGGTCATTTCCGCCAGCAGGCCGGAAAACACAACCACGTGCCCACCGGGCAGTGCCGCCGCATTGACGGCATCGGACTGGTGGATGTGAATGGTGATTGAATAGGGCAGCGGGGCGCAGCGATCCTGGAGGCGATCCACCAGGGCCTGAAGCGACCGTGAGCTGTCGGTCGTTGCATCCGTTTGGGCCAGCCTTCCGGTGAATGCGCCGGCCAGCTTTTTTTCCAGGTTCATGGAGAGCCGGGGAACGATCAGGTCGACCGCCAAGCCAAGGGCCAGGTAAACAGCGGCCACGATGGCCAGGAGGCCGACGGCAAGCAGGGCGAACTCTTTCAGGGGATGCGTGGGGGTGACATTGACATTGATTCCGGGATGGTTGGCCGTAAATTTCACTATTTCTCCAGGGTCAGCGCCGTACCGTAGGCCATGGCTTCCAGACAGCCGATGTTGCTGCGGTTGGACTGCTTGCCGATGGCTGACGTCTCGATGCGCACGTTGACAATGACCGTGGCGTCCCCGGCCATATCTTTCATGCGCAGCAGCGCCTCCCGTCGTGCACGGTCCAGGAGGCTTTCGTAGGATTTTATCTTTCCGCCGAAAATATTTCGCAGACCGGCCAACATCCTTTTAAAATAGTCCACGGAAATCACCGCGCTGCCGTAAACCAGCTGAACCGACCGGATTTTGTGTTCCGGCACCCCGACTGATTTCAAGGTGACGGCTGGCAGATTGATCGTTTGCTGCTCCCTTTCAAGGATAGACCGATAGTGTCGTTTTTCGGCCCAGGTTCCTGCACCGTATCCCAGCGCCAGCAGTGACAAAAAGACGATCAGGTCAATCATCGACAACCTCCTGTTCCACCCGTACAGCTGTTCCGTATGCGTATAACTCCGCCGCGCCCTGAGCTACGGAAGATGTCGAAAATCGAACGTTGACAATGGCATTGGCACCCATCAGGCGGGCCTCTTCTATCATTCTTGACATGGCCTGCTGCCGGGATTCCTGGAGCAGCTGGGTGTAGCCTTTGAGTTCACCACCCACCAGGTTCTTGAGGCTGGCCATTATGTCGCGGCCGATATGCTTGGCCCGGATGGTGCTGCCGGAAACCAGGCCGAAATGCTCCAGGACGTTTTTCCCCGGAACCGTTTCGATGTTCGTGACGATCATTTTTCCTCCATCCGGCGTCGTGATGCGGTGGTGCTTAACTGGCAAAACAGGTGGTTGAGGCGGTGCGGCGGACGATAGCGCTGCGCCGCAATCGTCGGCGACATCTGCCGCCGTGCCGGATGGGGGCGGCGGTGACTGGGCTTGGGGTTCACCATCCTTGCGAATTTCGCAGAATGCACCGGCAGCGGCGAACAGCTGCTTGTATTTTTCGGCTGTGGCCAGGTCTGTGTTCTTGCGGATGGCTACGGGATTTCCGGTGAATAATTTGGCGAGCCCCTGATCGTCGGTTTTCAGGTCCGATTTTAAGCGTTCCTTGACCCTTCCCGCGTTTTTCCCGGGCATGATTCTGCCTTCGAAGATGACGGTGTATCGATCACCCATGCGATGCGTTCTCCTTTTCTGGTGCTGGCGGCTTCCCGCAGCTCGTTGCAGCGGCTAACAAAAACATCGAATCCCTTGGATGGTTTGGCTGTCATGCAAGGTTATCGGAACGCTCCGTATGAAACATGAGAGAAAAGTGCGCAGGGCAACCTTCCACCCGTCTTTTCAGGATCTTCGGAATCCAGGCAATCGACCAGACCCTGGGGGTCGGCCCGATTCGTCTGGCGCCGTTCCGCCGAGGTGGTTTTAGGGACATCCATCGAATGGGTATCCGACGGATACCGGTCGCCTGTCGAGGCCTCGCCAACAGATGCCACCGCCCCTTCCGGGTCAGTTGGAAAAGGGCGGTGGCAGTCATCACCGGACTTGCCTGCGGATCAGCCTTTCTGGTTGTTCGGAAGGATCAGGTTGAGAATGACGCCGAGAATTCCGGAAAGACCGATGCCGCCCAGGGTGAATTTACCAAAAGGAAGCACCATTCCGCCGATACCACAGACCAGGATAAGGGCCACAATGGCCAGATTGCGCGGTTCGGTGAGATCATCCCCGGCCTTCACCAGCGTGTTGAGGCCCACAACGGTAATGGCACCGAACAGGAGCAGCATGATTCCGCCCATCACCGGTACCGGGATGGTCTGCAGCAGTGCGCCCATCTTGCCGATAAAGGCCAGGGCAATGGCAAAAATGGCGGCCCAGGTCATGATGCCGGGATTGAACATACGTGTGAGGGTGACCGCGCCGGTCACCTCACTGTAGGTGGTGTTGGGGGGGCCTCCCAGAAAGGATGCGAAGGAGGTGGCAATTCCGTCGCCCATCATGGTTCGGTGAATACCCGGGGACTTGACGAAATCCTTGCCGGTGACATTGCCGATGGCCAGGATGTCGCCAAAATGTTCGATAGCCGGCGCAATGGCGACGGGAACGATGAAAAAGATGGCCTGAAGGTTCCACTCGGGGAATACAAAATCGGGCACGGCGAACCAGGGCGCGTCGAAAAGCGGTTTAAAGTTCACCAGGGCGGGCCCGGTAAAGTTTTTCAATGTGCCGGGATCGAAGCCTGCCTGGATGGAGCTGGATACGCCGGCCAGATCGAGAATCAGGGCTGCCAGATAACCGGCGCCCACGCCGATGAGAATGGGGATCAGGCGCATCCACCCGCTGCCCAGCAGGGAGGTGAGGATGGTGACGATCAAGGCGATCCCCGCCACGCTCATGGCCATGCTCTGGGGCACCAGCCATGCGGATCCGTCGCCGGTGCGGCCCAGGGCCATGTGAACGGCCACCGGGGCCAGCACCAACCCGATGACCATGATCACCGGACCGACCACCACCGGGGGCAGCAGCTTCTTTAAAAAACCGGCACCAAACGTTTTGATGCACAGGCTCAACACCACGTAAAGCAGACCGGCGGCCACAAGTCCGCACATGGTGCCGGGGATACCCCAAGTACTCACCCCATAGATAATCGGTGCAATGAACGCGAAGGAAGATGCCAGGAAAATGGGGACCATACGCTTGGTGATGAACTGGAAAATCAGGGTGCCTGCACCGGCGGTGAACAGGGCGACATTAGGGTTTAACCCGGTGAGCAGGGGGACCAGGACCAGGGCGCCGAAAGCGACGAACAGCATCTGGGCGCCCACCAGACTGTCTTTGGGGCTGAACACGTAATCGGTGGCAGACTTCTGCGCTGACATAACACCTCCTTTGAGAATTTGGGAAACCTTGGGGTAGATGAGTGAGTTGAACCGGGTCTATATGCGCAAACCCGAAAGGTGTCAAGCACCGGGGGGCCCATGGCAGGGACACATCAAGGCCCAAGCACGCACTTTGCGAGTGGGTCGCATCGATGCCTTTGCGGTGACACTGCCAACGGGCTTTCGTTTGCGATGACGCCGTCAGCTGTTCTGCTCTGATTTTGACGGAGTTCTTGCGCCGACGGGCCGATCCTGCGTTTTTTCTTGCCAATAAAAAGAAAAAACTTTACAAATCCACCGGTTGTGCCGACATCACCTGAAGGTGAAAGTGGTGAAAAAGCTGTCTTACCATAATGGCCAAACAATCATGCACCCATCGGTTCGTAGATATCTGATCTGGCAGCGCGGCATGTGGCTTGCCGCCGGCTTGATTCTATTGCTGACCCTGCCGGCTGACGCCGACATCTACATGTATATCGACAGCCAGGGTGTCATGCACTTTACCAATGTTCCCACGACCAGCGACTATCAGGTATATATCAAGGAGCGTCCCAGGCGTCAGGGGGCAGGGATGGACGCCAACCGCTTCGACCGCTACATCGACGAGGCCGCCAGCCTCCACGGTGTGGATTTTCCCCTGCTGAAAGCCGTGATTCGCGCCGAATCGGCCTTTGATCCCCAGGCCGTGTCCAAAAAAGGAGCCTTGGGGCTGATGCAGATCATGCCGGAGAACCTCAAGGCGTTCCGGGTATACGATCCATTCGATCCATGGCAGAACATCATGGGTGGTGCCCGATATCTCAAGGCCTTGATTCAACGGTTTGACGGTCAGGTGCCCCTGGCCCTGGCCGCATACAACGCCGGTCCACGGGCGGTGGACAGCCATCGGGGCATCCCCCCCATTCCGGAAACGGAAGCCTACGTCAAAAAAGTGATGCAATTTTTCTATCTTTACAAGAACGGATGAGTCCGGATGCTTATCTGCGACCTATATAGACCATAAACAACCCCGTGACCATCATCACCAATCCGAACCGACGCAGGGATCCCGGGGCCATCTCCATAATTTTTGCCATCCACCGCTTCATTTGATCCGGTGCCGCAAAATAAGGCACCCCCTCGATGATCATCACCATGCCGATAACGCAGAGAAAATAATCCATTTTATTCCATTTTTTTTGGTGGGCTTAACCGCGATCCAGGTCGATTGCAGAAGTGGTGCTGCTTGTGCGGTCAGGGAAGCGGCGTCCCGTTGGGGATCTCCCCGGTCTTCTCCCAGTGAACAGCGTGCCGCACCAGTTCGTTGGCATGTTTCAGGCTGAATTTTTCCTTGATCCGTTCGCGGTAGGTCCCGATGGTCTTGATGCTCAGGTGCAGCTTGGAAGCGATTTCACGGGTGGAAAACCCTTTTCCAATCATTCGGAATACTTCGAGTTCACGATCCGTCAGCCGATCCATGGACGATCGGCCGCCCCCGGCTGGACGGTCGGCCAGATTGAAGAGGATTTGATCCTTGACCTTCTCGTTGAGATAAATTTTCCCGGCCAACACCTGGCGGATGGCGGTCACCACCGATTCCATCGCCTCCTGCTTCATGATGTACCCTCTGGCACCGGCATGAAGGGCTCGTTCGGCGTAAAGGAACTGATCGTGCATGGAGAGAATCAGGACAGGAATGGTTTTGCTGCGGCGGTTGACCGCTTTGGCCAGGTCGATGCCATCGCTGTTTTCCAGAGTTATGTCGGCGATGATCAGGTCAGGTTCAAGCCGTTCGATGGCTTTCCAGGCGCCGGAAACATCGGTGGCGTCGCCGCAAACCACCATGTCCGGTTCCTGGTTGATCAGCTCACTTAGCCCCCACCTGAAAATCGGGTGGTCTTCGACGATCAGGATTTTTTTCTTGATTTCTGTCATGGGTCAACGGGTGCCCCTGCGTTGTCGCTGAGAAAAACCTGTACCACGGTTCCGCCGGCTTCGGGTGAGCGGATATCCAGCATGGCGTGGATCATATTGGCACGAAAACCCATGATGCGCAAGCCCATGCCGTCGGTTCCCACATCCGTCGGGATTCCACATCCGTCGTCCTCAACGGACAACCGTGTATGGTTGTTTTCACCGCCCAGGGTGACCGTTATCGCTGTGGCCTGTCCGTGGCGTACGGCGTTATTTACCGCCTCCTGAACGATTCGAAACAGGTGGGTGGCCACTATATTGTCACGAATCCGTGCCGGTGCCTTGCAGATGAATCGACAGGCCACCCCGAACACCGACTCGGTATTGGCAGCCAGCTCTCTCAGTGAAGACTCCAGGCCGCGATCCACCAGGTAGACCGGACACAATCCCCGTGACAGCCGACGGGTTTTGATGATGGCATCTTTCACCAGGCCAGTGACTTTTTCTGCCAGATGCGCTTCGTCGGGGGCTTTATCCGCGAGTTTGCGAACCAGTACTTTGCCCAGCCCTTCCACGCCGATCAGGTGCGGGCACAGGTCGTCATGCAGGTCCTGGCCGATTTTTTGACGTTCACGGTCTCCGACGTCCATTACCTGCCTCTCCAGGCGCTTGAGGTCGGATACATCCCGATGAATGATGACGCTGCCCACCTGGTGGCCCCCGGGATCCCGGTAAACCGCTCCACGTGTACTGACATCGATGATTCGCCCGCTTTTGGTCAGTCGCCGGGTCTCCACGCTTGACAATGGCTTGCCCGATGTGATGGTATTCAGCCCCCTGCGGGTTTCTTCCCAATTCTCTTTGGGAACGAAATGATCCAGTTTTCTGCCCTTGCATTCGTCGGCTGTCCAGCCGAACACATCCGTAAAGGCCGGGTTCAGGTAGGTAACCCGGCCCTCCATATCATAAACCACCATGGCATCAGGCATGGCTTCAATCACTGATCGATAGCGGTTTTCACTCAAACGCAGGGCTGCTTCCGCCTCCTTGCGTTCCTTGACTTCCGCTTCCAGGTTGCCACTGTAATCCTCCAGTCGATCCATAAAACTGTTAAAATACCAGGCCAGGCGCCCGACCTCATCGCCAGAATGCCGGTCAAGCCTTACGGACAGGTCTCCGTTGGCTCCCTGCTCCAGGCGCTTGACCAACTCGGCCAACGGATTGGTGATCGATGCGCTGATCAGCGCGGTGATGGGCAGCACCAGCAGAATACACCCCATAACGGTAAAAATAATCACATTGCTCACTTTGTTCAGGGGGGCGTAAAATTCATCCAGGTAGCTCGAGGAGGCCACGATCCATTCGTATTCGGGCAGGTAATTGAACAGAACCAGTTTTTCGCGCAAGTACGGCTCGCCCGGATTTTTCCAGGAGTAGGTGATTTTCCCGCTTCGCTCTTTCAGCATGGTTTCCAGGGGATAGTCGGGGAATTCTTTGTCAGCAATGACATTGACGCCCTGCAGGCTCGGATGAATAATCACATTGCCTTTGCTGTCGGTGACAAAGGCATAACCACTTTGGCTGAACTGCAGGGAGAGAACGCTGTCCCTGAAATCATCGGTGTTCACCAGGGTGCGGAACTCCTTGCGGTAAGATGAGACGGCAATGATCCAGTCCCAGGGTTCGAAATAGGCCATGTACATTGCCTTGGGACGGGCTTGGGCCTCGCCGGGATTTTTCCATTCATATTCGATATATCCCTGCCGCTTCTCCCGCATTTGACGGACAAAACCGTAACGGTTGATATCTTGGTCGATCCATTCGGATTCGGGGTGGACCACCATGACCCCACCGCTGGAAACGCAGGCAATATACCCTGTCGTACCGATACGCTGGCTCAAGAGCATGGATTCAGCAAGCCCTCTGGCCTGAACTTCAGTGAGTTCGCGCTTCTGGTAGAGGGAATAGAGGTGGGTAACCATCTCAAGGTTTTTTTCCGCCACGGCCCGCAGGTGGTTTTTAATGGACACCGTGACAGCGGTCTGGACCATATTCAACATGGCGTCGGTGGCGTTTTTCAATTCACTTTCGATATTGGCTTCGATGGTGTTGCGCACGATGGAGTAGATGACCATGGACCCGAGGGCAATGATTACGCAAAATGTGATCAGGTAGCTGAACAGCAGTTTGTAGCGGATCTGGATGTTTTCAAGAAATCGTAAGGGCGTCATGCAATATGCCTTTCACCGGAATCGGTAAATCC
The DNA here is from genome assembly GCF_046496365.1 of Desulfosarcina sp. Classification (GTDB taxonomy): domain Bacteria; phylum Desulfobacterota; class Desulfobacteria; order Desulfobacterales; family Desulfosarcinaceae; genus Desulfosarcina. The sequence goes on from NZ_JAWOHB010000116.1 coordinate 60,569, forward strand.
CATCGGCGGTCTATTGGCCGAAATAATTCATCCACGGCACGTGAAAGCCTTTGCTGATGCGCTTTTGCAGATGGGATACAGCAGACAGCGCGTCTTTTAACAGGAGGGTTTCACTTTTATCCAGTTCCCTGGGGTTCAGGGTGTTGTCCGGTGGTTGGCCTTGGCGAACGCGTTTCAAGTTTTCGCGGATGCGAAACATCATCAGGGTCTCGAACCCTGCCCGATAGAAGGAGGCGTCTTCCGCACTTAAGCTTTCGGTGCCGGCCAGCAGGTCCAGTCGATCCAGGGTGGATGGTGTGGTGATTCCCTGACTCACGGCCAGCAGACGCACGGCATTGATGATGTGAACCAGGGCTGCTGTCTTCAGATTGATACGTCCCTTTCTGGGGCCGTTGCGTTCAGTGACGATCTTGCCCAGGAAACCGATGGGCGCTGTTAGTTTGCGGTCATCCCGGGACAACATGTGTCCGGCAATGATTGAGTCTGAAAAGGAACCGACGATATGGGTCCAGAGGGTGTCCGCCAGGCTGGTGTTGCCCCAAAGAGATCGGTAGTCCAGCAAAATGGTCAAGGTGCGGGTGTCTTCCGGTTCCATGGAGGCCATCCAGCCGGCGGCCCCCTGGCGCCAATCGGAAATCGAGCGGCACCATTTGGGGTTGGTGGCCATCACACCGCCACTGCAGCGTTCGAATCCGCAGCGGGCCAGCCCATCGACAACCAGCAGCGCCAATTGATGAAAATAGTCCAATGCCGCCTGGGCATCCGCAGCTTCAGGGTCCGCATAGATGATGGCGTTGTCCTGGTCGGTCCGCAGGGTCTGTTCATAGCGGGCGGCACTGCCCATATTAATCCAGCAATAGTCCACCGGCGGCGCTCCCCAGCCGTCCTTTTTCATCTGTGCTTCACTCATTTCGATCACTTTTCGCGTGATCCGATCATTGAGCCGGGACATGATTTCCATGGTTTCCCGTACCCCGGCCTGTTCGGCCACCAAGGCATCCAATACCTTGTCGATGCCGGCGCTCAGGGCGGCCAGGCCGTCTAGACTGTTCTGATCGGCGATATCGTGGATCAGCATCAGGCTGTCCGCCGATTGGGACCGTACCAGATCTGAAAAGGCCACCACGCCTACCGGGAGATCCCGTTCCATCACCACCAGCTGACGTGTTCGGTTGCGGATCATGGCTGCCAGCGCCTCGCCCAGGTACGCTTCCGGTGCGATGGCAAACAGACGGGAATCCATGAGGCGGCTGACCCTGCAGCCTTCCACCGGAAAGGTCCGCTCGGCAACCAGACCAGCGACCAGATGGCGCTCGGTCAATACACCCCGGAAACGGCCGGCGGCATCCACGACCACCAGGCACCCCACCTGCCGATTGATCATTCTTCGGGCAGCCTCGGTCACCGGGTCGTCCTCCCTGCAGGTCATCACCGGGCTGGACATGACCCGGCTGACCTGTTTTCGAAAGAGCAGGGAGGTGCTGCGGGGCATGTTGCAGGACCGATCCGAAAGGTTGCGCTCGTAGAGCAAGCGCATCCGTTCGGCCAACAGGGTGTTGAAGAATCCGGAGAACTCCGGCTGGCTGTAAATCAACGTTTCCAGGTCTTTGCGGTTGAAACGCAGGCAGGTCAGGACTCCTTTGGCCCGCGCCGATCCCGGATAGCGCTGGGCCGAAAGCACCACGGTCTCGCCAAAGAAGTCATAAGCCCGGCGAATCCCCACCACCGTCTCTGCCTGGCAGCCGTCTTCAACCAGAATTTCCACCAGGCCGCTGGCGATGATGAAGAGGCAGTCGCAGCTGGGGTCTCCCTGGCGAAAGACATAATCGCCTGGGTTGAATGCGCTCACGGTTATTTTGCGGCAAAGGGGGACAAGGATCTCCGACTCCAGCAGGGCGAACGGGTCGGTTCGCTGCAGAACGGTAATTAACTCATCGGTTTTCATCTCATTCCCCTCTCTAACCATCGTCCGGTAGGAACCGCCGTCACAAGGATCGGTCCCGATGCAAGGCTCAGGTCATAGTACATCCTTTGGTTAAATATCAACCACCAGCGGGCACAAAACGGTGAAAATTGTTCCCCGATATGCTATGCGTACCGGGTGATCTGCCTGCCAGATGGTTTGGCTGCCGGATGTCGATGTTCCCAACTGTCAATGGCCGGCAAATGCGATGATGGTTATCACAGTGACCCCGGTGTTCCGGACCGATGGCATTGTCTATGTCGACAAGGAGACCCGAATGACTCAACAGGTCCGATGTGCAGTTGTGTTGCTGATGGCGCTGATGGCTCCCATCGCATGGGCGGCTGATCTTGAAATGGTTCTATCTGCCCCCCAAAAACCCCTCCGGGGTGGAACCGTGGTGACCTTGAACCTGTACCTGCATAACTATACCGATGGGACTATCTCCCACGAACTGCCGCCATCGCCGCCATGCCGAATCGATACCGGCCGTTCAACCTTAACCGTCAATGCCGACCTGGTGGATCAGGAAGCGGACGCCCGTGTTGAAATTCCCGGCCGGAGTTTTGCAAAACGCCAATACACAGTCAATCTGCCGATCTACGCTGCGGGATCGGTAGCGATCAACATCGAGACGCTGGGCACTGATCCGCTCATCCTGTGGGTGGAAAAAGCGCCGCCCGAAGCGTGGATCGGTCAGCAGGTGCCCCTGGATGAAGGCCCCACCATGCTGCAGTCTTTTCTGGACAATCTGTCCGTTCACGAGCCCATGTATTTTCTGCTGGGTGTGGACCCGGGGCTGGATCAAAGCAAATTCCAGTTCAGCTTCAAGTACCGCCTCTTCAGCTACCAGGGCTACCTGACCGAAAAAGCCCCCTGGGTGACCGGGTTTCACCTGGGGTACACCCAGCGATCGGTCTGGAACCTGAAGCGGGATTCCGAGCCTTTTGAAGATACCAGCTATATGCCGGAAGCCTTTTATCTGCTGCCAAAAATTGATCTCAATGTCGCGGCCATCTCCGCCTTCGGCATCCAGGGCGGTTTTCAGCACGAATCCAACGGCAAGGGCGGCAGCGACTCCCGCAGCACCAACTATCTGTATATCAAGCCGATCATGGGGATCCACCTGGTCGGGCCCTACCATATGAAAATTGCTCCCAAATTCTATACCTACGTGGAAAATGAAGATGAAAATAACGCTGATCTGGCGGACTATCGGGGCTATTTGGATCTGGCTGTGGGCATCATGGATCCGGAAGGGGTTGGTTTGAACACCCACCTGTGGTGGGCAAGAAAAGGGCCATCAGTGCAGCTGGACCTGACCTATCCCATGACCCGACTGCTGGGTAAAAACCTGAATTTTTATCTGCAGGCCCAGTATTACAGCGGATACGCCGAAACCCTGATCAATTATAACCAACGTCATGACGCTTTCAGGCTGGGTTTTTCCATTGTCCGTTAAACCCCGATCATAATACCGCAAATGGATGATTGCATGACTATCAACCGCCCCGAATCGATTCTCAAGCGGGTCTTTGGCTACCCGACGTTCAGGGATAATCAGAAGGCGATCATCGACGCGCTGCTCGCCGGACAAGATGTTTTCGCCCTCATGCCCACCGGCAGCGGAAAATCCCTTTGCTTTCAGATCCCATCCATCATCCGCGCCGGTGTCGGTGTGGTGATCTCCCCACTGATCGCCCTGATGCAGGACCAGGTGGCTGATCTGCGACAACATGGAGTCCGGGCGCATTTTCTCAATTCCAGCCTGCCGCCGGAGGATGCCGCCCAAGTGGAATCGATCGCCGCTGCCGGTGGTTGCGACCTGCTGTATGTGGCCCCGGAACGACTGCTCACCGACCGGTTTCGGCGCTTGCTGAGCAACCTGAATCTGGCGCTTTTTGCCATCGATGAAGCCCATTGCGTCTCCCAGTGGGGCCACGATTTCAGGCCCGAATACCTGCAGATCGCCGATGTCACCCAACATTTTCCGAAGGTGCCGCGGATTGCCTTGACGGCCACGGCCGATCAGGCAACGCGCCGGGAGATCCTGGACAAACTCCACCTGGCCGATGCCGTCCATTTTGTGGCCAGCTTCGACCGCCCCAACATCTTTTATCGCGTTCAGATCAAACACAATGATAAGCAGCAGTTGCTATCCGTTCTGCGGGAGCGACACGACGGCCACGCAGGCATCGTATATGTGCGTACCCGCAAGCGGGCCGATGCCACGGCCAGCTGGCTCGTTGATAGGGGCATTGCGGCCCTGCCCTACCATGCCGGGCTGGATGCCGATGTCCGCAGACAGAATCAGCAGCGGTTTTTAATGCAAGACGGGCTGGTGATGGTGGCAACCGTGGCATTTGGCATGGGCATCGACAAGCCGGATGTTCGCGTTGTGGTCCATCTGGACCTGCCATCCAGCATGGAGGCCTATTACCAGGAGACGGGGCGGGCGGGGCGGGATGGCCAGCCGGCTGAGGCGTGGCTCTTCTATTCCCTGGCCGATGTGGTGGCCATGCGCAGCCTGCAGAACCTCTCCAATGGAAACGAGGCATTTAAATCGGTCCAGCAGCGAAAACTCAACGCTTTTCTGGGCTTCTGCGAAAGTCCCGAATGCCGGCGGAAAGGTCTCTTGGGTTATTTCGGCGAAGGATATGCCCCTCCTTGCAATTGCTGCGATAACTGCATCGAGCCGGTGGACACCTGGGACGGCACCATTGCCGCCCAGAAGGCGCTCTCCTGCATTTACCGCACCGGACAGCGTTTTGGCGCGGTCTACCTCATCGATGTGCTGACGGGCCATTTGACAGAGCGAATGGAACGGTTCGGCCACCATCGCATCAAAACCTTTGGTGTCGGGCAGGACCTGGAACCCAAACAGTGGCACTCGGTGTTTCGACAGTTGCTGGCTGCGGGTTTTCTGGATGCGGATCTGGCTGCCAAAAGCGGGCTTCACCTCAATGCGCGCAGCTGGCAAATACTTAGAAACGAGGCGTCGGTTTTTTTGCGCAGGGATCCGGTGCCGGTCAAGGTGGCTGCCAAGCAAAAATCAGGGACAGCCGCGAGCGTCGTTTTTACGGATGCCGCATCTCTGAGATTATGGGAAAAATTGAGGCAGCTCCGCCTGGAACTGTCCAAAGCATTCAATGTTCCTCCCTATGTTATTTTCCATGACAGGACCCTTAAGGAGATGGTGGTCCGCCGGCCATTGAGGCTGGATGATCTGCTGGAAATACCGGGTATCGGTCAGAGCAAGCTGGATCGATTCGGGGGTCAGTTCCTGGAGATCCTCACCGGGTGTGAAGACGACTGAATCGTGACACCGGAGGATCGACGCATCCGTGGTCAGAAGAAGGGGTAACCATGGAACCTGAGGCGGTCACAGGCAATCGCGCACAATCGCCAGGGCAATCGAATTCGCACCCCGGTGTCGACGATCTTTTATCCCTGCCGCCCGCCTGAAAAAAACCGGACCGGCAGGATGGTTGGGATCCCGTCGGTCCGGCAAGCAAGGCACTCCAGTATTTTTTGGGATTTACGGTTAGGCCTTCTTATCCTCTTCCAGTTTCTCTGGTTCCTTGTTATCCGATTTTTCAGCTTCCTTGGCGGAGTCCTTGAAGTTGCGGATGGCTTTGCCCATGCCGCCGCCGATTTCCGGCAGTTTGCCCACACCGAAGATGATAAGAATGATGACCAGGATAATGATCAATTCCGGCATTCCGATTCCAAACATGTGTTCCTCCTGTAATAAGGCGCAATTAAGCGTATGGTTCCGGCCCGGCCTGCCGCCACCCCGGTGACTGTATGTAATCAGGTCTGGTTCGGCTTCAATTCATCGAGCAGTTGTTCAAATTCTTTTGATTTCAAATAGCTGTCCACGGCGCCTTGATGTTCGATCCAGGTGGCCCACACTTTCATCCAGGCATCGTTGTGCCAGTACAGTGAGCTGTCTTCATTACCCTTGAGCGCCTCGATATAGTCCACATACTCTTCCGTGCAGCTGTCACAGAATGTATAGGGAATTCTGAAAGTCGGCAGGTTTGACCGGTTGTCCACAGTGATCATTACACCGCACTTTTCGCATTTGGAGGTACAGTGCGCACACCGGAATATTTTTCTGACGGCCAGCAACTTTCTTTTCCGTATGATGGCGTCCTGTTTATCCAGGGACCGCTTCAGTTTTTTGTCAAGGGAGATGATGGTTCCCATGGCTTGTCCACCATATGCTAGCCCCCGCGGCAAACCGCAGGGAAACGCCACCGTAAGGATCTCAACCGCTTTTCGCCAGTTGGCTCCACCGCAAACAGCGGAGCCAAGACAGCGACGCGCGTTTCAACCAAGGGTTGGAAATCAGGTCCAAACAATATCATTGTGGTCAATAGGTGTCAATCCGTGGCCCGATGGTGCTCTAAAAAAGTAAGCAGATACTGCCGACGGCCGAAATCCTCTCCGCTAAACGCATGTGGCCAACACCCTTGAGAATTTCGACCGGACCCGCCCATCCGAAGCCCTTTAAAAAACACCTGTCATGTATGACCCTCATACCAGCCTTGTTAAAGCACCACTGCCGTGATAAAAAACATCTTTCAGACGATTATCCGCCAAACCAAAAAGGAATCCGTGCATGCCGCCTACCATACACCCTGACTGCCTGCCCCTGCTCATCGGCAGTCTTCCCATGAACGATCACCCGGCGGCATCCCGCTTGATAATGGAATTCACACCCAGCATTCCGCTCTGGGTACAGCTGCCGGTCTTTGCGCAAGAGGGCATGGTTGCGCAATTTATGCCGGGAATGCCAGCCGTGGTGGAGCGGGGCGGAAAACGCTTTATCGATGCCGCCGGTGAATCCTTCGACAGCGATCTGCTCGCTTTTTTCGAGGACTACATGGCCGTCAGTGAAGATCTGGACCGGTTGCCCGGATCCCGTTTTACGCTGACCGAAACAACGGGCCGGGGTTTCGCGGCACTGCTGGATACCCTGACCCGGATCGAGACACCCCCGGTGGCCGTCAAAGGGCAGGTCACAGGTCCCGTCACTTTCTGCATCGGTGTGAAGGACCAGGATGGGCGGTCGATTTTCTACAATGATACCCTGCGCGATGCGGCGGTCAAGCATCTGGCCCTAAACGCGCGCTGGCAGATACGCACCCTTTCCGGTCGGGGATGCCCGGTGATCGTTTTTATCGATGAGCCGGCCCTGGCCGGATTCGGTTCGTCGGAATTGATCAGCATTTCGAAAGCAACCATTCTGGCATGTCTCCAGGAGCTGGTTGACGCCATCCATGCCGAGGGCGGGCTGGCCGGCATTCATGTGTGTGCCAATACGGATTGGTCGCTGGTGCTGGAAGCTGGTGCGGATATCGTCAACTTCGACGCCTACTCCTTTTTTGACCGATTCATTCTTTACGGCTCCCAGATCAAAGATTTTCTGGCCGCCGGCTGTCTGCTTGCCTGGGGCATCGTTCCCACATTGAAAACCGAAGAGATTATGCAGGAGACGGTTGACAGTTTGTATGCCGGCATACAGGCGCGCTTCCGCCGGATTGAAGACCTTGGCATTGGTCCGGCGACCCTTCGCGCCCAGTCGTTCATCACCCCCAGCTGCGGCCTGGGGTCTTTGAGTCTGGACCTGGCCAAGCGGGTCCTGGCGCTGACCCGGGATTTGTCGGCCAGAATCCGTGAAGGGTTGTAGCCGGCCATCAACAACGCAAGCGAGGGTTTGTTCCCGCTGTCTGCAAAGAGGCGTCGTCTTCAACCGGAAACCTTCAACAATTTTTGAGAAAGGGGTTCATGACCGTGCAACCTTCAGATGCTTCCTTCACTGGCGCCACCCGATATGTGCTGGATGAGGAACTGGCCCAGATTGTCAACATCTCAATGGCTTTGGAAATGCCGTTGCTGCTCAAGGGTGAACCGGGTACGGGCAAAACCATGCTTGCCCATGCCATTGCCGAAAGCCTCAACATGCCGCTCATCGTGCTTAACGTTAAATCCAGTATGAAGCTGGTAGAGGCGCTGTATCAGTACGACACCCTGACACGGCTCAATGACAGCCGCTTCGGCGACAGTCGGCGGGATGTGAGCAATATCGAGGAATACATCAAGATGGGCAAGATCGGCCAGGCCTTCGTGGCCGATCGGCGTACTGTCCTGCTCATCGACGAAATCGACAAGGCGGACACCGACTTTCAGGACGACATGCTCGATGTACTGGACCAGATGGAGTTTGACATCATCGAAATCGACAAGACCGTATCCGCCCGGCATCGGCCGGTGATCATCATCACCTCCAATGCAAAAAAGGACCTCTCCGATCCCTTTCTGGGCCGCTGCAACTTCCACCACATCGCCTTTCCGGACCCCAAGATGATGCGCCGGATCATCGGTGTTCATTTTCCCGACATCCACGATGAACTGGTGAACAATGCCATCGCCGCCTTTTACCACATGCGGGAGCTGGAAGCCGTGGAAAAAAGGCCTGCCACCAGGGAGTTGATCAACTGGACCCGCGCTTTGAACGCCGATCCCGATTTCAATCCCAAGCGGCTGGCCAGGGGAGACCTGCCCTTTCTGGGTGTATTGTTCAAAAAAAGCGGCGATTATGAACGGGCAAGCGCCTTTGTCAGCCGCCGGAAGATGTACTGACCATGTTCCTGGCCTTTTTTTACAAGCTCAAGGAGATGGGGGTGCCGGTTAGCCCCACGGCCTTTTTGACGCTGCATCGCGCGCTTGCCAGCCGCCTGATTGCCTCTCTGGGAGAGTTCTACACCGCCTCGCGGACCATTCTGGTCAAGAGTGAACGTTACTTCGACCTCTTTGACCAGGTGTTTGCCCACCATTTTCAGGGAACCGAGCTGCCGGATGTTGAGAGTCTCGAAATCGACGAGTTGGCCCGGGCAATGCTTGAACAGTGGCTCAAGGACCCCAAGAGCATGGCAGATGCCCTGGGCATTGATGAAGACCAGCTCAGCCGCATGACCCCGGAAGCCCTCATTGCGTATTTCAAGGCACGCCTCAAAGACCAGGAGGGACGGCACGACGGAGGCAGCAAGTGGATCGGCACCGGAGGTACATCGCCCGTGGGCCACTCCGGCACCCATCCCGGAGGCATGCGCGTGGGGGGCGTTTCGCGTAACAAGTCCGCCGTCAAGGTAGCCATGGAACGGCGTTATAAGGACTACTCCCTGTCCGGCCCCCTGACCCAGGCCATGGTCGGCGAAGCCTTAAAACGTCTGCGAAACATGGTTCCTGCCGGGCCCAGGGATCAGGTGAACATCGACAAGAGCATCTACCGTACCATGAAAAACGGCGGCGAGATCGAAATCGTCCTCGACAGGCGCATGAAGGACCGCCTCAAGGTCATCCTGGCCATCGATAATGGGGGATGGTCCATGGACCCCTACGTGTCGGTGGTTCAGACGCTGTTTGATTATGCCCGGGCCCAATTCAAAGAGGTCAATACTTTTTTCTTCCACAACACCATTTACGACACAATCTGGCAGGATGCGGCCCGCTACCGCAAGCCCGTCCAAATAGCCGAACTGGCCCGCATGGACCCGGAAACCCGGCTAATCGTGGTGGGGGATGCCAGCATGGCCCCTTACGAACTGATGTCCCGGGACGGATCCATTTATGTTCAGGACCGTACCGGCCGGCCCAGCCTCGAGTGTCTGCGCATGCTGGTGCGCACCTTTCCCCACAGCGTCTGGCTCAACCCCGTGTTGGCGCCCATGTGGGATTTCACCCGTACGATCTTCATGATCCGCCAGATCTTTCCCATGTTTGAACTGTCTATCGACGGACTGGAAAAGGCGGTTCAGCACCTCATGACGGCTTCTTAAAATCATCACAATCTGGTTTTTTTATGGGCCTGCCGGACTATGCTTCAAAGTCGACAGACGGATCAATGCGAAACAACCTGCAGGTATTGTTCCAGATCTGTTCTGCCAGCACCTGGAGGGCATCGCCGCGGACTTGCGCCACCTTAACCAGCACCTCACGGACAAATGCCGGCTCGTTGCGCCGGAAAGTGTTGCGTTGGGGGGAGGGCGTCAGATAGGGCGCATCGGTCTCGATCAACAGCCGATCGGCAGGTATGGACGGGATCATCCGCCGCAGGGGCGCTCCCCGCTGGTGGACCGTGGCGATTCCTGTGATCCCGATATAAAACCCCATTTCCAGATATTGGTCCAGCTCTGCTTCCGTTCCGTTGAAGCAGTGAACTACAGCTGTTCGAGCAGTGCCGGATGTGGATCTAAGGATGTCAAGCAGGCGGCCCTGACTGTCGCGCTCATGGAATATCAGGGGCAAGTCCAGTGAGTCGGCAATCTCCAATTGGCGCACAAACCACCTTTCCTGGTCCCTTCGGGGGGAGTACATGCGGTTGAAATCAAGACCGATTTCCCCCCAGGCCACCACCTTGGGACTGGCGGCCAGCGATTTCAGATGAGTCAGGGCGGCTTCCGAGCAGGCGCTGGCATCGTGGGGATGAATTCCCACCGATGCAAAAAGTCCCGGATGCGTCTGGGCAAGCATTACGGCCCGGTCCGAGCTGCGCTGATCGATACCGGCAACCAGCATCCGATGCACCTCGACTGCCGCGGCGTGATTCAGCACCTCGTTTAAATCATGATCAAATGATGGATCATCCAGGTGGCAGTGACTGTCAAAAATCTTCATATTTCCCTTTAAAAAACCATAATATCAAATAATTATAAATTTTTACCGAACAATTCACAAATATTCATTCAGGGTGTGTTTTGAGCTTGATTTCATAACGTGGGCATGTATATTAGCCAAGTTGAGACCATAAATAAAGGCTATGTTTTGCGGCAAAAAGGCCGCAGGGAAACAATAGACGCGGAGGACGCACATGTTCAAGATCTTAAAACGTGAGGAGATGGCTCAAGGAACCGTGATTTTAAATGAGATCGAGGCCCCTTTGATCGCACGGAAAGCAAAACCCGGACAATTCGTGATCCTGAAGGCCAATGAGGATGGGGAGCGGATCCCGTTGACGATGGCTGACACGGATCCCGACAGGGGCACCCTTACCATCATTTACATGGTCGTGGGAAAATCGACAGCGCTGTTCAAGACCCTCAAGGTGGGTGACGCCTTCCAGGACGTCATCGGCCCATTAGGCAAAGCGACGCATCTTGAAAAACTGGGCAAGGTGGTATGTGTAGGCGGCGGTACCGGTGTGGCCGTGCTGCATCCCATCACGCGTGCCCTCAAACAGATTGGCAACGATGTAACCTGCATCATCGGTGCGCGGACCAGAGACCTGCTGATTCTTGAATCACAGATGAAATTGGCCTGCCATGACCTGCGGGTCTGTACCGATGACGGCACCTACGGTCACCACGGTTTTGTCACTGATGTTCTCAAGGACGTACTGGAATCCGGAGAGGTGAAACTGGTGGTGGGCATCGGGCCGGTTCCCATGATGCGGGCCGTGGCAAATCTCACCCGGCCCTTTAAGGTCAAGACCCTGGTGAGCCTGAACCCCATTATGATCGACGGCACGGGTATGTGCGGGGGATGCCGAGTGTCCGTCGGCGGTGAAACGAAATTTGCCTGTGTGGACGGGCCGGAATTTGACGGCCACCTGGTTAATTTCGATGAGCTGATGCTGCGTCTTCAAGCCTACTGTGAAGATGAAAAGGCCTGTTACGAAGATTTCTGTACCCTTCGGGATGCCACCTGAGTCGTCATCTGATTGAAAAACAGATCGCGTCATAGTGGGATAATTAACGGCAGGGTGAATGTCCGGTGAGTCGAGCAGCGACCGCGGCGATAGTTGAGACGGAGGAAAAAATGACCGAAAAAACGGAAAAGAAGGAAAGGGCATCCCGCGTGGCGATGCCCGAACAAAAGCCAGAAATCAGAAGAAGGAACTTCGAAGAGGTTCCTTTGGGATATACGGTGGCCATGGCTCAGGAGGAAGCGGCTCGTTGCCTGCAGTGCAAAAAGCCGGGTTGTGTGGAAGGTTGCCCGGTGAGTGTGGATATTCCCGGGTTTATCAACCTGATCAGTCAGGGGGATTTCACCGGGGCCATCCGGCACGTATGGACCCAAAATGCACTGCCTGCCGTTTGCGGCCGGGTCTGCCCCCAGGAAATCCAATGTGAAGGTAAATGTATTGTGGGCAAACGGGGGGAACCCGTGGCCATCGGCAACCTGGAACGTTTTGTGGCCGACTGGGAGCGAGAGAGCGGAACCGGTGCGTTGCCTCCCAAAGCGCCTGCCACCGGCAAAAAAGTGGCCGTGGTGGGTTCCGGCCCCTCCGGCCTCACCGTGGCCGGTGACTTGATTCAAAAAGGGTATGATGTCAAGGTGCTGGAGGCTTTTCACAAGCCAGGCGGTGTACTGGTTTACGGTATTCCTGAATTTCGTTTGCCCAAGGCCATCGTGGCCCAGGAGGTCAATTTTCTGGAACGTCTCGGCGTAAAGGTTGAGGTCAACGCCGTGGTGGGACGTACCGTCAGCCTCGACGAACTGTTTGCGGAGGGCTACGAAGCCGTATATTTAGGCGTGGGTGCGGGTCTGCCCCGGTTCATGAATCTGCCCGGTGAAAATCTTATCGGCATCCTCTCGGCCAACGAATATCTCACCCGGGCCAATCTCATGAAAGCCTACCGTTATCCACAAGTGGATACCCCGATTCCAAAAGGAAAAAATGTGGTGGTCCTGGGCGCCGGCAACGTCGCCATGGACTCAGCCCGAACCGCCATGCGCCTTGGGGCGGACAGCGTCAAAATCGTCTATCGCCGATCCCGGGATGAGATGCCGGCCAGGGCTGCCGAGATTCACCACGCCGAGGAAGAGGGCATTGAGTTCTTCCTGCTGACCAACCCGACCCAGTTCAAGGGAGACGAAAAAGGGCGGCTCACCGGTATGGGATGCCTGAAAATGGAACTTGGTGAACCCGACGATTCAGGCCGTCGTCGCCCCATTGCCATCAAAGGCTCGGAATTTCACATGGACACCGACCTGGTCATCGTGGCGGTGGGATCCGGAGCCAACCCTCTGCTGACCCAGTCCACACCGGACATGGAATTGAACAAGTGGGGCTACATTATTGCCGATCCGGAAACGGGAAAAACCACCAAAAAAGGGGTCTGGGCCGGTGGCGACATCGTCACCGGCGCAGCTACGGTGATTCTGGCCATGGGAGCCGGACGCAAAGCCGCCGACTCCATCCACCAGTACCTGACCTGGGGGTGGTAACCCCGTGATCAGCGCTTGACCTTAAAGCCGGCCGGGGATTTGATTCCCGGCCGGCTTTTTTAGCCGAGCGACCGGTCATTGAGATTATCAGCAAGCATTCACCAGCGATATGGGTTGGTTATTTCTGCAGCCACCGTTGTGACCGCTTTTTGTCAGCTTAGGTGTTTGCTGAGTTTGCGCTGCTGTATCAGGAAAACAGGTCAACCGCCTTCTGGATCGCCTGATTGGAAATTGAGGCCTGGGTTTGCGACAGCTGCTCGGAGGCTTGCCGGGCCACCTGGGCGGCGTCCTCCTCGGAAAGATCGGCTTTTTCCGTGTTTTGGCCGGATGCCTGAGCACTGGTCAGTTCGGCAACGGCTTTTTTAGACGCGTCGGACAGGTTGATCCGATAATCCGGGCTTTCTTCGGTCTGAGACGCCTGCTGGCCCGGTGCTTCTTCTTTTTCTCGCTTGACTTCGCTGACTTTTTGCGCGGTTTCCAGTCCCCGGACCTGATTGTTGGTATTGATTTCCATGATGCCGCTCCTTTTTGCTCATGCCCGATGGTATTTCAGGGACCTATTTTCCGGGCGATTCCCTTTGATTGAAGCATGTCTACCGGCACGGCCGGAAGGTTTTTTGAAAGACCCGTCGTGTTTATCGGCACCTGGCAGGAATTACTTTAGTTTTTTTATATTATTTTTTCCGGAGCAGGCGTCCAATGGCTTTGGGCTGAAAATGATCCTCACGATTGGAACGACGCTGTTTTCACACGCGTTTTCCAAAGCTGGTTTAACATAACCGGAAAATTTGCCGGCATTGTTGAATCTTTATAGCCTCGGTCGGCGCGAATCGCGATTTAAAAACCTGACCGCGTGGCAGTGGTCAACGTGGTCCAGACGATGACCGTCGTTCCAGTTGACAATGAGCAACCACGCCTTAGATTAGTCCCTGATGCTTGGCGCCAGGCATATAATGGACTCCCCGGATTGAACCGTCCAACCCATACCATGGAGGCCTGTAGATGGCTTTTGAAACCAAAGAAGAAGTTTTCGAAAAAATAATGGGTATGGAAAAGCCTGCCTGCCCTCACTGCAATGCGAAAATGAGCATCTGGGAGGCGCCATCCATCAACGTCGGTGATGGTCTGGGATGGGGAACACCGTACCTGTTCATGTGCTTTAACGACGAGTGCCCCCTTTACACCCAGGGATGGGATAACATGATGGAAAACTACGCCCATCATGCCTCTTACCGGTGCATGAACTATCCCGGGACCGACCAGTTTGAACTGATTCCCGTGTTTAGCCCGGTTGGGGCAACCGGCCAGGTGATCGATGATCAGGTGATTGCCGGGGAGGAGGCCCTTAAACAAAATATCAAAAAGGGTTTTTCGGTTCTGGCAGACTGCTACGTGAACCGGGACGGTGTGTCGATCCTGAGGCTGCTCATGGATTCGGCTGAGCCGGTCCGGGTACGCCTGAAAGCGGCGGAAATGATCGGCGATATCGGCGAATTGGAGGCTATCGAACCCATTCGCAATCTCAAATTCGGTAACCAGCGCCTGCAGGAACAGGTGGACAGCGCCGTAAAAAAAATCCACGAACGGTTCTATACCCGCGAATGTCCGTTTTGCGCAGAAATTATTAAAAAGCGGGCCAGTGTCTGTAAACATTGCGGTAAGGAAGTGGCCGGCCAGTAGAACCCGTTTTTGGTGCTAATCCCATGCACCGTTTTCATTTGTCTCCCGAAAAGGCCAATGCCTGCCTTTACCCGCTTGCGGTGCTACAGATTGTATTACCAGTCGATTAAATTTCTTAAATCCTGTTGCCACCAATTAACATGCCGGAAAACGATCATCCACTGGTATGCATGCTGTCCGCCATTGAGCGGATAAAAGCGGATCTGATGGACTTCCATCCCAAGGCCCTGCTGTTGTTCGGTTCACTGGCCCGGCATCTGTCCGGTGATCCGGGCGATCAGCTTCCCAATGACGTGGACCTGCTGGTGGTGACCAATAACACCCCGTTTTTGATCATGCAAAGGGACTATGGGTGTGTGGTGGAGTTGCACAGTTTCACGGTGAACCGGATCGTGGGCATTGCCAGGAGCCTGCGGTATGACAGCCGCCCGGCGGCCCTTGCCAAGCTCTACGGTCGGGTGCTGGCCCGCGAACACGCCATCGATGTGATTGCAGCAGCCATGATGCTGGGTTCCGGTTACGGGAATTTCGGCATTGAACAGATTGAACGCAACGGTATTACCGACCCTCGGGATTATTCCATCCATCGGGTGATGATGGGGGCTGGGTGGTGGGACCGTTTGCGCCGCTATGCACAGGAACGACGCGGCCCGTTGATGCGCTTTACCGACAAAATCGTTCGCAATTACGATTTCGAGGCCTGAATCGGCTCCTTCTTCAGGTTTTTCCTGCCGCTCACATTGACGTTCATGGAATCATAAGATCGAAATACCAGCATTTCCCGAAGACGCCTGTCGCTGGCTACCGGCGGGAGAGGGGCCGCTTGTGCCAATTTCAGGGCCTCACTTCTGTTGGGAATCGCATTCAGCCCTTGGCCTGTTTTTTTCCCGGTCAGCGTATCCAGGACCGTTGCGGTTGATCCATCTGATACCACTGCCAGCGGAAGCGGCCTGTTTCCATAAAGTCTTGCCGCCGAAATAATTTCCCGTTCCCTCGATCCCAGCGAACCGGCGGCACATTTGAAAGCCAGTAAAGGCCTGCCTTCGATTTGCACAACCACGTCCAGGGCTGATCGATAAACCTCACCATCGATCTCCACCTGGATCGGGGCATTCACAAGGATCTCTTCAGGGCGATACCCCTTCTCCCGGACCAGATAGCGTTCCACCTGTTGACGATTGGCTTCGGCTCCGACGTTGGGAACCGGTTGCCCGCTGATAAAATCGATAAGCATTTCCGGATGGGTGTTTTTTTTCATAAGGCACGCTCCAACAAATTGATCGGTTGAACCTTTAGGTAGATTTCATAGTTCTTCGCGGCCGTCAAATCAAGGCCCGCCGGGCCATGGCCACGAGGGTGGTTATCAAAATCACAGCGCCACCGACCAGGGTGTGGGCCGAGGGTATTTCATGCAGTAGAAAATAGGCCAAAATAATCCCGTAAACCGGCTCGAGACAGGCGATCACGGCTGCAAGCTGGGCGCGGACGAAGGTCAACCCCCGGATGAACAGGGCGTGGGACAACGCCGTAAAGACGACGCCCAGAAGAGCCAGCAATCCCAGTTGCCCGGCATCCATTTGCACCTCGACACCCATCAAAATGGGAAGCAGCAGGAGGGTTGCAGCGGCATTCTGGTAGAAAGCGATAATTACCGGAGGGTAATGCCGGACCCACTGGCGGTTCAACAAAGAGAGGATTGCAAAGGTGAACCCGGAGATGGTTCCCCAAAAGGCGCCGGCAAAAACCTCTCCCCCGAAAGGGGACGGGTAGACCATGATGGATAGACCCAGCACGACCAGCAGGGCCGTGATCATATCGATCAGGCGGCGTTTTTCATTAAACCACCAGGGTTCAAGACATGTGATGAACACCGGAAAAGTGGAAAAGGCCAGCAGGCCCACAGCCACGCTGGAGACCTGTATGGCATGGAAAAAGGTGATCCAGTGAACCGCCAGAACCAATCCCAAAAGGCCGAACAAGCCGATGGTTGCAATCCCTTTGGGCCGGTTGTGGACGCTGATGAAAAACAGAACACAACCCAGGGCGATCGTGGCAAACCCGGTACGACCCAGAACGATGCACCATGCAGGCAGGCACAAAAACTTGCCGAACAGTCCGGCAGTACCGAAAAGCAGCACAGCCACATGGATGTCAATCAGTCCTGAGCCGCGAAAGTTCTTCAAGACCAACCTTTTCTGGAAGGAGATGATCCTCCACCGGCTTGTACACTGAACCGAACCGGTTGATCAATGGATTAATGGTTTTTTAAACACCGACAACGCGTGCAGTTCTCGTCGCTTTAAGAGATCAGCGGGCTGAACATGCAAATTCCCGACTGTTGCGGGCCCGTTAAACGGAACCCGGGAACCAGAGCCGCTACACCCGCTAAACCAGTTGACAAAAAAAAGAGAACCGTAGTATGCAGGGCCTACATTTCATTTCATATCTAATGGTTAGACGTGATCCCGGAAGGGTGACAACCCGGTTGTCCGTAAAAACAAAATCTGTCCCGTGGCGACACGCATGTAGAAAATCGTAGGCGACAGATGCAGGCATAAACCGTCGCAGATCGTTTTTTCATTAACCTGGGTCGATGCTTGAATCGACGCTGTTCACAACAGGGAGGGCAGGCAACCCATGAGTACGCCGCGTAGACGCTCAATCATTCTCATGTTTTGGTTCGTCGCCCTTTTAAGTGTTCTAATCGCCCAGGGATCGGTGCTGTGGGCGTCCGAGCCGCACGCCATACCCGCCGGCCATCAACCCGGTACGGCCCAGGCTGCCGCAACCCAGTCAACGGATCACCCAACGGAAGACAGACACGGCACGGCGGACACGGGCGGCCACAACGGCCATGAAAATCTGGGACCGGTCCTGCCGTTGTGGAGTTGCATTCCTTTTGCCGGCATGCTGCTCTCCATTGCCTTGTTGCCGCTTCTGGCGGCGGAGTTCTGGCACCACCATTTCGGCAAGGTCTCCGCCTTCTGGGCAGCGGCCATGGCTGGTCCGTTTCTTTTCGTTTACAAGGGTACCGCCTTTTATGAAATCGTCCACATTATCCTGGCGGACTATGTGCCCTTCATAATTTTGCTGTGGTCCCTGTATACCGTTTCCGGTGGCATCCTGCTCAAGGGGTCTCTCCGGGGGACGCCGCTGATCAATGTGATCATCCTCATGCTGGGAACCCTATTGGCATCCTGGATGGGTACCACGGGGGCGGCCATGCTCCTGATCCGTCCCTTTCTGAGGGCCAACAACTTCCGCAAAAACCGCACCTTCATGGTGGTTTTCTTCATCTTTCTGGTGGCCAATGTCGGCGGGTCGTTAACCCCACTGGGCGACCCGCCCCTCTTTCTGGGTTTTTTGCATGGCGTCTCCTTTTTCTGGACATTCAAGATTTTGCCACATATGGCGACCGTTGCCGGGTTGCTGCTGGTGATCTATTTTTTTCTGGATCTATACTACTACCGCAGGGAGACCGGCCGTGTCCCGGCCGATGAAGCCGAAAAGACGCCCTTGAAACTGGTTGGGGTCCACAATTTTATCTTTCTGGCCGGCATCATCGGCGCCGTTTTGATGAGTGGCATCGTCGATTGGGGAGAGGTCAATCTGATGGGTGTTCACCGGGGTATCCAGGACTGGGTGAGGGACGGCCTGCTGGTGGTCATGGGCCTGCTCTCCATGACCACCACCGCCGTCGAAATCCGTGAAGACAATGATTTTACCTGGTTTCCCATTATTGAAGTGGCCTATCTGTTCGTGGGCATCTTTATCACCATGATTCCCTGCCTGCTGATTCTAAAGGCCGGCGCCGCCGGCCATCTGGCCTTTCTGATCAATGCCGTCAAGGAGCCGGTACATTACTTCTGGGTTACCGGGGCGCTATCCGGTTTTCTTGACAATGCGCCCACATATCTGACTTTTTTCAACACTGCCCTGGGCAGCCACTTCCCGGGAATGGCTGAAGCGCAGGCCGTTCCGCTATTGATGACCGACAAGGCCCTCTACCTGGAGGCCATCTCCGCCGGTGCCGTTTTCTTCGGTGCCTGCAGTTACATCGGCAACGCCCCCAACTTCATGGTTCGTTCCATATCCGAGGAGGCCGGCACGCCCATGCCCAGTTTCTTCGGCTATATTGTGAAATACACCGTGGTGTTTCTGTTGCCTTCCTTTGTGGTGGTGACGCTTATTTTCTTCTAAGAACGAGAGGCCGAAAATGAGATTCGAAACCCTGCTTTTTCATACCCGTTTTCGGGAGCTGGCCTTCAACTCTCTGAAAAGCGTTCTCGAATTGAAGGCGGTGGGACTCAAAAAGGTGGTTCTGGCCCACGTGATCCCGCGTGAGGATGTCGCGTTCGTTCCTTACGGCGGCATGTTGAAGGAAGAGGAGCAGCGCATACGCGAGGAAGCCCGCATGCAATTCGAAGACTGGATCCAGACCATCGATGATCCGCAGCTGGAATTTCGCCAGCGGATCGAAGTGGGGGCCCCCAATGCCGCCATTCTGGACCTGGCCAGTGAGGAAAAGGCCGACCTGATCGTCGTCGGTCGAAAGAAGCGCACCATGTTGGAAAAAGTATACGTGGGAACCCACGTGCTGGACATCCTGCGCCGGAGTGCGGTCCCGGTGCTGATGAGCAAATACATGGTGCAGTATGAATGGCAGGGTGAACCGTTGATGCGCACCAACGAACAGATCTGGAAAAGGCCGCTGCTGGCATCGGATTGGTCCGAACCCTCCCGGCGCGCCCTCGACGCAACCTTGGCCCTGAAAGGGCTGGCGGAAAAAATCATCGTCACCCACGTACTGGGTACCCGCCGGATGAAAAACCTGGAACCGCCGGCCATCCAACGCCTTGAAGCCGAAAGCGAAAAACGACTGCAAGCCTATTGCCGGCAGGTTGACGATTGCGGTATCCAGAGTGAGTCCCACCTGGCGATGGGCCGCACGGTGGAGGAAATTATCACAATGTCAAGAGAATACGGCGCTACCATGATCGTCATGGGGCGAACCGGGAAAGACTGGTTCCAAGAGTACTGGCTGGGGGGGGTTGCCCATCAGGTCGCCGAATTGAGCGAACTGCCGGTACTTCTGATTCCATAGGGTTGGCCAAAAAGAAGTTCGACCAAAGGTTTTATGATCCACAGCATCGAAAATGCCAAAATTGCCATTATCGGAGGGGGCCGGTTTTGCGAAAAACTGCTCAGGCACCTGCTCGGCGAGCACTTTAAAGGCCGGCATCCGGAGATCCTGGGTGTTGCCGACGTCAATGGGGAGGCAGTGGGGATCACTTATGCCCGTTCCCTGGGGATAACCACTTGCAGAGACTTCCGTGAAGTTTGCCGCCTTGAGGGTCTGGAAACCATCATCGAGGTCACCTGGGATCCGGACCTGGCCCGAACCATCTCGCAGATCAAACCCGCAAAGGTGGAACTGATCGATCATCAGGATTCGCGGCTCTTGTGGGATCTGCTGCAACTGGATACCATCCGTCAGGACGCCATCGATGTCCTGAGCACCAAGACGCTCAGCGCCGAGACGATCAACGCGTGGATCAAGCAGAGCTTTCACAAAACCGCCGACATCCTGATGCAGCGCAACCGCCGGTTCAAGCAGATTGAAACGGAACTCAACGAGAAAGAAAAGACCCTCTTCCAGATCATCCAGGGCAGCACCATTCCTACCTTCGTCATCAACCGCGACCATGTCGTGACGCACTGGAATCACGCTTTGGAAGTGCTCACCGGCTACAGTGCCGAGGTAATGGTGGGCACCCGGGATCACTGGAGACCCTTCCGCAAGCAAGAACGGCCCATCATGGCCGACGTGATTCTCGACCAGTTGGAGACCGGTGAAATCAACCATTACTACGGCTCCAAATGGCACCCCTCCACGCTGGTGGATGGGGGCTTCGAAGCCGAAGAGTTTTTCGAACATCTGGGCGATGGGGGCCGATGGATCTTTTTCACCGCCGCGCCTATCAAGGCGTCGGACGGCACCATTATCGGCGCCATCGAAACCCTCTGGGACAATACCGAAAAACAGCGGGCCGAGGTTGAACGCCGCGATTACACCCGCCGCATCGAGGAGAGCGAACGCACCCTGTCACAGATCATTCAGGGCAGTTCCATCCCCACGTTCGTGCTGAGCCGTGAGCACGTGATTACCCATTGGAACCAGGCCCTGGAAAAACTGACCGGCTATCCTGCCGCCCGAATGATCGGCACCCGGCACCAGTGGGAGCCATTCTGGGAAAGTGAGCGACCGTGCATGGCCGACGTGATCATGGAGCAGCACAGCGAACAGGCGCTTGGTGCGCTATACGGTGAACGGTGGCGGAAATCCGTTCTCATCGAGGGCGCCTACGAGGCCGAAATCTTTTTTCCCAAGTTGGGAAAAGAGGGCAAATGGTGCTGGTTTACTGCCACGCCCTTAAAAACTTCAGATGGCACCGTGGTGGGGGCCATCGAGACATTTTGGGACACCACGGAAAATAAACGGGCTGAAACCGAAAGCCGGCGTCATGTCAAGGAACTGGAGGAAAAAGAGCAGGCCCTATCCCAGATCATCCAGGGTAGCACGACGCCCACCTTTGTCATCAACCGCAACCACATTGTGACCCACTGGAACCGGGCCCTGGAAAAGCTCACCGGTTTTGCCGCCAGCGAAATCGTGGGCACCAACCATCATTGGAAACCCTTCCGTAAAAAGGCGCGTCCCATCATGGCCGACGTAATCCTCGATCAGTTGGAAACCGGGGAAATCAGCCAGTATTACGGAGCAAAATGGCGGCCATCCGCACTGGTTGAAGGGGCGTACGAAGCCGAAGAGTTCTTTGAACATTTAGGTGCAAGCGGCCGGTGGCTCATATTTACCGCCGCACCCATCAAGGCCTCGGACGGCACCCTGATGGGCGCCATCGAAACCTTATGGGACACCACGGATAGAAAGCGGGTGGAAGCTGAACGCCGCCGGGACATCATCCGAATCGAAGAGACCGAAAACCGGCTCACCCAGATCATACAAGGTAGCACGATTCCCACCTTCGTTCTGAACCGGGAGCATGTCATCACGCACTGGAACCGTGCCCTGGAACGGCTAAGTGGCTATTCATTCTCCAAGATGGTGGGCACCCGTCACCAGTGGGTCCCTTTTTGGGATAAAGAACGGCCCACCATGGCCGACGTCATACTGGATCAGCCCGGCGAACGGGAAATCTGGGAACTATACGGCGGCAAGTGGAAAAAATCGGAGTTGATCGAGGGCGCTTTCGAAGCAGAGGTCTTCTTCCCCAAGCTTGGCAAGGGAGGCAAGTGGCTCTATTTTACTGCTGCGCCGATCAAGGCCGCCGACGGCAGTGTCATCGGGGCGATCGAAACCTTATGGGACACAACCGAAAAGAAAGAATCCGAGGCCCAGCGCACGCGTTATACCCGTGAGGTCGAAGAGAGTCGTCGCACGCTCTCCCAGATCATTCAGGGTAGTACCATTCCCACATTTGTTCTCAACCGGGAGCATGTGATAACCCACTGGAACCGGGCCCTGGAACAGCTGACCGGGTTTCCGGCATCCCAGATGGTGGGCACCACCCACCAGTGGGTACCCTTCTGGGACAGTGAACGTCCGTCCATGGCCGATGTCATCCTGGACCAGAAGAGCGATCAGGAGATCTGGGACCTGTTCGGCGCCCAGTGGAAGAAATCCGAACTCATCGACGGTGCCTACGAAATGGAGGTTTTTTTCCCGAAACTGGGTCACGGCGGCAAGTGGTGCTGGTTCACCGCCGCCCCCATCAAGGCTGCCGACGGCAGTGTCATCGGCGCCATCGAAACCCTTTGGGACAACACGGAAAAGAAGCAGGCCGAGGCTGACCGCCGGCAATACACCCGCAAGCTGGAGGAGAACCAGCGGACGCTTTCTCAAATCATCCAGGGCAGCACCATCCCCACCTTTGTTTTAAACCGGGAGCACCGCATCACCCACTGGAACCAGGCCCTGGAAAAGCTGACCGGCCATCCCTCGTCGGAGATGGTGGGCACCAACCGCCAATGGGCGCCTTTTTGGGACAGTGAGCGCCCGTCCATGGCCGATGTCATCCTGGACCAGAAGGGCGACCAGGAGATCTGGGACCTCTACGGTGGCAAGTGGCAGAAATCGGTCCTCATCGACGGCGCCTACGAGGCCGAGGTCTTTTTCCCCAAACTAGGCAGCAGTGGAAGCTGGTGCTGGTTCACTGCCGCCCCCATCAAGGCCGCCGACGGCACCGTGGTGGGGGCTATCGAAACCCTGTGGGACACCACTGCAGCCAAACGGGCCGAAGAGGAGCAGCGGCGGCGCAACCGGGAACTGTCAACCTTGTTTTCCATATACACGGCCCTGAATGCACCGTTGCCCTTGGCGGAACGCATCGAAGGGGCGGTGCTGGAAATCCGCGATTTTATGCAGGCGGAAAGCGTTTGCCTGTATATGTCCGACGACGGGGGCCGGTTTGACCTGCGTTATTTCAATGCCTGCTATGCCGACCCGGGATACGGCCAGGCCGGACCGGACACGCAAACGGAGATTCTGCGCAAGGTGTCCCGTACCGACAAACCGATCGTTTATAACGCCGGGGATCATCAGGGCCGTTTTTCAAACGACCCGCAAACGACGGGTGCGACCTTCGCCTACATTCCAATCAGCGCCAAAGAGACCAAGGGCCTCGGCGTCATACGCGTTGAAAGGGCAGCCGAACGATTTTCCGCCGAGGAACTGCACTTGCTGGACCTGATGGGCAACCGCATCGGTGCCACTCTCGAAAACGCCCTCCTGCATGAAGAGGTTATCCGCAAATCCAACTTCCAGGCCAAACTGATTAAAAGTGCCAATGACGGCATCATCGCCACGGACGAAAAGTGGCAGACCGTCATTTTCAACCCCGCAGCAGAACGAATTTTCGGTTATTCCGCTGCCGATGTCGTTTCCACCAAAGATGCCAGGGAGATTCTTCCCCGATGGGTGCAGGAAACGCTCACCCGAACGGGCCTCGGCCATGACACCAACGAAACCTCACCCTGGGTGGAAAACGATATCCAAGCTACCGGCGGCGAGCCCATTCCGGTGCGGTTTTCAGGCACGGTCCTGCGGGAAAAGAAAAAAATGATGGGAACCGTGGCTTTTTTTCAGGACCTGCGTGAAATCAAACAGTTGGAACGGGATCTGGTCAACAGCGAACGGCTGGCTGCAGTGGGCCAGACCGTTGCCGGCATGGCCCACTGCATCAAGAACATCCTGCACGGGTTCAAGGGCGGCAGCTACCTGGTTGATGTCGGACTGGAGCGGGACAACTCCGATAAATTGCGCAACGGCTGGCAGATGATCCAGCGCAACATCACGCGCACATCCGATTTGGTGATGGATCTGCTCTCCTATTCCAAGGAGCGCGAGCCCGAGTATGAATCCTGTCATCCCAATGAAATTGCCGCTGATGTGTGCGACCTGCTGGAGGGGGTGGCCCGGGAACATGACGTGACCCTGCTCAAACAATTTTCCGACCGGATCACACCGGTGGTCATGGACCCCCGCACCGTACACCGCTGTCTGATGAACCTGGTGACAAATGCCATTGATGCATGTATCTTTGACTCGGATGCCGACAAGACCCATCAGGTGACGGTCGTCACCGCCAGAGAGGACACCGGTGGCGTTCGATTCGACGTGAAGGACAACGGCTGCGGCATGACCGAAGCAGTCAGGGCCAAACTCTTTTCATCCTTTTTCAGCACCAAAGGCGTGAAAGGAACCGGACTGGGCCTGCTGGTGACCGCCAAACTGGTTGAAGAGCATAAGGGATCCATCGATGTCGCATCCACCGAAGGAGAAGGAACCACCTTCAGCATACGCTTTCCGGCCCAGTTGCCGGATGCCGTCAGCCTGAACTGAGAGACCGACCGGTATTGAATTCAGGTAGCGGCGTTAACCATTAAGGAGGCCACGAGATGAGTAAAAAAGTATTGATAGTGGACGACGATCCGGATGTGAGACTATTTAATACCACCGTCGTTGAGGAGAGCGGCTATACGCCCATCGAAGCTGCCAATGGGGAAGAAGGGCTGGAAATTGTCAAAAAGAATCGGCCGGATCTGGTGGTCCTGGATGTCCTGATGCCCAAACAAAGCGGTATCCGCCTCTATCGTGAGTTGAAGACGGACAAGTCTCTGATCGGCATACCCGTGATTATTCTGTCCGGGGTGGCCAAACGCACTTTTTTGCGATCCCAGAAGGCCCTTACCGAATTTGGGGACAAACCGGTACCCGAACCGGACAATTATCTGGAAAAACCCGTCGAGCCGGACGAGCTCGCCCGGGAAATCAAGAAACTTATAGGTTAGCATCCCGGTAAGCGTGAGCCGCAATAATCGTCAAAGCCGGCAAGGATGAGATAAAATGGAGATCAAAAAACTACTGTTTGTCACCCGGTTCGACAACCTTCGGTTCGATGCGCTGCAATCGCTCATGGATTTGAAAAGGGCCGCTCTGAATCATGTTGTATTTCTGAATGTCATCGAGCGTGACACGGTGGCCATGCGACGGGGCAAGGGTTATGAGAAAACTGCAGAAATCCGTCTTCGGGAAAAGGCCAACATCCGGTTTATCGACTGGGCGGAAACGCTTTTCGAACAGGGTATGGAGGTGGGTGTTTACATCGTCGTGGGTAATTTCACCAGCCAGGTGATCCAGGCTGCCGAGAAGGAATCGGTGGACCTCATTGTCCTGAGCCCTGAGAAAAAAGGGCGCTTTGAGCAGCTCTATTCCGGGTCCGATATCACCGAGATCGTTCACCGCTCCGCTACCCCCGTACTGGTTTATAAATATCTGGCCCAGAGGGGACCCTTGGCGGAAAATCCCTTTGAGAAACCCCTGCTGGCAACCAATTGGTCCGAGACCAGCCAACGGGCCGTCGATTATCTGAAGTCGATGAAAGCGGTGATCCGCGAAGTCGACGTGGTCCATGTGGCCAGCGAAAAAGACCTCAAGGAAACGTCGGCCATGGCCATCCAGAAAACCCGCAAGGAAAGCCGTAAAAAGCTGGAGGTGTTGTGTGAAAACCTGGAAGATTCCGGCATCACGGCAAAACCCCACGTCTATATCGGTGAACCGGTTCCGGAAATCGACAAAGCCGCCAGAGAGTGCCAGTCTTCAATGATTATCGCCGGTTCTCCCCGTAAGGGCCTGTGGAAGGAGCGCTGGGGAACCAGCATCAGCAAAGGGCTGGCGGAACAGTCGATTTTTCCGGTCCTGCTCATTCCTCCCCAAGAGGGGTAGCGGCCTGCACGGCAGTGGAAAACCATCTTAACCCGCAACGAGATTGAGGAGGCACCCATGGCGGTCATTACTATTTCGAGACAGTTCGGCGCAGGCGGTATCACCCTTGGCAAAATGATTGCCGAAACATTGGGGTACACCTTTGCCGACAGCGATATCCTTCAACGGGTGGCCAAGGAAGCCAATGTCTCCACCCACTGGGTTGAATCCTTTGAAAAGGAGGCCGGCAGCAAGCTGTCCCGCCTGATTTCCAGCATGATCTCAAAACGCTGGCTGGACCGGGTGCTTGCCGATGAGCGGGGCTACCTGGACGAACAGATCTATCTGGACTACCTGGTGCTGATCATCGCCCAATTCGCCGATGAAGGCGACGTGGTGATTTTGGGCCGGGGCAGCCAGTACATTCTCAACGACCATCCCGATGCCTTCCACATCCTGCTGGTGGATGAATTCGAAAGCCGGGTTCAATTCATTATGAAGCGCTATGAAATGCCCCGCAACAAAGCCGAACGGCTGGTGGTCAACGAAGACCGCCGACGGGTGAGCCTGTATAAACGGCTGGGAAAAAGCGATTATGAAAATCCCCAATTATACCATCTGGTGCTGAACATGGGCCGGCTGGATCTTGAAACGGCCCGGGATATGGTCTGCACCCTGGTGCAGCACCAGTTGGAATTGAACCCGGTCTGATGATTCCGGATGTTTGGCGTACAAACGTCCCTGAGCCGGAAAAGTCGGTCGCGGTCCTGAATCTTGGTTGCCACCCAGCAAAGCCGGAAAACGGCTTTGCTTTTTTTTATAAAACGATGTCATCATTGACATTTCCAAACGGGTTCGTTATTGCTGGCCTGCCGCATCGCGGTGGGCCGCTTGCCAGCGGGATGCCGGGCGTGAAAATGCAGCCGGTTTTAACGCCGGCCGTCTGTTATTCGGAAAAAAGGAGATAATGTATGACCAACAGATTCCTGTTTACCTCCGAGTCGGTTACCGAAGGTCATCCCGACAAAGTCGCCGATGCCATTTCCGACTCCATATTAGATGCCATCATGGCTCAGGACAAGTGCTGCCGCGTGGCCTGTGAAACCCTGGTGACCACCGGCCTGGCCTTTATTGCCGGCGAAATCACCACCGAATGCTATGTGGACATGCCCCAGATCGTCCGCGAGACCATCAAGGATATCGGCTACCACTCTTCGCAGATGGGCTTCGACTGGCGTACCTGCTCGGTCATCACCAGCATCGACCATCAGAGCCCCGATATCGCCCGGGGCGTGGACCGGAGCCCCGGCCTTTGCAAGGACCAGGGGGCCGGGGATCAGGGGTTGATGTTCGGCTTCGCCACGGACGAGACCCCGGAACTGATGCCCATGCCAATCATGTATGCCCACAAGCTGACCCGGCGATTGGCCCAGGTCCGCAAAAACGGCGCCCTGGATTTCCTGCGGCCGGACGGCAAGTCCCAGGTCACCATCGAGTATCACGACGGCCGGCCCGTGCGGGTGGACACCATCGTGGTCTCGGCCCAGCACAAACCCGACGTCACCCATGAGGACCTGCGTGAGGCCATTATCGAAGAGGTGATTAAAAAAGTCATCCCGGTCGGCATGATCGACGGGGACACGCGCTATTTCATCAACCCCACCGGTCGGTTCGTGGTGGGCGGACCCATGGGCGACTGCGGGCTCACGGGCCGCAAGATCATTGTGGATACTTACGGGGGCCAGGGCAGCCACGGCGGTGGGTGCTTCTCCGGCAAGGATCCCTCCAAGGTGGACCGCAGCGCCTCGTACATGGGGCGCCATGTGGCCAAGAACATCGTGGCCGCCGGCCTGGCCAATAAATGCGAAGTCCAGATCGCCTACGCCATCGGCGTGGCTGAACCGGTGTCGGTAATGATTGATCTTATGCATACGGGCAAGGTTCCCAAGGAACGCGTGGAAGAGATCGTCAAGGAGGTTTTCGACCTGCGACCGGCAGCCATCATCGAATACCTCGATCTGCTGCGCCCCATTTATCATAAAACCGCCGCCTACGGCCATTTCGGGCGAACCGAGCCGGAATTTTCCTGGGAGCAGACCAATAAGGCGGAGGTTATCCGTGAAAGGGCCGGCTTGTAATCGGCACAACCACGCTTATGTTGACGGTGAAACAAATGGGGGCCATCGGCCCCCGTCAATTATGGAGGATCAATCATGACCCGTGCTGAAAACGTCGTGGCGTTGGGCGGTCCGCCGGCCTATGATGCGTCACTGCCCTATAAAATCGCAGATATCGACCTTGCCGACTATGGTGACAAGGAGATGCAGCTGTCCGAAAACGAAATGCCCGGCCTCATGGCTGTGCGTGAAAAATATGGAACGCTGCAGCCGTTCAAAGGTTTGAAGATCACCGGCAGCCTGCATATGACCATCCAGACGGCCATGCTCATCGACACCCTCAAAATTCTGGGGGCTGACATCCGCTGGGCTTCGTGCAACATCTTTTCCACCCAGGATCATGCGGCCGCAGCCATTGCACGCAAGGGATCGGCCGCAGTCTTCGCCTGGAAAGGCGAAAACCTGGAGGATTACTGGTGGTGCACCGAGCAGGCGCTGGTATGGCCAGACGGCAGCGGACCGGACTTGATCGTGGATGACGGCGGCGACGCGACCATGTTCGTCCACCAGGGGGTGGCGGTGGAGAAAGATCCGACTCTGCTGAAAAAAGATTATGGTTCCCAAGATATGCAGCTGCTCATGGCTCGCCTGAAAGTCGGCTGTGCCAACGACTCCGGTTTCTGGACCCGCATCGCCGCATCGGTCAAGGGCGTGTCCGAAGAGACCACCACAGGCGTTCACCGGCTCTACCAGTTGGCCCAGAAGGGCGAACTCCTATTCCCCGCCTTCAACGTCAACGATTCGGTCACCAAATCGAAGTTCGATAATCTTTATGGCTGCCGGGAATCTCTGGCCGACGGCATCAAGCGGGCCACGGATGTGATGATGGCCGGCAAGGTGGCGGTGGTCTGCGGCTACGGCGATGTGGGCAAGGGCTGCGCACACTCCATGCGCGGCTATGGCGCCCGCGTGCTGGTGACCGAGATCGATCCTATCTGCGCCCTGCAGGCGGCCATGGAGGGTTTTGAAGTGACCACCATGGAAGAGGCCGCTGCCGAAGGGGACATCTTTGTCACAGCCACCGGCTGCTACCAGGTCATCACCGGTGTGCACATGGAGCAGATGAAAAACGAGGCCATCGTGTGCAACATCGGGCACTTCGACAACGAGATTGAAATGGGCTATCTGGAAAAAAATCCAGCCTGTAAGAAAACGTCAATCAAGCCGCAGGTTGACAAATGGACCCTGAAATCCGGTCGGTCGATCATCATCCTGGCCGAAGGCCGGCTGGTCAACCTGGGATGTGCGACCGGTCACCCCAGCTTCGTCATGAGCAACAGTTTCACCAACCAGTGCCTGGCACAGATCGAACTGGCCTCGGGCGGCTACGAGAAAAAGGTGTACACCCTGCCCAAGAAACTGGACGAGGAGGTGGCCCGCCTGCACCTTGCCCGGTTGGGGGTGAAATTGAGTACGCTAACTCAGGTTCAGGCCGACTATCTGGGAGTGCCCGTGCACGGCCCTTTCAAACCGGACCACTACCGCTATTGAAATCCACGGGGCAGGAGAAGTTGCCAATCTCCTGCCCTTGGTGTTCTATCCGTTGCGCTCAGTTCCGAGCGCCGGACTGCATCTCCTTGAGCAACTCATATCCTTGATTCACCGCTGTGGCATCTTCCGGTGTGGATACCAGTCCTTTGGCCTGGTTGAGGGTCTCAACCCCCCCGTCAATATCCCCCCGATGTCCCTGAATCAGGGCAAGGCCCACATACGCCTGGGCATAACCATCGTCCAGGCTTTTTGCCCGCATAAATTCGGCATTGGCTGCATCGATCTTGCCGCGCAACAGAAGGTTGTGCCCGTTTTTCACATGCTGGGCCGGTGTGTCCAGCGCCGGCCGGAGAAAAACAGTGTCTGGACCGCAGGCCACGATGAGAACCAAAGTCAGAATCAACAAGGCAAAATTGTTTTGCTGGACCATGACCACTCCTTTTTTGCCGATTAGCGGCATGTCATAAAAGAACAACCCGATTATGGATCGGTTTGCGGATCCATTACAATGCTCACCCGGCAGGCCTTCAGGAAATTCAGGTGAGCCACCGAACTGCGCAGGCGGGCCGCATCGGCGCTGGAGATCACCAGTTCCGTGGACCCTGAGGAACGGGTTCGGATCACCTTGACAACCATGGGTCGGTCACCCACCCGCTTGTCATCGCGGGCGGCTGCCAATGTGCCGGCAAAACCGCTCATGCCTCGGGACACGGCGAATTCCCGGCTGACAAAAGCCGGCCCGTAAACCACTTCTCCAGACTCATCGACGACTACGGGTACCAGAGACGGTTTGGCACCAATTCCGGTTGCATCAAGAATCAGCCCTGTGTAGGAACGGCTTTCGTCGCCTTCGGCCTGCCTGGCAGGCATGTCCGCCGCCGGTTCAGCGGCAGTCATCGTGGTGACCGATTCCACCTGACGGATTTCCCCGGGAAGGACGAACTGGCCGAATCCACCGGTCAGATTCATAATCAATTCAATCTCCACGGTGCCGTCGGACAGGTATTCCTGGCGGGTGATGGACGCGTTGCGGGCGAGTGTGGCCAATCCATCTCGAAAAGCTGCGCTTTGCGCCATGCGTTCCCCTACCCGAGAGACCGCATTGATGCGAATGGCGCTTACGGTATCCAGTAATCTGGACTGGGCCATCGATCTGGCCCTATCGACCAATTCTGTCGGAGAATCGATTGGTTGGCCGTCATCAATGGCAACAGGGGTGCCGACACCACCTGCCTTGACGATCCAGCCACTCCAGTCGATGCAACCGCTGTCCAGCTCCTGGATCAGTCTGTCGCTGACTGCACTGGAAGCGGTCGGGGCCGACAGGAGCAGCATGGTTAGCCCCAAAAGGGTCAGAATGGTAAATTTTACTTTCAATGCTTGATAGGTATCCCTACGATAATGACTTGTTTAAGTTTTATATGGTAAGAATGAGCAATTCTCAAGGGTTAAGAAGCGAGTTGATCCGTTCGCCCGCGGCCATCTCCGACATCCATGCTTTCGGGATCGCCGCCATGCCGTGGGCGGCTCCCAGTACCATGCCGGCCATCATTCCCCGGGCTGCAGAATCCCCCCCGGCCATGACGTTCTCGACCATGGCGGTCTTGAAATCGTCGGCATGGCGTGCGATGAGGTGAACTGCACCCGGCAGTCCGGCTTCTACGCTGCACATCTGGCCAAATTCCGCGATGGTTTCACGGGTGTTCCGGTTTCTGCTATCCAATCCCATGATGACCAGGGAGGCAATCGGGCTTTCTGGAAAGTTGGTTTTTAGCGTAGCCTCCATGGCCGCTATCGGCGGCTGCTTTCCAAGCACGGCAAACACGGTGCGAGCAAAAAAGTCGGCACTCTGGATCACGCGGTCGTCAGTGTGGGTGATGGCAGTCTGTGCGCGAGCCGAATGGACAAGCTTGTCCAGGTTGCCACCATACTTGGATACCAAAGGTGCCATGCGCGAGGCCCCTGCCAGGTCGTCTGATGTTGAACCGCTTTCGGTCAGCCCTTTTCCGGCAGCCATATTTTCCAATGTCATTTTGGATGCCTGGTCGAAATAGCCGCTGTAGCCTGAAAAAAAAATCCGCCATCGTTCAGCGAAGCGGCCTTTATCAAAGCCCCCTTCAGCACTCAACGATTCCAGCAGCAGGAGCGTCTGGTCTCCGTAATGGGTGAAATTTCCCGCCCGTTTGCCCCTGTGGTATGAGGTAAGCGGGTCGTGGTAACGTTCCACTCTGCCGAATTTTTTATCGATTACACCGGTGTTGTAGACCCAGTGGACCCCCAGGGAGAGTGCATCGGCCACAAACGCGCCAATTACAGCCGCCTTTTGATTTTTTTCCATCAGAATTCCTCCTGTGTAAGGGCACCTGCAAGACAGTCCGCGTTCAACTCTGGCCTTGTGAACGGCCGGCCCTGCGGATGCCCAGAACCTCCCGACAGAAGTGGACGCTGCGCCGAATGGCATCGATTTCCATGGTCAGGGCCGCTTGCTTGTTGTCCAATGGTGTTTCCAGCTCCGTTTCGATGTTGATGCGGTCCATTGAAGATCGATCCCGGAAAAGTTCGTAGGCCCGATGCATATCGATGTCTCCCTCGCCCACGGCGGCACCCACCAGCTTGAACCCCCAGCGCTGGAATTCGATGCGATCATCCCGAAAGTGGTTGGTCAGTGCACGCGGGGCCAGATTTTCAATGGCGGTCATGGGATCTTCCATGACATGCAGGCCATTGACCGTGTCGATGCAGGCGCCCACCACCGGGCTGTCGATCCGATCCAGCAGCCAGAGGATCTCTTCCGAAAAAGTGTCACAATGGTTTTCCACGGCCAGACGGATGCCCCGCCCGGCGGCCAGCGGTGCGGCAGCCTTCAGCAGATCGGCAACCGCTTCCATCTGTGCGATGATCTGTGGATGAAACCGGCTGGCGGCCACGGGCCGCGGCCGGCGCAGGTCCATGCCCACCTTGACGATGTCCGCACCAAGGTGCCCGGCAATTTCGATGGCTGTTTCAATGTCGTGCTGGCGGCCGATGCCGAATCCGCCCCGATCCATGGAAAAATTGTACTCCAAATAAAGTCCGGCCTCCTTGGCTGCCGATCCTACCTCCTGCAGGTATTCAGGCTCCAGGCTTTCGAGCACGCCATCGTCCAGATGAACCCCCTCCAGATCCAGGTCCACCAGCAGATCAAACAGTTGAAAGGTGGACAGCTGTCTCGGCCAGGGGCACGTAAAGCCTGCCCAAGCCTGGCCGATGCCATGCAGATTCAGGCTGTACGTGTGCAGGCCGAGTTTCATTGCTTTTGAATCCGTGTGCTTTTCTGGTGAATGACCGGCTCAATCTCCATTAACTTCTCCATGGGGATATGGCATAAAATACGGTGGTTGGATCCGTTTTGCCGCCATGGCGGGATGTCGGTTTCGCAGATCTTTCCACCGTCGGGCAGCATCTTTTTGCGTCGTGGGCAGCGGGTATGGAAGTAGCATCCCGACGGGGGATTGAGGGCACTGGGCACATTGCCGCTCAGGCGGATCTCTTTTTGTTGGGCCTCGGGGTCCGCGATGGGCACGGCCGACAACAAGGCTTCTGTATAGGGATGGTAGGGTGGGTCATAGATTTTGTCCGCAGGGCCGATTTCGACGATTCGTCCCAGGTACATGACGGCGATGTCATCTGAAAAGTATCGCACCACGCTCAAGTCGTGGGCGATGAAGATCATCGATGTACCGAAGGTGCTCTGGATTTCCAGCAGCAAATTGATCACCGCTGCCTGAACCGACACATCCAAAGCGGAGACCGGCTCATCGCAGATGATCAGATCCGGTCGACTGGCCAGGGCTCGGGCAATCCCCACCCGCTGTTTCTCCCCACCGGACAACTGTCTCGGCAGGCGATCGTAATAGGTTGACGACAGACGCACGGCGTTGAGCAGGCGGACCACTTCCCGTTTGATCTGGTCGCGGGGGACCGTTTTAAAACGTCGGATGGGTCGGGCGATCTGTTTGCCCACAGTGTAAGAGGGGTTGAGGGTGGAATCCGGATTTTGAAACACCATCTGCATTTCCTTGATCAGGCCTGTCGCCCGGTAAGTAACCTCCTCCTTCACCTCGATGTCCAAAAACTGCATCTTGCCGCCGGTCAGCGGCTCTAGTCCGATCAGGCCTTTGACCAGAGAGGATTTTCCGCACCCGGATTCACCGACCAGTCCCAGCGTTCGGCCTTTGGATACCTTCAGGCTGACATCATCCACCGCCTTGACAAATTTTTTTTCCCCTAATCCGAACAGGCTTGCCACTGAACCGGTGGATGAGGGATACCAGATCCGCAGATTTTCTGAATTGAGACAGCATTCATCACCCGCGGTTTTTATCGCCGCAACCTTTTTTGTCGGGCGGACCCTTGATTTTTGCCGGGTTGTCCTGGGGCGGGATTCGATGTCCAGCGCGTAGTTGCACCGGGCGGCGTGATCCGGAGAAATCTGCACCATCGGGGGCCGCGCTTCCAAGCATTCGCCCGTGGCGTAGTCGCATCGGGGGGCAAAAATACAGGCATCTCTGGGGCGGTTGTCTGGCGCCGGGACCCTGCCGCGAATGGGGTGGAGAACCGAATCCAGCTTGCTGTCCCCCAGTTTCGGTACTGCCGCAATCAGCCCCCGGGTATAGGGATGGCAGGGACGCTTGAACACTTCTACGACGGTCCCTTTCTCCACCATTTGTCCGGCGTACATGACGCACAGGAAGTCACTCACACGGGCCACGACCCCCAGGTTGTGGGTGATAAAAATATTAGCTGCGTTGAAATCATTTTTAAGTGCTTCGATCAGATCCAGCACCGCCGCCTCGACGGTGACGTCCAAAGCGGTAGTGGGTTCGTCCATGATCAGCAGGGCTGGATTGTTGAGCATGGCCATGGCAATCACCACCCGTTGCTGTTGTCCACCGGAAATCTGGTGGGTATAGCGCCGCATGACATCTTCGGGGTCGGGCATGTTGACCCGCTTGAGCATCTTAATGGACCGCGTCCAGGCCTCCTTTTCAGAAATATCGCGGTGGCAGGTTAGCACCTCGGTCAATTGTTCGCCCAGGCGCATTGATGGATTGAGCGCCTGCATGGGGTCCTGGAATACCATGGCGATGCTGTTGCCGCGAATTGCATTGAGTTCGGCCTGGCTGCGGTTGACCAGTTCGGTCTCCTGAAAACGGATATGGCCGTTGGTGATCTTGCCGTTGGGGCCCAGGTGATTGACAATACCGTAGGCAATGGTGCTTTTTCCGCATCCAGATTCGCCCACCAGCCCCACGGTTTCTCCCTCGCGCACCGAGAACGAAACATCCCTTACGGCCTCCACATCACCTTTGCGGGTTTCGTAGGCGATGCTCAGATGCTCCACATCGAGCACGACTTCGGATTTTTCGTGGACCTGCTCGTCCATATTTATGCTCACCGTTTGAATGAAAAAGTCAAAAGCCCTATTATCGGCATCCCCTGCGTCAATTACCGCAGAAATGCCACGATGAAACCCTGCGGATGGGTTACTGGTAGCGCATGGATTCTTCCCGAACACCGTCGGCCAGAAGATTCAGTCCGACGACAAGGGAGGCGATGGCCAGTGATGGCCATAGTGCGGCCCACGGGCTTCCGATCAGGATAAACTCGCGGCCCTTGGCTACCATGGATCCCCAATCTGGTGATGGCGGCGGGATGCCCAACCCTAAAAAGCCAAGCGTCCCCATGGCAAAGATGGCATAACCGATCCGCAGCATAGCATCCACGATAATAGGACCGCGGGCGTTGGGCAGGATCTCCACGAACATGATGAACCAGTGGTTTTCTCCCCGGGTTTCAGCTGCGCGGATATACTCCCGGGTACGGATGTCAAGGGTCAGGCTTCGCACCAGCCTTGCAATACCCGGCGTCCCGACAATGGTCATGGCCAGGACCACATTGATGGCGGATGCACCCAGGGCGGCCATGATAATCATGTAGAGCAATATGATCGGTACCGCCATCATGGCGTCCAACAGACGCATGGTGATCTCATCCACCCACCCGCCGTGATAGCCGCTGACCAGCCCCAGGGTGGTGCCGACGAACAAGGCAATGATTACGCCCCAGACGGCCGTTCCGCCAGGTATCCAGAAGGTGTCATTAATAGGCATGATTACCAGCACCACACGGGCGCCGTAAATCAGTCGGGACCACAAATCGCGTCCCAGCTCATCGGTCCCCAGGATGTGTTCGCTGCTAGGCCCAATATTGGGATTTTTCCAGTCCTGCTCCAATGGCGTGTATGGCGTCAGCAGAGGGGCGAATATGGCAACAAAAACCCAGAAGGAAACCAGAAACAGTCCTACCATCGCAGTTTTGGACGCCCACATGAACTTCATGCCGTCGGTCAGGCGCATAAAGATACTTCTGCGATCGCTTTTCAAAGGGGGGATGTCATCCAGTGAGCTAACGGTATCGACTGCAGTGTCGCCGTTTGACATGGTTTACCTCGCGTACATTGGGTTCCAATGAAATCATCATCTGCCCCCCGGATTCTAAGCGTACCGGATGCGTGGATTGAGGAACGTATAGATGATGTCCGCCACCAGTTGGGTGCCCACGGCCAGCAACACCAGGATCATCGCACCGGCCTCCAGGCCATTGATATCTTTGAACAGCGCCGATTCCAGAAGGTATTTTCCCAAGCCGGGGTAACCGAAAACCACCTCAACGATGACGATGCCGCCCATGAGCCAGTTGACGTGGAGCATGATAACGGTGATGGGCGCCATCAGGGCGTTTCTGACGGCATGTTTGAAAACGATCCGCCAATAGGGCAGCCCCTTGAGGTGTGCCGTGCGGATATACGGTGCCTTCATCACCTCCACCATGCTGGCACGGGTGATGCGCAGGATATAACCCAGCTCGACCAAAGTCAGGGTCAGTACCGGCAGCACCAGCATGTCCAGGCGCTCCCAGGGAGCTTTTTCACCAAACACCGTTGCACCGGGAACGATTTGCAGCCACACCGCCATGATCAATATCAGGAATATGCCGGTGGCGAACTCGGGGATGACCGAAAACATCATGCCGCCGATGGAAAGCACGCGATCCTTGAGCGACCCCTCCTTCAGTCCGGCGATCATGCCCAGCATCAATGCCGTGGGCATAACCAGCACAAATGCGATTCCGGCCAGCACAAGGGAATTGCGGAGCCGGGTGAAAATCGTGTCGGCGACAGGACGCCCCGTTCGCAGGGAAACGCCGGGATCACCGCGAACGAATCCCTTTTTCAAAGGGATGTACTCCACGGGCCCCCCGGTTGTTTTCATCCAACCGGTGCCGACAACGAAGGTCCATACTTCGATGTCGGCACCTTTCTCCCAGCGGACAACATGATTGGCCGTATCAACACCCCAGGCGAAGCTGCTATCGTCTTTCCCGGCCTGCCATCGTGCGTTGTCCACCTCCTGAATCGGTTGCCCCCCCGCCTGCGGCAAGGTGATGGCGATGAGGTCCTCGCCTGCCAGTTTCCATCGAACCCGATCGCCATTGGGTCGCACCGCCCACCAGTCGACAAAACCATCCGCATTGGTCACCCGCTTTAGCGGCAGCCCCACCTTGCCGTCGGCCAGCCAGTCGCTACCCAGCAGCCAATGGATGTAGCGGGTGTAAACCGGTTTGTCCAATCCCATCTGAGCTAAAAAAGATGCCTCCTGTTCAGGAGTTATAAATGCGCCGAGCACATTTTTGGCGACATTCCCGGGGGACGCCTCGGTGATCAGAAACACCGCGACCGACACCAGCAGCATGGTCAGCAGCAGGAGAAAGAAACGCCTGACGATAAATTTTGCCATGGCTATGTCCTGTTTGGTACAACAATTAGGCTGCGGCAATGGCTGGAAATGGGCAAGCCGTCTGGATTGCCGCCTCGGTTCTGAGAACCGAACCGGCAGTTTAAATGGCAGCCGCCACGCCCTGAGAAAAACCAGTGGCGAATTCGGGCGGGGACAGCAAAGGGTCGCTCTCCCCGCCGTTTTTCATAGCGAGTTGTCGAACCGTTACTGGCTAGCTCATCCAGACCTCGTCCAGTTTCAGGTAGAG
This sequence comes from Desulfosarcina sp., assembly GCF_046496365.1. GTDB lineage: Bacteria > Desulfobacterota > Desulfobacteria > Desulfobacterales > Desulfosarcinaceae > Desulfosarcina. The sequence goes on from NZ_JAWOHB010000116.1 coordinate 98,487, forward strand.
GCTGGGATGGGCTTTGACAGCCTGGACCGGTTTTCTGGAAATCGTCCAGACGTTGATCCAGAAGGCATTGCCGATGGAGCCGCGCTCCTGCTGGATCTTTTCCAACTTGCAGAAGATCTTGCGGCGGGCTTCCACATCCAGGGTGCCGTTGGCCTGGGTCAGCAGCTCGGAGTATTCCTTGTCCACCCAGCGGGTTTCGTTCCAGGCCACCGGCTTTCCGTTTTCGTCACCCACATAGGCCAGGCTGGGTACCATGGTGCCGACCGGGCGATGGGCCCAGGTGGTGATACCCAGATCCACTTCGGTCCATTTTTCCCAGTATTGGCTGTTGGGCATGGGTTGGATGTTGACCCGAAAACCAGCTGGGGCGGCATCCTGTTTTAGAATTTCAGCGTAGCGCACAATTTCGCTCCAGCCGCTGCCCACGGCCAGATTGACATCCAGCCCGTTGGGGTATCCGGCTTCCGTGAGCAGTTGTTTGGCTTTCATGGGATCGTACTTGGGTGTTTCGATGGGACAGTATTCCGGATGCTTGGGGCTTACGTGGACATCCTGGCCTTCCATTCCCTGCCCGAAGTAGGCCAGGGCGAGGATTTTTTCACGATGCTGGCACAGTTTCAGCGCCGAGCGCACCCGGTTATCGTCCCACGGCTTCAGATCCACCCGCATTCTGAGGATGCGGGTCTGATTGGTGGTGGCAGCCAGTACATTGACCCTGGCATCATCTTTCAGGGCTTGATACGCCTCGGTGCCGCCGATATCGCTGAAATCCAGCAGATCGATCTCGCCAGCCTGGATGGCGGAAATCATGGGGCCCATTTCAGTGCCCATATCGACAAACAAAATCTTGTCCAAGTAGGGCAGGGAGTTGCCGTCGGCACCTTTTTTCCAGTAATCGTTGCGCCGTTTAAGCACACATCGTTCGCCTTCCACGTAGCTTTCGATGGTGTAGGGGCCGGTGCCGTGAGGTGCCTTGATGAAATCCCCTTCAAATGTGCGGTGGTTGAGCACCATGGCCGGATAGTGAAACAGGTGCTCGGGCACCGCGATTTCCGGATTCTTCAGGTGTAGCCTGACCTGGTGGTCGGACACTTTTTCAATTCCGCTGGCGTCCAGGTAGCTGAGCATGCCTTTCATGGAAGAGCCCACATCCTTGTTCAACCACTGGGTGAAGGTAAAAACCACGTCGTCGGCATTGAAGGCGTCTCCGTTATTGTGCTTGATCCCTTGGCGCAGGTTCAGGGTCCAGGTCTTGAGGTCATCACTGGCCTGCCAGTTTTCCAGCAGGTAGGGATGGGTGATGTTGTCGCCGTCTGTATAGGTCAGATACTCGGCGACCTGACGCATCTGATTGGTGGGTGAGATCCAGGAAAACTGGGCCGGGTGAGTAACCTTATGCACCGGTGCGGCCACCTTCAGTGTGCCGCCCCGTTTGACCGAACCGGCCAGGACCTTCCCTGGAAAGGCCAATCCTGCCATTTGGGCGGCGGCGGCGGCGGAAACGCCCAGGAGGGTGGTAAAGCGGATAAATTCCCTGCGGGTCATTCTGCCTTTCTGGAAATCGCTGCTAAGTTCCTTGACTGCCGAATGCATCTTCTCTTTCATGTCTCCTCCTTGGATGATGGTAATACACGGGATAAATATTCAGTGACGACCTGAAACGTTTGTTCAGCGCATATTCGGGAATTGCGGTTTTCATTAGAAATAGACGCCACGCACCCGATGGACAGGGGTTTGCCGGCTGGAATTATTTTGATTTCATTGCATATCTAATCAAAAATGTCGAGGTTAAATTGTCTTGACTTTATCATTGCCCATTAATTATAGGGCCTGTATGCTGTATATACAGGCCACGGCAGGCGTTAATTTTTAGCTTGCTGGACATAAAAAAAACGGACGAGACGACGGTTGAAAAACCCGCTGCTAAGGTGATGGAATAAATGGGGCACAGCAACCCGCCCAATCGATTCGGTGACCTGCTGGAAGTAAATCTGGATGAAGCCGCCTGCACCCGCCGGCCGCTCTCCGATGCGGTTGTCGGCCGGTTTCTGGGCGGCAGAGGCTTTAATGTGGGCTACCTGTCAGCGCATCTGCCGACAGGTACCGACCCCCTGGGGCCGGGTAACATGCTTCTCTTTTCCTGTGGTCTGCTCACCGGTACCCGTGCGCCCACCGCTTCACGGCTGCACCTCAATGCCCTGTCGCCGCTTACCGGTTTGATCGGCAGTTCCAATGTGGGCGGCTATGCCGGCGCCTGGCTGCGTTCAACCGGTATCCTGAGTCTGGTGGTCCGGGGACGGTCTTCAACGCCGGTCTACCTGTATATTTCCGAGGGCAAGGTTGAAATCAGAGATGCCGCGGCCTATTGGGGACTGGATGCCATTGAAACCCAGGCCCGCATGGCGGGGGATCTGGCAGGTGGAAACCTTCAGATTCTGTCCATCGGCACCGCCGGTGAGTCCGGTGCACGGTTTGCCTGCATTGTCGCCGGCAGGGACCATGCGGCCGGCCGGACCGGTCTCGGAGCGGTTATGGGTGCCAAGCACCTCAAGGCGGTGGTCATCGAAAAAGGGGCATTCAAGCCATTCGACGATCGACGCCACCTCATTGGCGGCGTGGTCAACGACTATGTCAAGCAGATCAAGGCATCCGTGGATTACGATACCTTCGCTCGCTTCGGCGGTGCCGGCTTCATCAAGTGGGCCGACGACATGGGTGTCATGGGCACGCGCAACTACCGGCAATACCGTTTTGAGATGGCGGATCGGGTGGATGGCCGCCGGCTGCTCAAAGACAAGGTGCGTTCATCAGGCTGCTACCGTTGTCCGGTGCAGTGCAAGGCTGATCTCAAATTCAAGGACGGCCCTATGAAGGGCCAAACCGCCACCCGGCCGGAATTCGAACCCATGATCAACCTGGGCGCAAAGTGCGGGCTGGGTGATCTGCAGGCCATTGTCTTCCTGGACAACCTGTGCACCCGTCTGGGGTTGGACTCCACCTCGGCGTCCACGGCCATCGCCTTTGCCATGGACCTTTTTGACCGTGGCATCCTCACCCTGGCTGACACGGATGGTATGGCGCTGGCCTGGGGCGACGCATCGGCCATGGCAACACTCATCCGCCAGATGGCGGCTGGCAAGGGTTTGGGTAAAATCCTGGCCCAAGGGGTCAAGCGTGCTGCCGCAACCATCGGCAGAGATGCCGAAAAATTTGCCGCCCACGTCAAAGGGCTGGAACTGACCGCATACCATCCGGCGGCCATTTTAGGTTCCGCTCTGGGTTATGCCGTATCCAGTCGCGGAGGCGACTACAACAATGTGTATGCCTCCCTGGAGCACCGCTGGCCGGCGGAAAAGGGTGCCGCTGCATTCGGATCCCCCGACTCGGTGGACAGACAAAGACCATCTGGAAAGGGACGGCTGGTTCGCCGGGCTGTTCTGGTGAACATCATTGTCGATAGTCTGGGGCTTTGCAAAGTTCCCACACTGTCGCTTCTGGGCGCCTTCGACCTGGAAAACGAAGCGGCGCTCGCTTCGTCGATTACCGGGCTGTCCCTTTACAGCGATGATCTCTTTCAGATTGGCGACCGAATCGCGGCCATGGAGCGCCTGTTCAATCTCAAACATGCCCCGGATATGGATGAAGATCGCCTTCCCGACATGTTTTTTCTCGATGGTGGTACGGTGCTGACGCCGACGGTCATGACGCAGATGCTGCTCGAATTTTATGCGGCCATGGGCTGGGACGAAAAAGGGCGCCCCACGAAGGAAACCTTTTCAGCACTGGGAGTCGAACCTCTTGTGGCCGTATTTTGAACCATTCAGGCGGCAGAACCCCTGCAGCCAACCGAAAAGGAAAATTGACCATGCACCAGGAACCCAATGCCTTCTCTCCCACGCTCTCCTTTCTGTCGGAAACCGACAAACAAAAAATCTACCATGCGGCCCTTCAGGTGCTGGAACACACCGGCATGACCCTGCAGCATGATGGGGCTTTGAAATTGCTCAAGGCAGCGGGCTGCCGCCAGGATAAGGACGGGTTGATCACCATTCCAGCCGCGCTGGTGGAAAATGCGGTCAACAGTGCACCTTCCAACATCCCCATGTTCAACCGGGAGGGCCAGCATGTGATGGACCTGGGGGGACGGCGGGCCTATTTCGGCACCGGCTCCGATCTCATGTACCACGTGGACGGCAAGACCCTGGGGCGGACACACACGCGACTGGAGCACATCGTCCGGGCTGCCAGGGTCTGTGATGCGCTGCCCAATATCGATTTTATCATGTCTTTTGCCCATCCGCACGATGTGGCGGCGCAGCGGGCTTATGTGGAAAGCTTTGCCGCCATGGCGGCCAACTCCGTCAAGCCCATCGTCAATACGGCCGACAGCCGGGGCGACCTGGCGGTCATGTGGGAAATTTCCAAAATTCTCAGGGACGGCGAATCCCAGCTGCGTGAAAAGCCCTACTGGATCCAGTATGATGAGCCGATCAGCCCTTTAAAACACCCGTTTAAGAGCATCGACAAGCTGGTCTTCTGTGCGCAAACGGGCATGCCGGTTATTTACTCCCCGGCTCCCATTGCCGGTTCCACCGCACCCATGACCGTCGCCGGCCACGTGGTTCAGGGACTGGCCGAATGTTTTTTTGGCCTGGTTGTCCACCAGCTGACCGCACCGGGAGCCCCCTTTCTCATGGGCATGGGCGCCGCTGTGCTGGATATGGCCACCAGCCAGTGCTCCTACAACGCACCCGAATATCTCATGGCTTATATGGGCATGGTGGAGATGAGCCACTACTTCGATATTCCCAACTGGGGATACGCCGGCACCAGCGATGCCCAGATTCCCGACGGGCAGGCCACATATGAGGCCGGGCTGCTCACATACATGTCCACTGCCGCCGGGTCCAACCTGAACCACGACGTGGGGTATCTGGACTTCGGCCTGACCGGCAGTCTGGAGATGATCGTGATCATGGACGAGGTGATCGACCAGGTCCGCCGGATACAAAAAGGGATCGAGGTCGACGAAGACCAACTGGCTGTGGCGGTCATTGGCCAGGGTGGACGGCAGGGCCAGTTCCTTACCCATCCCCACACCCTCAAGCACCTTCGACGCACGCAGTGGCGGCCCCGACTGATCTGCCGGAGCGGCCACCAAAGCTGGTCGGCGGAAGGGAGAACCAGCCTGCTGGACCGCGCCCATGAGCGGCTGAAGGAGATTCTTAACACCCACACGGTAAAACCCATGGATGAGCAGATCGCCGCTGCCGTCGAGGCGGTGGTCAGCAGTTTTAACTAGGGGCATTTTGATTCTGCATTCATGTAATCTTTTGATTTGATGGAGGTAAACGGTGATTCAGACATCACGGATCCGATCCTGCAGTGTTGCTATGCGCGTGCTGACCGACGACCAGATCTGGGAGATTCGCCAGGCGGCCTTTGAAGTGATTGAAAAATCGGGGTTCAAATGCCTGCATGCAGGGGCCCGCAAGATGCTGGCCGGTGCGGGTGCGCAGGTCAGTGATGAACGGGTAAAAATTCCCCGCTACATCGTTGAAGGCTGTCTGGCAACGGTCCCCAAAGGATGGACCATCTATGATCGCTGCGGCCGAAGGGCCATGGAAGTGGAAGGCCGCAAAAGCCACTACAGCACTTCCACGGCTAGTCCCAACACCAAGGACGCCCTTACCGGCGAATACCATGCAACCCGCGTCCAGGATATCGCCATCGGTGCCCGAGTGGCCGACGCCCTGCCCAACATCGACTTTGTCATGCCCATGGGTTCTTCCCAGGACGTCCATGGAACGGTGGCCGATCTGTACGAGTTTGAAGCGGTGGCCGTCAACACGACCAAACCGATGGTGTTTATCGGTTACACCCCCACGGGCTGCGAATATGTTTTTGAGATGGCGGCGGCTGTGGTCGGAGGAATGGATCGGCTGAGAGAAAGGCCCTTTGTCCTGCTTTACCCGGAGGCGATCGCGCCATTTGTCTTCCCCCAGGAGGTTGTTGACAGGATCTTTATTGCTGCCGACCGGTTCATGCCCCAGATTCCCGGTGCCACAGCCCAGCCCGGGGCCACATCACCCATGACCCTGGCCGGCACCGTGGTGCAGATCACCGCCGAGTCCTTGATCCATATCATCCTGGCCCAGCTGCGCAACCCTGGCTGCCCGGTCTGCATGAGCGGCAATGTCGGCATATTGGACATGGCTACCGCCCTGATGGCATTCGGTGCACCCGAGGGGAGTCTGGGATTGGCGGCCCAGGCCCAGGTGGCCCAGTCATTCGGTCTGCCCACGTGGGGCCTGGCCGGTGCCACCGACGCCAAGCGCCTGGATGCCCAGGCGGGCATTGAAAGTACATTTTCCATATTCAGCCAGGCCCTGGCGGGCCTGAACCTGATTCACGACGTGGGTTACATGGCCAGCGGTATGGCCTGCTCCTGCGAGCAGCTGGTCATGGGCAATGAGATCATCGGCATGACCAAGCGTTTCGTCGAGGGAATCATCGTGGATGCAGACACGTTGGCCCGCGATGTCATTGACGCCGTGGGTCCCGGGGGGAATTTCCTGGCCCAGCGCCATACGGTCACCCATCTGCGTAAAGAATTGTGGCAGGCTAGCTTGTTGAACCGACAACCCATCGCCGCCTGGCAGGCGGCCGGTCAGCCCACCATGGAAGATCGCGTCCGCAAGGAGGTACGCAGGATCGTAGAGACCCACCAGCCCGAATCGCTGGACGGCAAGGTCGTCGATGAGTTGAACCGGCTGAAAAGGGAGGGTGAGAAGGAGATTCTGGCCCGGCTGGAAAAACGGTGATTGCAAAGTACCGATTGGCTTCGGGATTCAACCGGGGAGCATGTCGCTGCGGTCGTGTATCTGGATAGACCCAATTGCAGTATTCGATCATCGTTTGTGGCGTGTTTATGCCTTCGGTTTCTGGGATAGCGGTTTTACTGGATTGATGAAGGAGCAAGGCACGATGGCGGCGCACTTTCCGCAGACATCGGCCAGCCCGTGGCGTTCGTGCAGGCGGGCGTTTTCCAGAAGCCGCTCATAGCAGGCGTGACGGCGGAAGGGGTTATCACCGAGGGCCTCGGCCGGGCAGCGCTTTTCGCATTGGCGGCAGGAACCGTTGAATTTAAAGAGGCAGCGCTCTCCTTCGGTTCTCGGCGTGGGCGCGATGACGGCATTGGTGACCACGCTTCCCAGCCGCCCGCAACACCCCTTCTCAGTGATGAGCATTTGGTGGTGCCCGAAACTGCCGATGCCGGCAATATAGGCCACATGTTTGTGGGACCAGTCGCTCATGAGCTGCGCTTTGTCAAAATTATGGGTGGCGGGAAGACGGGTGCCCCGAAAACCCTCCTGTTCAAGAAGCCTGTTGATTCGTGCATTGATTTCGGTGATCAGCCGGTTGGTCTCGATATACGCAACGGCCCATGCCTCGGAACTGACCGTGCCACGATGGTTGGACCGGCAAATGGCCTTGTCGAATGGCAAAAAATAGGCGATCACGCTGCAGGCGCCGGGCAGAAGGTCTTCGGGAAGGCCATGGGTTGTGCGGACTGCTTTTTTCAATTCGGCGAACAGTGGATCGTCGGCATCGGCAAATCCAACAATGGGTACTTTCCACGCGGGGATTGTCCGCGCCTGCCGGTTGGCCGCTTCAACCGTCGTTGCGATCATCGCGACGATGCGGTTGCTCATCATCCTTGGGCCAAGCACATGCCGCCCTGCACCGATGGCATTTTGCATGGGGTCTTTTTCATTCAGCGTTGCCATTCTCCCCCCGTACCCACATGCCAGTAGGCCGCCTCTTTCTGTATTATCCGATCCATGATGGCCAATCGACTGCTGCGAACCTCATCCAGAATGGCTTGCCTGGCCCCGGTCACATCATGGGCTGCTAAACGGTCGATCAGCACTGCGTGGATATCTTCCAACTTCTCGCCTGCCTTGCGGATTACCATGAAACGGGCCAGACGGTCGTGGAGGCCCCGCAGGGCCATGGCCAGTTCCTGGTTCCCGGATGCCTGGGCCAGGAGGTAGTGAAAGCGTCGATTTTCATCGGTGTAGCGCGTGTAGGCCTGGTCGTCGTCTCCGGTGTAACCGGCATGCACATGTTCAAGGGCTGCCAACTGATCCCCGGTGATGGCCACGGCGGCCCGTTCCACGGCGGCCACCTCCAGAATTTCGCGCAGTTCCAGCATGTCCCGCAGCTCTTTCAGGGTGATCTGGGTGATAAAATACCCCGAGCGCGGTTTGATGGTCACCAGCCCTTCCTGGTTGAGCATCTGCAAGGCGTCGCGCACGGGGGTCACGCTGGTGCCGAAGCGGGCCTTGAGGTCTTCGACGGCCATCCGCTCGCCGGGTTTACGGTGCCCCAGGATAATTTCACTCCTCAAGGTGTCGTAAATCTGGTTTTTGGATGTCCGCGTTTTTTTTTGAGGCATCAACGGCTCCTGTTTAAGGGTGTATGCTCCAAGTTATTGGCAGCAATCATATTGGAAATGTCTATTTTAATATCAGTAATGAGAATAGGTGCAACAATAAAATTGACTTTCGGATGGCGTTAACATAACAATTGATACATTTTTATAAATGAATTGATATATCAAAATGAGGTGTAAAATGATTCCTACCCATGAAAGCCGTATGACCAGCGCCCACTATTCCCGATTGGGCCATCAGGAATGCGATCGCATCCACATTGGTACGCTGGAGATTCTGGAGCGGACCGGCGTGGATGTTCATGATGAGAATGCCCGCCGGATCCTGGTGGCCGGCGGTGCTTCGGCCGACGGCATCCGCATCCGCATCCCCGAACACATGGTCACCCGGGCCCTGGCCCTGGCGCCCCGGCGCCTGACCTTGTACGACCGCAACAAAAACACCGCCATTCGCGCTTGGGGGCACAACACGTATTATGGCGGCGGATCGGACTGTCTGACCGCACTAGACCACCGCTCGGGTGAACGCCGGGCGCCGGTGCTTGACGATGTGGTGGCCGCGGCCACGGTGATGGATTTTCTGCCCGAGATCGATTTCGTGATGTCTCTGTTCCTGCCCAAGGATGTGGACCAGCGCATCTATGACCGGTACCAGATGGAAGTGATGCTCAACCATACGACCAAGCCCATCGTGTTCGTCTCTCCGGATTACGAGGGCTGCGTGGCAGCTGTGGAGATGTGCGAGGCCGTTGCCGGCGGACCCGAGGCCTTTCGGCGTCATCCTTTTGCCACCTGTTACATCAATGTGACCTCCGGTCTGGTGGCCAACGAGGAAGCATTGCAAAAGTGCATCTATCTGGCGCAAAAGGGCTTGCCTCAGTTGTGGATCCCCCTGAATGCCGGCGGGGTCAACGCACCGTCGACCACAGCCGGATGTATGGCTTCCATGAACGCCGGCATCCTTTTGGGTGTGGTGCTCTCGCAGCTGGTCCATGCAGGCGCACCGATCGCCGTACCGGGTTGGAATGGCGGGCCCTATAACCTCAAAACCATGGTTGGCAACTACGTATTGGCCGACGAACAGGGCGTTCCTACCAGCATGGGCAAATATTACGACCTGCCTGTGTTCGGCCTGGGCGGCTCCACCGATGCCAAGGTGCTGGACCACCAGGCCGGCATGGAATGTACCATCAGTCTCATGACCGCGCTTCTCCACGGCGCCAACATCGTTCATGACGTGGGATTTATGGACTCGGGCCTTCAGGGCTCCCTGCAGCTGCAGGTGATGGCCAACGAGACCATCGGATTCCTGCGGGCGGCCACTCGCGGGGTGGTTGTCGATGACGAGACGCTGGCTCTGGATGCAATCGACGACGTAGGCCCCACGGGGAGTTTCCTGCAGCATCCCCATACCATGCGCCACTACAAGGAGCCGTTCTACTCCAAGCTGTTCGACAAGGGGCCATACTCCCTGTGGGAGAAAAACGGCCGTCTGACCTTGGAGGACAAGGCGGCCCGGGAAGTCGATCGGATTCTGGCGACGCATACCGTCCAAGGGCTGCCCGAAAATGTTCAGAAGAAGATCAAGGCGATCGTGAAACGGGAGCAGGCGTGGATCGATGGCAAAAAATAAAAAAATCTTCTGGCCTATGGCAAATAGCAAACCCAATTGAGCATGGCCGCCTCATTGACTTGATACAGGAGTAACAACCATGTCCGACGATAAGCATTTTTTCCTCAGGGAACCTTGGAAATACGACCGTGCGGCAACCCTTGCAGCCCGTGAAGAGGCCGTCGAGGGCTTCGAAACCCGGTGCCTGCATGTTGGATTCGACCCCATGCACAGCCAGAACGATTTTAGATCTTTCGTGCCGCCGTTGGTTCAGTCCATCACCTTCCCATATGAAACGTTCGATAAGATACCCTGCCCGGTTTACGGCCGTACCCGCACCCCTACCAACACGGTGCTGGAGCAGCGCCTCGCTTCCCTGGAAGGGGGTGAGGCTTGTTTGACGGCGGGTTCCGGGTCCCAGGCCCTTTTCAATCTGATCTTCACCATTGCCCGTCCCGGGGACAATGTGGTCACGTCGCTCAATGTGTTCGGCGAGGGATACAAACAGGCGGTCACGATTTTTCCAGAACGCTGCAACGTTCAATTCAGATTTGTGCGGGATCCCGCCGATGCGGCCAGCTGGGATGAGAAGATCGATGAAAAGACCAAGCTGGTGTGGGTGGAAACGCCCAGCAACCCTTGCCTGTTCATTACCGACATCCGGGCGGTGGCGGCGGTTGCCCACAGCCGGGGTGTGCCCTTGATGGTGGACAACACCACCGCCACCGCCGCCCTGCAGCGGCCTATGGACCTGGGGGCGGACATGGTGTTGCTCTCCATTTCGAAATTCATGGCCGGCAACGCCACCATTCTCGGCGGCGCCTTGGTGGGACCGGAGCCCCTGGTGGAGGACATCCGCTGGAATACCACTGAGTTCGTTGGGGCCATCATGCAGCCCATGGAGGCCTGGATGGCCCTTCAGTATGTGGAGACCTTGCCCATGCGCATGCAGCGGCACAGCGCCAACGCTCTGGCCGTGGCCCGCTACCTGCACGCCCACCCCAAGGTGGAGCGGGTCAACTACTCGGGCCTGGAGGACCATCCCCAGCACGCCCTGGCCTGCCGCCAGATGTCCGGTCACGGAGGACTACTCTCTTTCGTGGCGCCCGGGGGTATGCAGGGAGCGGCCACGGTTATGAACAGCTTCAAACGGGTGGTCCACGCGGTGACTTTCGGTACCAGCCGGTCCATCTGCATGCATCCGCCCACCATCACCCACGAGCACATGTCCGCCGGCGAGCGCAAGGCCGCCGGCATCGACGATGGCCTGATCCGTTTTTCGGTGGGACTGGAAAACCCGGAGGACATCATCGTCGATCTTGAGCAGGCGTTGGCCAAGATGTAGTCGGGTTTGGTCTTGACACCTTGAATCGGTCATAGTAGCCGTGATGTTGGCATGCAATCGGCCGCGGTGCCGGCTGGCTCCCATATTCAAGTATACCATTTAACACAGTCAATTTGGCTGCTTACATGACAACCACATAAAACACGAATCGATACAGGATGCAGCAAGCGGCCGACAACTCAACGAGGAGGGGATTATGAAAAAGCTTTCCGTTTTCAATGTCTGTCTTTCAATCATGGTCATGGCATGTTTTTTTGTGGTTGCGCCTGTAGCTCACGCCGAAAAAACGCTCAAGATCGGTATCGTAGACTGCTATACGGGGCCGGCCAGCACCTACACCAATGATGTGCGTGATGCTTTCAAGATGGAGGCTGAAAAGATCAACGCCGGCGGCGGGATAGTGGGCCGCCAGGTCGAAGTTCTCACCCGGGACAGCAAATTCAAGGTAGATATCGGCCTGGCTGCAGCCAAGGAGTTGATCTACCGTGAGAATGTCGATGTTCTCATGGGAACGATCAACAGTGCGCTGGCCCTGGCCATATCCGATATGTGCAGGAAAGAAGAGGTGCCATTTTTTGCAACTTTCTCTAAAAGCGATAAAATTACCGGGGAAAAGGGGCACCGCTATGTTTTCTCGATAACGGAAAATACCGCCCTGGCCGGGAAAGCCGCAGCCGTCGGCCTGGCCCAGAAACCCTACATGAAGTACTGGATCGCCGGTGATGATTACGAGTATGGCCACAGCATCGCAGACAGCGTGTGGAACAACCTGCAACAGATGAAACCCGGCGTCGAACTGCTCGGCCAGACCTGGTGGAAGGTGGGTGAGCCCGATTTCACGCCCTATATTACCGCGATCCTTTCCGCCCAACCAGATGCCGTCATCATCGCCACCGGCGGCCGTGACTGCGTCCCCTTTCTAAAAGCGGCCAAAGCCACCGGATTCAACGAGCGGGTTCCGTTTTTCATGCACACGGCCACCGAACTCTCCACCTTGAAGCCGCTGGGCCTCGAGGCGCCGGAAGGGGTCATCGGAACATCCAACTATTTTTATTATTATCCGGAAACGCCGGCCAACAAGGAATTTGTAGATAATTTCGAAAAAGCCTACCAGCGTAAGCCCGCAGTTGGCGCCGTCTATGGCCTGCTGGCAGCGAAATACATCTTCGGCGCCTATGAAAAAACCGGGGCCATCGACACGGAAAAGTTTATCGACAACGTGGAGGGAATGACCGTCGACAGCCCGATCGGCAAGGTGACCATGCGCGCCTACGATCATCAGGCCATGTTGCCCATGTTCATGGGCGTGACCAAAAAGGTGGCGGGCTACGATTACCTGATCGCCTCGGATATCGTCACCATTGCGGGTGAAGATGTCATGCCCACGATCGAGGAGATCAAAAAGGCCAGAAACCAATAGCAGCCTGGTCTTGTGCTAATCCTTAACGCGCGTGGGCCCGGAAGCCTCCTCTCCCGTCCCCTCAGCATCCGCATGGCATGGTAGCCCAATGGAATTGGCCGCGAACATCACCTTGGCCGCACTGGTGCAGCAGGTACTGGTCGGTCTGAGCCGGACCACGATCCTGTTTATCGTGGCTTCCGGCCTGAGCCTGGTGCTCGGTGTCCTGCGGATCCCCAATGTCGCTCACGGGTCGCTGTATATGACCGGTGCTTTTGTGACGTACAGCGTGGCCACGCTGTTCAGTCAGAGCACCCTGGGTTTCTGGCTGGCCCTGCTGGTCGCCCCCCTGGTGGTTGCCCTGTTGAGCTTCCTGGTTGAACGGGGGTTGTTCTGCCACCTCTACGAGCGTGAACACATGATGCTTTTGTTGTTTACGTTCGCCTTTTCGCTCGTGATCGGTGATCTGGTAAAGTTGATCTGGGGCTCGGACTACCGCAGCCTGATCGCGCCGCCGATTCTGCAGGGCTCGTTTGCAATCTCCGGTTTGCCGTTTCCACGCTACAACCTGTTTTTGCTGATTGTCGGTCCGCTCGTGGCAGCCGGCCTGTGGTTTCTGACCAACCGCACCAAAATCGGAAAAATCGCGCGTGCGGCTGCCGTCGACCGGGAGATGGTCGGTGCCATCGGCATCAATGTCAGCCGGGTGTTTGCGGCAGTCTTTGTGATCGGCTGCTATCTTGCGGGCCTGGGTGGCGCGCTGGTGGCCCCCACCCAGAACATTACCCAGGGCATGGATCACGCCATCATCATCGAGGCTTTTCTGATTGTCATCATCGGTGGGCTCGGCAATATCTGGGGGGCGCTGCTCGGAGCGCTGATTTTCGGCTTGACCGATTCGATCGGGATCCTGATCTGGCCTCAGTTTGCCATCGTCTTTCCCTACGTGGCCGTGATCATTGTACTGCTTTTTCGCCCGCAAGGGCTGCTCAAATCAACTTGGTAGGCAGTGTGTATCTTGTTTAATGCTCTGTTCGGTGTAAAGACAACCATTATCGGTGTGATCCTGCTGGCGCTGCTTCTCATGCTGCCCCAGTTCCTGCCGCGCTTTTACGTCTACCTTTGCGCCCTGATTTTCGCGATTGCGCTCCTGGCGACCAGCCTCAACATGGTGCTTGGCTATGGCGGTATGTACCAGTTTCACCACGCGGTTTTTTATGGGGTGGGTGCATATGCCTTTGCCCTTTTTGTCATCAAGTCGGGTCTACCCCCGTGGATGGGCTATGTGTTCGCACCTTTCTGTTCCGCTGCACTTGGCCTGGTGATGGGACTGATCACTGTTCGCTTGAACCGGCTCTATTTCGGAATGCTGCAGATTTCGCTCGGTTCCCTGGTGTGGGCCATCACCTACCGCTGGTATACCTTCACCGGCGGCGACGACGGTATCCACGGGATCCCTTTGCCCGACCTGGTCGCTTCCTCCACTGGCGCCTACTATTGCAACCTGATTATAGCCGTGGCTTGCTTGATGGTGATGTACATGATCGTCAATTCGCCCTTCGGGCGGACTTTTCAGGGCATCCGCGACAACCCCGAACGCTGCCAGGCCGTGGGTGTCAATGTCCAGCAGCAACAACTGGTGGGCCAGGTCATCGCCGCCTTTTTCGCGGGCGTGGCCGGCACCCTCTTTGTGACCGTTGAAGGCTCCGTGTTTCCGGAACTGATGTTCTGGACCCTTTCCCTGGAGATCCTGATCATGTGCCTGCTGGGCGGCTGGTTTATCTTTCTGGGTCCGGTGCTGGGTGCCGCCATCATCATTTGTCTGCGGACGTTCGCAGGGATCTACACGGAATACTGGACCCTGATTCTGGGCGTTGTTTTAATGCTGCTCATCTTTTTCCTGCCGGAAGGTGTGCTGGGCCTGTTGCTTCACCGTGCCGGTCCAACCAGCAGAAAGGAGAGCTAAATGCTCCGGGTCGAATCCCTCAAGAAATCCTTCGATGGATTTTTGGCTGTCAACGGGGCCGTGCTCAATGTCTCGCGTGGGGATGTGGTGGCCGTGATCGGGCCCAACGGCGCAGGCAAGACCACCTTGTTCAACATGATCACCGGCCAGATTCCACCGACCGGCGGCGCCATCTGGTTCAAGGAAGAGAATATCGCCGGCCTGGCACCCCATCGGATTTGCCGCAAGGGCATCAGCCGATCCTACCAGGTGGTTAACATTTTCAACCGCTTGACCCTGTTTGAGAACGTCCAGGTGGCTGTGCTGTCCCGCCGCCGTAAAACGTTTAATATTTTCAGGCCGGCCAAAACCATGGCGGTCGCTGAAACCCGGCAAATACTCGACAGCGTCGGTTTGCTCGAAAAAGCCGCCATGATCGCCGGAGCACTGTCCCACGGCGATCAGAAAGTCCTTGAGATCGCCATTGCCCTCGGCAACCGGCCCGAACTACTTATCCTCGACGAGCCCACCGCCGGCATGTCGCCAGAAGAGACCGCAGTGACGCTCCGTCTGATGCAACGGCTGTCCGGCGAACTGGGGCTGACGATCCTCTTTTGCGAACATGACATGGGCATGGTGTTCTCCATTGCCCATCAGATCATGGTCATGCAGCATGGCCGAACGATCATCCAGGCGCCGCCTGCCGAAGTGCGCAACAACCCGCAGGTGCGAGAGGCCTATCTGGGGGGGGCAGACGAATGCTCCGTGTAGAAAAGATCCATACCTACTACCGCCTGAGCCATATTCTTTTCGGGGTTTCCCTTGAAGTGGGCCGCGGTGAAATCGTCTGCCTGCTGGGTCGCAACGGCGCCGGCAAAAGCACCACCATGAAAAGCATCATGGGGTTGACGCCCCCCAAACGGGGCAGCATCGAATTTAAAGGCAGGGTCTGTACCGGTCAGAAACCGTATCTGATGGCGCGCATGGGCATTGGTTTCGTCCCCGATGACCGGCGGGTCTTCGCCGACTTGACCGTCGGCGAGAATCTTGAGATATCTGCGCGAAATGTTGATGAAGGCGGATGGAACAAGGACCGGGTGTATGATTTTTTCCCGGCACTGGGGAAGATCGATGGGCGGCGGGCCGGATTTCTCAGCGGCGGGGAACAGCAAATGCTCACCATTGCGCGAGCGCTGATGACCAACCCTGAGTTTCTTTTGCTCGACGAACCCACCGAAGGCCTGGCGCCCCTGATCGTGAACATGCTCGAAGAACAGATCGCCCGCCTGAAGGAGAGCGGGCTCACCGTTCTTCTGGCGGAACAGAATCTGGAGGTTGCCCTGCGCTTGAGCGACCGGGGGTATGTGATCGACAACGGGGCCATCCGGTATCACGGCACCCGTGACGACCTGAGCCACAACGAAGCGGTGCGTAACAAATATTTATGCGTCTGATAACTACGCGGAAACCCTCCCCCTACTCGATCAGCGCGCAGGCGGCGATCAACGATCCGGTCCTTCAACAGGCCTTGGCCAACCTTCAACTGCGTCTTGGCCGGGGAGCGGCCGAGGGATACCGCCGGCTTCCGGAAGGCCCTGAACTCAGGCTCAAGGCCCATGATATCAGGATGCAATCGATTGAAAATCTCGATATCCTGCTGGAATCCCTGGCTGACAAAATAGAGGCAAACGGGGGCCACGTCCATTTTGCCCCAGACGGCCAAACCGCCGTAAACGTCTGCATCGAGATTGCCCGCACCCATCACGTTTCTCTGGCAGTCAAAGGCAAATCGATGCTTACCGAGGAGATCGGGCTCAACCCTGCTCTGCAGGCAGCCGGTATTGAAACGGTGGAAACCGATCTGGGAGAATACATCGTACAGCTTGCCGGCGAAACACCTTCTCATATTATTGCTCCGGCCATTCACAAGTCCCGGGAGGCGGTCGGACGTCTTTTCAGGGATAAACTGGGCATCCCCTACACGGACGACCCTCCCACGTTGACACTGGCTGCCAGGCAGGCCCTGCGTAGAAAGTTTCTTAAAGCGGATATGGGGATTTCGGGATGCAATCTCGCATGTGCCCAGACCGGGCATATCACCACTGTTTCCAATGAAGGCAACATCAGGATGGCCACGACCCTGCCACGCGTTCATGTGGCGTTCATGGGCATGGAAAGAATCGTTGCCGACCTCAAAGACCATGCAATCCTCTTTAGGCTCCTGTCCATCGGCGCGGCGGCACAGCAAATGGCGGGATATGTGAGCTACATCGGAGGGCCCGCAGAAAAGGGATGGGCAGACGGTCCTGAAGCGTTTCATCTGATCATCGTTGACAACGGCCGCAGTCGAATCCTGGCGGATCCGGATTTCAGGGAGATGCTCTGCTGCATCCGCTGCGGGGCCTGCCTCAACGTGTGTCCGGTATATGGGAAGATCGGCGGGCATGCCTATGGATCTGCCTATTCAGGTCCGGTTGGTGCTGTGGTCAACCCACTTCTCAAGGGTATCAACCAGGCTGCTGATCTTTGCCTGGGAGAGTCTTTGTGCGGCGCCTGTATGCCTGCCTGCCCGGTTAATATCAATATCCCCCGCATGCTGCTTCTGCTGCGTTCAAAACTGGCCGAAGGGGATATTTCCTGGGCGGTTGGCATTAAAAGCAGGACAGAACAGGCTGCATTCACGGCCTGGTCCTACCTGATACGCAGCCGGCTACTTTTCGATATATTTCTCAAATGCGCCTATATCGGTCAGAAATTTCTGCCTGGACCGCATAATATGATCAACCGCCTTCCCTTTTCAGGCCGGGGATGGACTCAGAGCCGCGATGTGAGACGGCTTTCAGGCCACAGTTTCGTCCAACGATTTAGGAACGAAAGTGCACGCAGGCGAATGAAATGAGGTCATCCGGGCGGGTTGAATTCATAGCAGCTGTCCGAAAGGCGCTGAACCGCAAAGACTCCGGTGAGCGGTCACTGGAAGCTATCATCCCAGATGCACCGAATGCGGACGATTCCAGACTTCTTCAAAAAATCGCCGATCGGGACACACGCGCTCATCTGGCCCTGCTTGAGCGGCTCGTCGAAAACGGCAAATTGGTGAATGTGGGCGTCATTGCCGCAAAGGACACCGCCTCGGCCGATGCCTCGATCCTTAAGCTTGCTGCCCAGAAAAGCGCTGAATGGGGCGACCGCAAGTCGGTGGTTGCCTGGGATCATCCGCTTGTAAAACGTCTGGCACTGACTGACCGCCTTCGACCCTTAAACATACCCGTTTATTTCCAGGATGTCGAACCCGGCACGGTCGACCGGCAGGCGGCCTTTCGTAAACACGCTGAAGATGCCTTCATCGGCATCACTTCGGCCGACTTCTGTATTGCCGAAACGGCGACCCTCACCATGAAAACCCGCCCCGGTCAGCCTCGCTGCGTCTCACTGCTGCCGTCCATCCATATCGCGGTTATTCGGCTGGAACAGATTATCTCAAACCTCAATGAGTTGTACACACTGCTGAGATGGAACCCAAGTGAGCAAACCGAAGGTATCACTCACTGCATGACCTTTATTACCGGCCCCAGTAAGACGGCGGATATCGAGGCCACGCTCGTCCATGGCGCCCACGGGCCGCGGGAACTGTACATTTTCGTTCTGACCGGTTGAACCCGTAAACGCTTCGCCGAATGACCACAACCCGAAGTTCACTCCGGCGTCCTGTCGTCCAGATCCTTCATGTTGAACAGCACATCGTTTTCCCAGTAGGATTGCTCCAGTTTGGCCTGATGCGTTTTCAAGGCCTCGCCCTGCCGGGAGGCCAGCTCGTGGACCAGGTAGTTGATCAGGCAGGACATGGGCGTCGGGCTGCCTAGATAGGGGATGTGTTTGGAGGCGGCGATCAGGTGGTGATCGGCGAATTGAAGCACCGGGCAGGTGGCGCTGTCGGTGATCACCACCAGGGTCTGGCCCAGGCGTTTGACCAGCTTGCCCAGGCGAATCAGCTCGTTGGGGTAGCGGGAAGTGGCCACGATTACCGTGACGCTGTCAGTCGGCGCGATGGTCAGCCAGTCGATGGTGGTGCGATCGCTGCCCTTCATAATGCGGATGTTTCCGCGCACCTTGGTCATTGCCCAGCCCATATAGTAGGCCAGGGTATAGGAGAGCCGCGAGCCGATGACGTAAATCGGCACCCGCCGGTTTAGAACGTCTACCACCGCTTCCATGATCTCGACGTCAAGCGAGTTGTAAAGCTGTTGGAGGTTGTCGATCTCCTCGGCAACCGTTCTCCGGAATCGGACAGCGCCGGGTGCCTTCATGTCCGCGATGTCCAACCGATCCAACAGGGTCAGTTCCGTGTCCACGAAATCCCGCAGGGCTTGTTGAAAATCGCTGTAGCGGTCGTAGCCGATGCCGGAAACGAATCGTACCACAGTGGCCTCGCTCACCTCGCAGGCTTCGGCCAGCTCCTTGGTGGTCATGAACACCGCCTTGCGCGGCTGGGATGTGATGTACTCCCCAAGAATACGTCCTTTGGGCGTGAGCCCCTCAATGCTTTCGGAAATTTTCTCAATTAAGGGGTGCAGTTTCGACCTTGTCACCGAGCACCTCCACTTTCGGAAGAATGAAAAACATTCAAAGTAATAAAACCCTTCACAACCTTTAAGCCGGTGTTTCTTTCATATGACTATTTTCAACATCAAATCACAGACAAACTCGAAAGCGCAATAAGAAAATTAAAAACACCCTGAAAAGCGCTTAATATACTGTTTTAATTTTGGTTTTTATATATCCAAAACAGGTCTTTGCTTTTATTTTGGCAGGGTAATTGAAAGATCGGGCTGAATGGAATTTTTTTAATTGACTTTGATTATTTCATATGAAAGATAATCAATCATTTGAATCAAACAAACAACATTCATTTTAGGAGATGAGAAATGAACGCGAAGGGTCTCAGCGGCGGCATTTACAAACCCTTGTCGCCCGCAGGCATCGAAACCATCCACAACGCATCACTGACCATTCTCGAAAAAACCGGTATCGCCTATGAATCCGGTTTGGGCGAAACGGTAGATATGCTTGCCAGCGCGGGTGCCGGGGTTGACCGGGAGATCAAACGGATTCGATTTTCCCGTGAACTGATCCTCGAAGAAATTGCCAAAGCACCTTCGCAGGTGATCCTGTTCGCGCGCGACGGAAAAAATGATCTGGACCTGACCGAAGACAAGGTGCATCTGGGCACCGGCGGCGCCGCTGTCAAAATCCTCGACCTGGAAACCGGCCTGCCGCGGTCGTCAACCCTCAAGGACCTTTACGACCTTGGGCGGCTGGTGGACCGGCTCGATCACATTCATTTTTTCCTGCGCCCCTGCATCCCCACGGACATCCCTGAGGCGGACTACGACGTGAACATGTTTTATGCCTGCCTCAAAGCCACCGGCAAGCATGTCATGAGCGGCGTCAACGACGAGGCGGGGCTGGATCGCATCATCGACATGGCCGCCTTGCTGGCCGGCGGCAAGCAACAGCTGCAGGCCAAGCCCTTTATTTCGATTATCACTTCCTTTGCCATCTCACCGCTGAAGCTGTGCACCCAGTCCACACGCATCATGCAGGCATGCAATCGCCGGGGCATTCCCGTGGCCCTGTCCTCAGCGCCCATGTCCGGCTCCACCAGCCCCATGACCATGGCCGGCACCCTGGCCCAGTTGCATGCCGAACAGCTGGTGGGCATCACCATCTGCCAGCTGACCCGGCCCGGTGCGCCGCTGCTCTACGGGGGTATTCCGGGCATGGCCAACATGGCCACCATGGGCTACCTGGGCGGCGGCGTGGAGTGCGGCATGATGAATGCGGCGATCCACCAGATGGCCGCATTCATCAATATACCCAACTATAACTCCGCCGGGTTGACCGATGCCAAACTGCCCGATGCCCAGGCCGGCTGGGAGAAGGCCATGACCATCCTGCTGGGCGCCATGGGCGGCTCCAACTACATGCACCACAGCGCCGGCATGCTGGAGTCCATGCTCACGGTGGCTCCCGAGCAGTTCGTCATCGACGACGAGATCATCGGAATGACCTGCAAGGTGCTCAAGGGGATCGCGGTGGACGCCGACCACCTGGCCCTGGAGGTCATCGACACGGTGGGCCCGGCGGGAAACTTCATGATGTCACCCCACACCATGAAATATATGCGCAGTGAGTACTTTCAGGGAAATGGGGTGACCGATAGCAAAAGCCGCCACCAGTGGGAACAAGGCGGCTCAATGGACACCCGTGAGCGGGCAAAAAAAATCGCCAGCAAGATTCTTGCAGCTGAAGAGAAATCTTACATCCCAACCGATATCGATCAAGTCCTGCGGGAGACATTCAGCATCCTGCTGTAATGGTGACCGGCCAGCGGGTATCAGCCGCCGGTGCCGCCCTGGCCAACGGCTTTTTCGGCAATGCCCTGGACATCGACGACGGCTACCGCAACGTCAAGGGACACCCCGGCGCCTGCGCCCTGCCGCCTGTCCTGGCCGCAGCCGAACTGGCCGGCTCATCCAGCGGTCCGGAGTTTTTGACTGCCCTGGTAATCGCCTACGAACTGGGTATTCGTGCCGGAGTGATCCGCCATGCCACCTATGCGGCGTATCATTCGTCCGGAAGCTGGGGGGCTATTGCCGGTGCAGCGGCCGCCGGGAGGTTGATCGGCCTCACCGGGGAGCAGCTTTTCCATGCCATGGGAGCTGCCGAATACCATGCCCCCATCGCCCCCATGATGAAAGGTATCGACACCCCCGCCATGGGTAAGGACAGCATCGGCTGGGGCTGCATGGTGGCGGTGCTGTCGGCCCTCATGGCCCGGGGCGGGTTCACCGGTATCCGTCCGCTGTTCGACGATGCGCCGGACCGGGCCTGGGTGGAAAACCTCGGTCAGCAGTGGGAGATCCTCAATCTCTATTTCAAGCCATACGCTGCCTGTCGCTGGGGGCAACCTGCGGTGGCCGGTGCGCTGAAAGTCGCCCGGGAATCCAACCTGAAACCGGAACAGATCCGGCGTATCCGGGTGCGCACTTTTGAGGCGGCCACCCGCCTGTCCCACGGGCATCCCTGCAACACGGAGGAGGCCCAGTACAGCTTGGCCTTCCCGGTTGCCGCGGCACTGCTGGACGGAGAGGTGGGGCCCGGCCAGGTCCTGCCTCCGCGGCTGCATGATCCCGTTCTGCTCGATCTGATAGACCGGGTTTCAACTGAAGTGGATCCGGCGTTTGAAGCCGAGTTCCCGGCCAAGGCCCCGAGTGAGGTGATCATTGAAACCAAAATGGGTGCGGTATTCCGTTCCGGCCGTATCGAAGCCCTGTGGGAGCCGCCGGACAGTCTGCCCTCGGATAGTGTGCTGGAGGCCAAATTCCTCTGGCTGACCAACCCGATCCTTGGTAAAGTGAGAGCCAACGCATTGATCAAAAAAATCTGGTCGGCGCAGCGCTGGGCATCAATCGATCCCATCATCGATGGGTGCCGGGCGGTGGCTGCCTGATTGTTCAAACAATCTGCAACTATCGATTATCAACGCCAAAATAAGGAACAGATCAATGAAAGTGGGTGTCTACCAGACCGACCCGGTCCTGCTGGATGTGAAAACCAACCTCGAGGCAACCATCGAAAAGATCGAAGCGGCCAAGGCACAGGGGGTCGACCTGGTGGTCTTCCCCGAGCTCTCCCTGACCGGGTATTTTGTCCGCGAAAGGTATCACGAAGCGTCGCTGCGCATGGACTCGCCTGAGATTCAACGGCTGGCCAAAGCGACCCGGGGGACGGCAGCGGTCGTCGGCTTCATCGAAGAGTCCCCGGCATTGAATTTTTACAATTCGGCCCTGGTGGCCGTGGACGGCGAGATCCGGTTTGCCTACCGCAAGCTCAACCTGCCCAATTACGGCGTTTTCGAAGAGCGCAAGATCTTTGCCACCGGCAAAAAGGTTCGGGTCTTCAGACACAAGGGCTTGACCATCGCCCCGTTCATCTGCAATGATCTCTGGCATCCTTCGCTGCCATACCTGGGTGTCACTCAGAAAGCGGACATCTTCATCACCATGTTCAATTCTTCCAGGGGTTCCATGGGTGATGAATTTTCAAACATCGAAAGCTGGAACATCATCAACCGTTTCTACTCGCGGGTCTTCGGTGTCTACAACCTGTGTGCCAATCGCGTGGGCTGTGAAGTGTTTGAAGACCTCAGGTCCGACGATGGTGAACGTACCGATGAGGTGCCGGCGGTGGTTGACGACAACCCGTTCCGGTTCTGGGGTGGCAGCGAGATCATCAACCCCTTCGGCCAGGCCATCACCACGGCGGCCTTGTTTGATCCCGATGCCATTTTCGCCGATATTTCAAGGGATCTGGTGCGCAAGAAACGCATCATGCTGCCCTACCTGCGCAACGACGACCCCTACTTCACCCACCGGGAGCTGGGACGCATTCTGTATGGCAGCCACCTGCTCCACTGATTGACCAGCGGAATTCCAGTCCGTCGCCCTGCTGCCGGTCATAATAATCACCAAGGAGGTTTGTATGTTGATGAATACTCGCGACCAATACGGTTGGGTTGCCCGTCTGCTGCATTGGCTGGTCTTTGGGCTGGTGGTGGGCATGCTCATGGGCGGCGCGCTCCTGTCATTTCTGCCTGCCGGCGGTTTGAAAGCCATCGTAACCGGCGCCCACAAATCCGTCGGTGTCGTCATTTTGCTGCTGATGATTGGTCGGCTGTTTTGGCGGCGGTTCAATCCCCAACCCGTTGACCTGGGAGGAACCCAGGTACTGAACTACCTTGCGCACGTGCTGCACGTGTGTTTGTACACGCTGCTGTTTCTGCAACCCTTGTCGGGTATTCTCATGTCCCAGGCCCTTGGCTATCCGGTCGCCTTTTTTGGCCTATTCACGCTTCCCCCGTTCGTCTGGACCAGTCCGGCACTGGGATCCTTTTTCGGTGATGTCCACAGGGTGACCGCCGGTGTGCTGACTGTGAGCATCGCCATACATGCCGCCGCGGCGCTGAAACACCACTTCATCGACCGTGACCGCACCCTGGTGCGAATGGTCAAAGGGCGATGACCGAGTCCGTTTTCGATCTATTTCGAATCCGCTAAAGTTGAGGATTGACAATGCATCAGGTTATGATCCATCCGGCAAGCTACGAGACCGTCCGTGGGGCGATAGACCATACATTTGATTTGTTTCCTCAGGATCTCAGAGATAAAAAGGTAGTGATCAAGCCCAACGTGCTGCGGGGATCAGAGGCCGCCGAGGGTATTGTCACCCATCCGGCCGTGCTGGCTGCGGTGGTGGATAAAGTGCAAACCATGGGACCGGCTTCGATCGTCGTGGGTGACAATCCAGGGCTTTTCAGCTACGGCGCCAATGAAGCGGCCTTCGAACAGACCGGTCTCATGGCCGCCGCCCGAGGCACCTACCGCAACATCGGCCTGGATGCTGTCGCCTTGCCCTTTAATCCCGATTTTATGGAAACGGTGAACGTTTCGCGGGCCATCGTCGAGGCGGACATCGTCATCAGCCTGCCCAAGTTCAAAACCCACGGGCTTACGGTTATGACCGGCGCCATCAAGAACAGCTACGGGATCCTGCCCGGCGCCCAGAAGGCCCGGCTTCACAAAATCGCCGGCAATCCGTCCCGGTTTCACGATCTGGTGGTGGAGGTATTCAGGCTGCGGGTGCCAGACTTGTTCATCGTTGACGCCGTGGTGGGAATGGAGGGCAACGGCCCGGCCTCGCCTGATCTCCGGGAAATCGGCCTGATCCTGGCATCGGACAATGCCGTGGCCATGGACGCGGTGATTGCCACCATGATGGGACTGGATCCAGAGCGCCTGAGATTCCTCCAGAGAGCAGCCGAAGCCGGGCTGGGAGCCTGGCGCATGGATGAGATCGGCATCGTTGGCAATCTGGTGCCCCTGGAAAATTTCAAGCTTCCACCATTGGGCGGCGAGGCCATTTTAGACAATGCGGCGGTTCAGGCAATGCTCGAAAGCAAAATTCGGCTTACCCCCCAGGCGGCCCCGGACGGTTGCACCGCCTGTGGTACCTGCGTGGAGCAATGCCCGGCCCAGGCCCTGTCCATGGTGGACGATCTGCCTCAGGTGGATATGGCAAAATGCGTGATCTGCTTCTGCTGCCAGGAGATCTGCCCGGAAAAGGCCATGGTTTTGCAGTGAGGCGGGTTGAAGCATAGCGCAGATCCAAGCAAGGCATCTATGTCGTTTTGTGGGGAGGGCCGGTAACCGATGCTTTTTTGGGGATTTTGATGGAAAAGTGGGATCCCTTCTCCGGTTCTGATTCCAGAGAAATCCCGCCGCCATGCTGGCTGAGGATCCGGTTGGAAATGAACAGCCCCAAGCCGGTGCCACGTTGGCTCTTGGAAGAGAAAAAGGGCGTGAAAACATTGGCCCGGGTCGTTGCGTCCATGCCGATGCCGTTGTCCGACACGTTGAGATAGATGTAACCGGCTGTCTGGGTGACCTCGAAACAGATCTCGTGGGGCCGTCCCGAGCGATCCGACCGGCAGGCTTCCACGGCATTCTCGATGATATTGGTCAGGGCGCTGCGAACGATGCCTGCATCGACTTGGAAACGGCCGATACCGGGGTCGAACCGGTGGCTCAGCGTGATATCCTGGTCTTTTATCTTGGGCCCCACGGTGTTCAGCACCTCCTCGGCAAAAGCAAGGACGTCCACCGTTTCCCATTTCAGGTCCTTTTCCTTGGCGTAGTAGAGGATGTCCAGTACCATCTCCCGGATACGCCCCACCATGAAGCGCACGATATCCCATCCCTCGCGGATCTGCTGCTGATTCTCCTTTTTAAAGCCCGAATCCAGCAGATACATGCCGCCGTCCAGGCCGGTAAGCAGTCCCTTGATGCCGTGGGAAACCGATCCGATCATCAACCCCAAAGAGGCCAGTTGATCTTCGAGGCGGCGGGTGCGGGTGATGTTGGTGGACATCTCCATGACGTGGGTGATGTTGCCGGCCAGGTCGCGGATGGGCGCGGTCTGGATGAGCACCCGGTAAGTCTCCCCCCGTTTCGAAGTCACCTCCATCTCGCACTGGTGGGAGCCGCCGTCGGTAAAGGTTTTGGCCACCGGGCAGTCGGGGCAGGTCTCCTCCCGGTCTTTGTATATCTTGTGGCAGGGTGCGCCGAGGGTCAGGTTGAAGTCTTCCTGAAAACGGCGGTTGGCTGCCCGGATGGTCAGGTCGGGGTCCTGCACGGTGATGTAGCAGGGCGCCTCGTCAAATAGCTGTTGATAACGTTGCTGGGTGGCCTGGAGCCGCTCCTGCAGCCGTCGGACTTCGCCGATGTCCGCCCCGATCTCCACCACCAGCTCCACATCGCCCTGGCTGTCACGAATGGGGGCGGTGTGGACCATCACCGGACCCCGGGTGCCGTCGGCATATACCACGGTGACGCGACGTCGCAGGCCAGTGCCGGTGGCAAAGGTCTCGTTGACCGGTGAAGTCTCCCCACTCTCGGGTGGATAAGCAGCTCCGCTGGCCTGACCGACGTGGTCCCCCAGCCTCTCGCGGTAGAGGGGGTTGATAGCGATGATCTCCTGGCGGCGGTTATGGATAGCAACGAAGCAGGGCAGCTCGTTGAAACAGTTGATGCCGGCATCCAGGTCCCCGGCGAGGCCCCTCAGCGCTGAAGACAAGCCCTCCACGGCCTGCCCCACGGCGGCCAGCCGTTCGGTCTTGACCAGCCGGGTGGTCTGTTCGCGTACCAGGTTTTCCAGATTCTCGGTATACGCCCGTAGCTGCATGCGCATGCTGATGCGGTCGTTGGCCCGTTTGAGGGCAATCTCCAGGATATCGTCGTTGATGGGCTTGGTGATAAAATCGGTCGCTTCCAGCTTCAGGCACTTGATGGCCAGGTCCATGTCGCCGTGGCCGGTGAGCATGATCACTTCGGTGTCCGGACTTTCCGCCTTGATCTGCTGGAGCAGGGCGATGCCGTCCATGACGGGCATCTTGATGTCGGTGAGAAGGATGGGTGGGGCGTGCTGCCGGAATACGTCCAAGGCCGCTTTGCCGTTTTCCGCAAACAACACCTGGTAGCCGATATCCATGAGGGAAATACCCAGGACCTTGCGGATGCCCTCCTCATCATCGACCAGCAGGATCTTTGTTTTCATTTCTACCCTTTTCGTAAATCCATGAGCTGAACCGCCGTATCCATCAGGTGACGGGCATCGGGCGGCTTTTCCAGGTAAGCTTCCGGGTCAGGAAGCGACTCCTCGAGTTTGATGTTGAGCATCTTCAGGTAATGTTGGAAGGATCGCTGCCCCACGGCCGACAGCATGAGAACGGGAATCTGCTTCAACCGGCGGTCCGTTTTCAAACTTTTATACATCATTGCGCCGCCGGTCCCTGGCATCATTACGTCGAGGATGATCAGGTCGGGAGAGATCTCCCGGGCTTTGGCCAATCCGGTCGATCCTTCCCGGCAGGTTTCGGTGCGGTATCCGTTGGTTCTGAACAAAGCGGATATAAACACCCGCATGTCCATCGCATCGTCGACGATGAGAATGGTTCCCTTATTCGAATCCGGTTGGGGTGGCGTCATGGAAATAGCGTTTTGAAAGGGGATGGCATGGGCCGGATTTCTCAGGCCGGTGAATCTTGAGTCTTGTCCGGGTGATTGACACTGGCCACCGGGCAGGATGAGCGCAGCACAACCTGCTCCACGGTGGAGCCCAACAGGGCCAGCTCCGGATCGATCTCCCGGGTGTGGTGAGCCATGACGATCAGGTCGGCCTGTTTTTCCCGGGCGAATTTGAGAATTTCCACGTAGGGCGCTCCCTCCCGGATGCCGATTTCATAGTTGTCGAACCCATTGAGCTGCGCAAGGTATTTGGTTTCGACTTTTTGCCGGGCCGATTCGATGCGCGCCTCGATTTCCACCTGCCCTTTAACTTTTCCCAGTTCGGTGGCACTGATATCCACGGCATGAAAGATGTGCAGCCGCGCGTTGACCTCCCTGGCCAGCCGTGCGGCCCAGAGGAAGGCACTGGTGGCCGGTTTGGAAAAATCGGTGCCCACGACGATGTTTGAAAAAAGTTTCCAGCAGGTGGTGCAGGGGCGGCTGATGATGACCACCGGACAGCGGGCGCTCTTGGCCACTTTCTGCATGGTGCTGCCCACCACGCTGCGATAGCGGGTGGCGCCGATGTCTTCGTCGCGGGTGTGGGCGCCCATGATGATCAGGTCCACGTCTTCGGCACGCGCCTTTCTCAGGATTTCCCGGTGGGGAACACCGATGACCGCCTCCAGGGTAGCGTTGTCACTGTCTTTGAGAAGCTCGGCGTAGGTATGCTTCATTTCTTCTTTCACCCAATCTACATAGTCGGGGTCGATCTGTTCGGTCTCCCCGGTCCGGACATCGGTGACAAAAGAACTGAATCCGCGGGCTGGAACACCCAGGACGTGAAATATGTACAGCTTGGCATCCCATTTCATTTCCAGGTCGAAGGCCACCTTGGCTGCGTTGTCGCAGGCCGGCGACGCCGTAGTTGCAAACAGGATTTTTTTAAACATATGCTATCTCCTTATCTGACATTCCCTGGGTGTTCCATGAAATCCGAGTTCCCAACCGATCCCCTCTACCAGTTCAAAAAGGGTGAAGACGGTATCGAACTCAAAGACATCGACCTGGTCTCCGAAGATGACATGCTTCAGCTTGCCTAAACGCACCTGCATGTCCAGCAGCATATCCACCTGAAATTCTTTGATCTGAACCGATTTCCCGCCGCTGTATCCCGTAAAGCGTCGGTAGATGTCAAGGCGCGGTTCACCGGGAAAGCCGACCATTTCAACTGTTTTTTCCAGAACCAGCCAATCCATGGTCTCAACCCGGCATCCGCTGCTTGGCCCCTGATGAACCTGTTCCAGCAGATCGGGGAAAAAGGGGTTGAGGTGAACAAGGGGTTCATGGGCATCCAGCATCCTGAAAAAGCTGCGCAGGGTGTACCCCGGCGATAGTTCCACCTGACGGGCAAGACAGCCCAACAGTGCGGCATGATCCGCTTTGCGGATCATTTCGATGCTGCCGTCAATGTAGAGGCGGAGGTTGTCCATCATGCACCTGTTCGGGTTATTCGTCCTGGGGCAGCAGGTGTTTCGGGATCTCTACCATGCTCAGCAGCAGCGGCTTGAGAAAGGACCAGCGGATGCCGATTTTATAGATCTCCTCCAGGTCACGAATGGCATCCCAGCAGTTGTGGCAGGGAGCCACCACCAGTTTGGCACCGGTAGCCAGAATCTGGTCCCGTTTGACCTTCAAGCCGATGTTGCGTTCCTGGCGGTAGCGACCGATGCCGTTGAGACCGCCGCCTCCGCCGCAGCAGAAGTTGTGTTCCCTGCAGGGGCGCATCTCCCGGAAGTCTTCGGCAATGTAGCTCATGATTTCACGGGCGCAGTCGCCGAGGCCCCCGTTTCTCACATAGTTGCACGAATCCTGGTAGGTCACCGGCTCTTTGATGCGTTTGGCCGGATCGATCTTCAGTTTCCCGGTGCGCAGGGACTCGGCCACCCACTCCACATAGTGAAAGCTGTCCACCGGTGTCTTGCCTGATTTGAGCCCCGCCCAGTAGGGTCCTTCCAGAACTGTCGCCCGGTAGGCGTGACCGCATTCGGTAACGACCATGCGCTTGGGTTTGAGCCGGTCCATGGCTGCATAGACGCTCTCCACCTGCAGTTTACAGGCTCCCCAGTCTCCGGCAAACATGGCCAGGCTGGTCTCCTCCCAGCCCTGGCTGGGGACGGTCCAGTTTTCACCGGCGATGTGAAAGAGGATTGCCGCTTCGGCCAGGTCTTCCGGATAGTGTTTGGGTTCGCGGGCGTTGACCGTGTAGATGATGTCGGCATTGCTCTTGTCCACGGGGATCTCCAAACCCGGCCAGTCCTCTTCGTACTCTTCGGCCATCCACGCGCAGGTGTCCACCCAGTCTTCACTGGTGATGTCCATCTGGGCGTTGTAGATGCGGTGCATGCCCGACCCGATCTTCAACTCCCAGGGAACGAATCCCTGTGAGAAGCAAAGTCCCCGGACGTAGCCGAACATCACCCCCATGTCGATGCCGAAGGGACAGTAGGTGGCGCAGCGGTTGCAGCAGGAGCATTTGGACCATGCCGTATCCATGACCATGTGCATGAAGTCATTGTCCACCTTGCCCTTGCGTTTAATCATCTCACCCAGCGTGGACTGAATCTTGTAAGACGGAACCTGCTTGGGGTCCCGACCATTTGCCAGGTAGAAAAAACAGCTGTCGGCGCACATGCCGCAATGGGCGCAGATTTCCAACCAGGTTCGCAGTCTGGACTTGCAGGTCTTCTCCAGCGTGGCCCACAGGGCCTTTTTGTCCACATCGAGTGCTTTCATCTCGGTGTAGTACTGTTTGCCGCTCTTATCCGCCAACAGGGCGTTGAGTTTTTCCTTGGTGTCGACAACCTGCTTGTTGCAAAGGATCCCTTCGGGCATATTCGCACCCCCGATCGTCAGTGCCTATCCACCATTTCTGAATAGACAGCATTAAAAATGATTATCAACGGCTGTGCAAGGCCTACCAGGCCATTCCCTTGTTTTTCATGCCGCCGCGTTTGATTCCGAAATCCATACCCAGCTGTGCCCGGGAGAGAAAAAACAGCAGAAAATGGGACAGCTTGGTAAAAGGGATGGCCACCAGCATGATCTCGCCGCATAACACATGGGCAACGATCCAGAAATCGTAGCTGCCCACCTGATGATAGGCGATGAGACCCGTTAAAAAAGGCGCCACGGCAATGGCCAGCACCAGAAAATCGTAAGGTTTGGTGATGATGCGCACCTCCGGCAGGGCGATGCGGCGCAGGATGATGAACACCGCGGCCACGATCACGGTCAGGGTCATCCCATCCGCCAGGCTTTCAGGCAGGCTGGGCAGGCTGAATCCCCATCGTTCCATCAGCAGCACATTATGGCCCATCAGGAAAATCGGGGTCACCAGCAGGCAGAGGTGGAAGGCGAACACCAGGATGGTGAACCCGGGATAGAATCGCCAACTGCGGGTGCCGAAGGGTACTAGCCAATAGAAGATTGAGCGCAGGGCACCCCGGATGCCATAAATTACGTTTTGCGAATAGGTGACGCGGTCCATCTGCCAGTTCAGGCCCCGTATGTACCAAACCAGGCGAAAAAGCAGGCCGAAAAAAAAGATGCCGAAAGCGAGCCAGGCAAGGGGGCCGGTTACAACTTCATACATGAGGTGCTCCTTTTACATGATTGAGGAATTCCAAGATTCCCTAATCCCCTGAACGCCAATTGCTTTAATCATCCTCCCGTTGATTAAGAAACAGCCAGAATCCCGTGATTCCCACAAGGGCGGCGACGATCAGCACGTAGGTGATATTTTTTGTGTGCAGCATGAATTCCTGAAGTGTATGGATGGTTTCCATGGGCGGCTGTATCCTTTTCAAACGGTTAATGGGCATCGTAGTCCGGGTGTTCATAGAGCACGGGCATGCGGGTAACGATAAAGCGGTAGATCACGATGCCTAAAGTCACGATGAACACACTGATGCCGATTTCCATCCAGTGGGGAAAATAGCGTTCGCTGGCGGGCAGATGCCAATTGAAGGCAATCAGGCAGATATTGAACCGGTTGACGATAACCCCCAATACGGTCCAGGCGGCTGTCCATCGAATCAGGGTCACGTTCTTGTCGCGCACACCCACCGCGTAGAGAAAGGCGGGCAGCGCCACGAACCCAAGCAGTTCCACCAGGTACCAGGCTCCGTAACCGGTGGTCAGATAATGCCACGTGTTGCCGGTACTGATGCCGATGACCTTGATGATGAAGTAGCCGGCCAGCACAAACGCGGCCGCTTTGCCAAACCCCAGGGGTACGGTGTCCTTTTCCGCCAGGTGGGCGGCGTCCATCTTGTGTGAGAAAAAACGATGGGACAGTGAACTTTCGAAGATCACCATGGAGAGCCCGGCGATCACAGCCGTGACGAAAAAGTAGATCGGCAGATACGGTGTGTACCACAACGGATGAAGCTTGGATGGCGCGATGAGGAACAGAGCGCCCAGAGAGGACTGGTGCAGGGTGGACAGCACC
Source organism: Desulfosarcina sp. (assembly GCF_046496365.1). GTDB lineage: Bacteria > Desulfobacterota > Desulfobacteria > Desulfobacterales > Desulfosarcinaceae > Desulfosarcina. Next base: position 130,382 of record NZ_JAWOHB010000116.1, read on the forward strand.
ACGCCGAAGATGGTCAGCAACAGGGTCAGTCTGACCACCAGGTTGCGTGCGCGCTTGAACCCCAGCCACTCCAGGGCTGCCGGGGAAAATTCGATGAAGAGTACGGTCAGGTAAAGGGCCACGCAGGCGGCCACCTCGAAGAGCAGTGAGGTGGTGCCCCGCTGCATGATGAACGGATAGGGCAGGCGCCAGGGGCGGCCCACATCATAATGCAGGGCCAGGACCACCAGGGCATAGCCCAAAAATCCGGTGAGGATGGCTGGACGAACGGCGGTATGGTAGCGCTTCATGCCGAAGATATACACGGCGGCCGAAGTGACGAACCCACCGGCGGCCAGAGCCACGCCCACCAACAGGTCGAAGCCGATCCAAATGCCCCAGGGATTGTAGTCCGACAGGTTGGTGACCGCGTCCAGCCCCTGGGTAAAGCGCAGGATGGTCAAAACTCCCCCCACCAGCAAAATGGCACCGGCCACGATGTTGAACGGCGAGAAAATCGGTTTGCCGAGGGCGGCTGTATTTTCAGACATAAAGGATTCCTCCTGTAGCGATTCGTTCGGTCCGGCCCAAATCCCGGTTATGCATCTTGATCGTCGCCTGGTGTGGCTTCGGGTTCCTGAACGGCGGCCGAGGTCTCGCCTGCGGTATCGGCCCGGGCCCTGGCCTCGGCTTCAAGGGCTTCTTTGACGGCCTTGTCGACGGCGGCCGTTTTTTCCTGTTTGGCCTTTTGCATGACTGTTTCCAGATCGGCTGCGGCCTGCTTCTCGGCTTCGGCCAGGGCTGCGGCGACTGCCTGGGCCTTCTCCTCGGCGGCGATCTTTTCTTTGCGCTTGCTCATGGCGTAAATGCCAGTGAGCAGCACCGGCCAGAGTCCGACCACCATGGGAACGGCGCCCAGGGCGCCGGCGGTGAGTTCCGGTGCCGGGGTTATCCCCAGATCCATGCGCATGCCAATGGATTCGAAGGGCACGCCGGACAGGTATAACCACGCGGTGCCGCCCATCTCCCGCTCACCGTAAAGATGGTCAACATATTTTTCCGGCCTGTGGATGATGCGCTGCCTGGCGATCTTGACAAGGTCGTCGCGCCGGCCAAACACCAATGCTTCGGTGGGGCAAGATTCCACGCAGCCGGGAAGCTTACCCTCCAGGACACGGGGGTGGCACATGGTGCACTTCATGATCCGGGGTGAAAAAGCGCTGTCATATTCGTAGGTCGGGATCTCGAAGGGGCAGGCCACCATGCAGTAGCGGCAACCCACGCACACCGATGCGTCGTAGACCACCGCACCCTCTTTGGTCTTGGTAAAGGCCTTGACGAAGCAGGCCGAGGCACAGGCCGGCTCCAGGCAATGGTTGCACTGATTTTTTAGAAACACCGGTCCACCGCCGTTGCCCGGGTGCCGGTTCACCACGGTGTAGTTTTTGGATGTGGTGCGGCGGTGGTTTTCTAGAACCGTGAGATCGGTAAAGGGCACTTCCGGTGCTGGCAGACTGTTGACAGCGTTGCAGGCCCCTTCACACCGGCGGCAGCCGATGCACAAGGTGGTATCGTGAAGCACAGCCATCGATTCCGGATAGCCTTTAAAATGGTGCGTGGTTGCGGCAGATGCTTTACGGCCGGCAGCGGCGGTTACGCCGGCTGCGGCGCCGATCCAACCGAGAAATTTTCTCCTGGAAAGTGACATGGTTCACCCTCAAGTTGCGGTTTATGGCCGTAAAGACCCGTCGTATCCTTTGGACTTCTCCACATGGCAGCCATTGCAGTCCCGGGCATCCGGCTTCTCGATGCCCATGGCGTCATGGCAGCCGATGCACTGCTGATGGTAAGCGCCCACCAGTCCGGGCCTGAACGCGTCAGCCCCCTCTATGGCCTCGCCGTGGCAGCTGCTGCACGCGGGCGGCTTTTCTGCTGACGGACTGTTGTGGTGGCACCCCTGACACAAGGTTCCCTTTTCACTGTGGTAGTAGCCGGCCAGCTTGCTGTCCCGGATTTTTTCGATCAGCGTGTTGACAATCTTGCCATGTGGGAAGGCGGCCGGTTCGAACTGATTTGACAGCCGACCGATGGTCACCTTTTCGGGGATCCGATCGGTGGGGAACGTTTGGGTTTCCAGATTGCGCGCCTGCAGCAGGTCCATGGCCACCTCCGCGGTTTCCTGGACATTGGCCGGATTTACATGAGCGGGCAGCGGTGACAGGTGACACGCCCTACAGGACTGATCGCCGGGCCTGTCCGGATTCCCACCTATAAACGTATGGCAGCCGGCACATTGGGGCGCCTTCTGTTTTGCTTTGTGGCAGCCGATGCAGCTGGCTGGGGAGCTCACCTGATGCATGGCCTGGGCAAGCTTGATATTGTCCCCCTCCTGTTTGCCGGCATTGGTATGGCAGCTGCTGCAAGCCTGCAGGCTGGCGTGATGGCAGGCCTTGCAGCTTTCGCTGTAGGCCTCGTGGGATCGGTGATCGAAAGCAACGGAATACATGGCCGTCGCGCGTTCATCAACCGGCTTGGTTTCTTCACCGGTTTTGACAATCACCACGTCAGGCTGGTTGCGCTTGAGCCGGGGTACCTCCTGCAGCACCTCGATCCCCAACTGATAGTCGGCATCGTGGCAACCCACGCAACTGATGGGCCCGGACGGCTGGTTCTTGGCCATGCGGTCCCGGTGACAACCGATGCACTGGAAATGGGAGGCGTCCTTCAGCACCATGGCGTTGTCAACCGGGGTATCCTTGTGGCAATAGACGCAAGCGCCTTCCTTGCCCTTGGCATAGACCAGCTTCTTGGCCTGTTTGTCGTATTCGTGGTGGCAGCTTTCGCATTTTTCCGCGTTGGCCTTAACATGGCGGAAGTGCAGGGATTTACTGAATGCAATGTCCTTCCAGGTTGAGGCGACGGCCGGATTTTCCTGGTGGCACCCCCCGCAGGTCTGAGGGCCGCTCCTTTGGTCTGGACCGGCCAGTTCGCGATGGCAGGCAATGCAGTTGAGGTGGTAGGTGTCGGTCACCGCCTGCCGGTCGGTATCGACCAGGCGCTTGAATTTGGGCGACAGGCGTCCTTTTTCGTCGGCCAGGTGGCAGGTGCTGCAGTCTCGATTGATCCGGGCCAGGGCTTCGGTGTGACGGCTGTGGAAAAAGGCCACGGGTGGCCGTTCCAGCGGCCCCATGCCTTTCATGGCATCAATGACGATCAGGTCAGCGCCGCTTTTAAGGGGGCCGTCAACCGTCGGTTCCATCCCGACGGCACCTGCGGCAAACAGAAAAACCATGACCAGGGTCAGCACCACACCGCCTGTCTTGAAATGAACTGTTCCTTTCCGCATCGTTGACATCCTTAGGGTATGCAGTTCTACGGTACGGACGGAAAACCCGTCCTCATTGCTCACCCGGCCGTCCGGCATCATCATCCCGGTCGATCAGGTCTTTAAAAGAAGTTTGATCATATATGTTGAAGGCCGCCTGTTTTACCCGGATCCACATGGATGAGAAGGCGCAGCGGCCATCAAAGGGGCAGCTGGTCTTGGAAACGCAGGCAATGCAGTCGGGTACCGGCAGCGCCCGGTTGAGAAACCGCAGCACATCGCCCACCGACACCTGATCCGGCGGTTTGACAAGAAAGTACCCGCCATAAAAGCCACGTTTGGAATCAACGATGCCACTAGCCTTGAGTTGATTGAGAATGACTTCCAGAAAGCGCAGGGGTATGGACTGGGCAGCGGCGATATCAGAGATTTTCACCGGCCCCTGGTCCATGTGTTTGGCCAGTTCGAAAATGGCGCGCAGCGCGTACTGGTTTTTTTTAGGGGGCACCAGCATGCAGAATCATTTTCCTGGGTTTAGGGAGCGGGATCTTTCTTGACTTAATACATCAAGTACTTTCCTGACCTTAATAGTCGGGTATTATATTGAATGTCAATTAATTTTTCAATTTTTTTAAATGGATTGGAAAAGTTTTTAATAACAGATGGATATAAATTTATCAGTTGGGTTTCGATTAACGCAGGCGAGTCGTTTTTAGGGCGAATGCCCGTTATTGTTTTGCAACGACATTGCAATTTTCCGGCAAAAGGGTTATTTTCAACGGCACTACCAACCTGGCGCAACAGTCGATGGCAGTGCCTGAGGACGTTTGAAGACTTCTGCACTGCCGGGTGTACAGACGGGGAACCGAAGCACCAATGCTGGTCACACAAAAAAAACAGTACGCCCTGCGTGCAATTTTCCAATTGGCTCAACATCCGGGCGATGATCCATTGAAGACCTCAGACATCGCCGCTGCCCAGTCCATACCCCTGCGCTTTCTGGAGGTCATCATGGGTCAGTTGACCCGGGCGGGATTGGTGGAATCCAAGCGCGGCTATGCCGGTGGCTATACCCTCATTCGGGCACCGGACCAGATTCGTGTAGGAGACATATTCCGGGCGCTGGACAAGCAAGACAATGTTGAAGCGTGCATGGCCTGTGCTGCCAAAGGCAATTGCCCCTTTTTGGGAGCATGTGCCTTCATGGGGTTGTGGAATCAGGCCCAGGACGCCATGGATGCGGTGTATGATCGAACTTCCATCCAGATGCTGCTGGAAAAATGGAGCGAAATGACCGGCAGCAGCCACCGGTGACCGCGGTGACCGGCAGTCGGTTCAGGTGATGTGCGCGGCTTTGGCAGGCAGCGTTATCGTAAAGCAGGAACCCTCACCCGGCTGTGATGTCACTTCTATGGTCCCGTTGTGCCGGTGGACGATCGTTCGGGTCAGCATAAGCCCGATGCCGGTACCCCGGTCGCCCTTGGTGGTAAAAAACCGCTGGAACAGGCGTGATTTTGTGTGTTTGTCCATACCGCAGCAGGTATCACTCACCTGGTAAATCACCTTTCCCGCCTTCGATTGGCTGACAGAAATGGTAATGCGCTGGCCCCTTTCGTCGGGATCGGTGTCAATGCATGCATCGATTGCATTGGTGATCAAATTCAAGAGACACTGGTGAATGCCGGCGGGATCGAGTTGGGCCGGTGAAAGCGCCGGTTCAACCTTCAGCATCAGATCCACCCCGTGCTCCCTGGCGCGGGCGCTCATCAGGTCGACGACCTCGCGGGCAGGCATATCAGGATCAACCAGCCGATATTCCAGGCGGTCGGTTTTGGCAAAGTTCAACAGGTCCAGGGACAGGGTCTTAATCCGGTCAACGTTGCCTTTCACCAGCGCCCATCCCTGTTTCAGATATCCGGCGTCCTCCAGTTCGATGCCCTTTTCCAGGACGAACACCCCGCCGTCCAGACCGCCGGCGATATTTTTGATGGTATGGGAAAGCCCCGCCACCGTTTCTCCTACCGCGGCCAGGCGTTCCGCCTCGATCAACTGGCGGGATTTTTCCTCCACCAGGCGTTCCAGGTTTTGCGTGTAGGCCCTTAATTGAGAACGCATCGCCATGCGTTCACCGGCGCGTTGCAGGGCAACCGTCAAGGCCTCTTCGGAAATGGGTTTGGTTATGAAATCGGTTGCCTGGAACTTGAGACTCTCCACAGCAAGGTCCATGTCTCCGTGCCCGGTGAGCATGATTACCTCTGTATCCGGGTAGCGCTTCTTAATAATCTTGAGCAGATCGATGCCGTCCATGCCCGGCATCTTGATATCGGTGAGGGTGATGGGCGGACGGACCGCTTCGATTATCTCCAGGGCATTGGCTGCATTCTCCGCCGTATGCACCGTGTATCCCAGATCGGCCAGGGAAATGCCAAGCACCTTGCGGATGCCTGCCTCGTCGTCCACCAGCAGGATGTCGCCAGTCATCAGTTCTCTTTCACCAAGGGAAAATGCAGGTTAAAGCACGACCCGCCTCCCGGATTTTCGGTCACATCGATTCTACCGCCACACTCCTTGACGATGCCATAACTGATCGAGAGCCCCAGACCGGTTCCCTTGCCCACCTTCTTGGTGGTAAAAAACGGCTCAAATATTTTGCCCCGGATCGTTTCCGGGACCCCGGTTCCCGTGTCGCACACCGCCAGGGTGGTCGTTTTGGCATCACGGCGGGTGGCCAGGAGAATTTTGCGGGGCAGCGTGCTTTCATGCGGTTGGTCCGATTTTTCTTCGATGGCGTCCCGGGCATTGATGAGCAGGTTGATGATTACCTGCTCCAGGCGGCTGGGGTTGCCCATGACCAACGGCAGGTCCGGATCCATCTGCCATTCCACTTCAATGCCGCGCACCTTGAGTTGCTGGCTGAAAATCTCGAAAGCCCTTTCGAGCACTTCGTTAAGCAGAACCGGTTCCAGGTTGGGGTCCGATTTCCTGCCGAACTGGCGCATGTGGTTGATGATTTTGGTGGCTCGCTCCACATGGCTGTCGATCTCCTCCGACATGGTCATCAGGATCTCATCTCGGATAGGCTCCTTCTTCCTGAGTTTGCGCATGAAAAAATTGCTGGCGGTCTTGATCACGGCCAGGGGCTGGTTCAATTCGTGGGCAACTCCGGTGGCCATCTCGCCGAGGGTGGCCATTTTGCTGGCCTGAATCAGCTGCTGCTCCGCTTCCAGCCGCTTGGTTACATCGCTGATGGTTACCAGCAGCACCCGCTGACCGGTGTATTCAGACGGGGAGATGCGGACATCTACATAGAGCAGCCGGCCATCGGCGCCAAGATGACGCACCTGGTTCAGGAACGCCGTTGTGGCCATGCGAAAGGCCATGGTCTCACGCTCATCGGGCTCAAACAGATCGAGAAAACAGGTGCCGATCACCCGGTTCCTTTCCAAACCGTAGACAGCCTGGACGCTCCGGTTGCAATCTAGAACCTCCAGGCTGCGGATCTCTAACACAAACACCGGGTTGGGGATGTTGTTGAAGATGGCGTGATATTTGTTTTCTGAAAGCTCCAGCTTTTCTTCCAGTTGTTTGCGTTCGGAAATATCCAGGTTCATTTCCATGGCCGCAACGATTTGGCCGGTTTCATCCCGGATGGGGGTGGTGCGCACAATCCAATGCTTGATGCTGCCGTCCTTGTCCACACCGGTCTCTTCACTATAGTGGGAGCGGCCATCGGCAAAGGTGTCCTCAACCGGACAAACGACACATTTTTGGGTGCGCCCCTTGTAGGCATGATAGCAGTAGTCCCCGGGTTTGGGAGAGAACTTGTCGGCAAATTCCCGGTTGTAGCTTAAAAGGCGATAGTTTCGGTCCTGGACGGTTATCAGGCAGGGTACCATTTCAAACAGGTTCTGAAACTGGTCGCGCTGCTTGTTGAGTTCGCTCTGCTTGCTGTCGATGGCCTTTCCCATTTGGTTGATGGCCTTGGCCAGCTGTCCCATTTCATCGGCCTGGTTGATTTCAACGGGCGTCCCAAAAATTCCCATTTCGATGAGGTGGGTGCCGTCAATGAGTTTTTTGATGGGATGTTTCACGAAGCGATAAATGAAGAACAACATCATGGCCGATGTAGCCAGAAAAATGAAGGCAGCCAATGCAACCAGGTTTCTTTCGTAGCGCGCCAACTCCAGATACGTTTCTTCCAGCGACACGACCAGGTCGATGGCGCCAAGTACTTTTTTGTCCGGCGGATGAACGTGACAGGCATCGGTGGCGCAGCCGGCTTCGTTGTATACCGGGCTGATGATGCCCATCAGTCGGTCGCCGCTGTTCGATCGGAAGGTGCGCACCGTGTCGTCGGGTGTTATCTGATTCGCCGGTGGATCGCTGCGATGGCAGATATAACAGGCCTCGTTTTTGATGTTGGTGACTGTGTCGATCTCATTATCGTGATTGGAAAACTTGATTTCCCCCTGCTTGTTGTAGATGCGAATGCTGACAATGTCGTGCTGTTTGGATATGTTGGAAATGATCTGCTTGATGTCGTCCCGGGAGTTGAGCATCATGGCGTAATGGGTGCCCAGTCGGATGGTGTTGCTCAGCCGCTGAGTGCCGGCGGTAATGTTGTCCATCATCTTTTTCTGCATGTATCTGAAATTGAAAAAACCCCACACGGCGATGGATACAAGCAACAGCCAGCCGACGCTGATCAGAAGCTTGAGCAGCAGGCTTTTGTTGATCATGGCTTTAAATGACTGCATGAAATTCTTCCGTTGGGGTTGTCGGCACACAGCGATTGGTCAAGGTGTCCCAAGCACCCGAAGACGATATCTGAAAAGCCTTTCCGGGTCAACATGGCTGAAGCATCACCACCGACCGTATGGTTTGAGGGCGCATCGTTGGATGGTCGAGGTCGGAAATTTAAGTTTCGCATACCTATTTCGTAAATCCAATCGGAAAAATAAATTCATTCATTCACATACTGTATGAAATTCAGCTTTTATTCTTGACATTAATCACTCTTATTCTCTATTGTTTTTCGACCGTGTGGGCGGGGACCCACCGAGGAGGCTGCCTGTCTTTATCCGGTGATCGTTCCCGGCAACGGGATATCCGCTAAAATCCTCGGCACAGATGAAACCAGAGTACTGAATCGCCATGTTGCGTTGTTTCGCATTTATTTTTTAACAACCGGCAAAAGGAGGCCACATGACCAATCCCTACCAAGCGGCATTTGAGCAGTCGATCAAGGATCCGAACGGATTTTGGGGCCAGGCGGCAGAGGACTGCCACTGGTACAAGCGTTGGGACAAGGTGCTGGATGACAGCAACAAACCTTTTTACCGCTGGTTTACCGGTGGACAGATCAACACCTGTCACAATGCGCTGGACTATCACATCGAGCAGGGGCGGGGAGAGCAGCTGGCCCTGATCTACGACAGTCCTGTGACGGACACGATCAGAAGGTACACCTACCGCCAGCTGCGTGACGAAGTGGCCCGATTTGCGGGAGTGCTGGTGGCCCAGGGGGTGGAAAAGGGCGACCGGGTGTTGATTTACATGCCCATGATCGCTGAAGCGGCCATGGCCATGCTGGCCTGTGCGCGCATTGGGGCGGTGCACTCGGTGGTGTTCGGCGGGTTTGCGGCCAAGGAGCTGGCCACACGCATCAACGACGCCAAACCCAAGGTGATCGTGACCGCGTCGTGCGGTATCGAAGTGAAGAAGGTGATCGCCTACAAGCCTTTGCTGGACAAGGCCATCGAAATGAGCACGAGCAAACCGGGCACGTGCATCATTTTTCAGCGGCCCATGGAGAAGGCTTCCATGATCGCCGGGCGGGATGTGGACTGGGCCGAGGCCATGGCGTCGGCGGCGCCAGTGGACTGCGTGCCGGTGGCGGCGACGGATCCTTTGTACATTTTGTACACCTCGGGGACGACGGGCCAGCCCAAGGGGGTGGTTCGCGACAACGGCGGCCATGTGGTGTCGCTGAAGTGGACCATGAAGAACATCTACAACGTCGATGCGGGGGATGTATACTGGGCGGCGTCGGACGTGGGCTGGGTGGTGGGTCACAGCTATATTGTTTACGGCCCGCTTTTCAAGGGCTGCACCACGATTCTGTTCGAAGGCAAGCCGGTGGGCACGCCGGACGCGGGGGTGTTCTGGCGGGTGATCGCCGATCACAAGGTCAAGGCGATGTTCACGGCGCCGACGGCCTTCCGGGCGATCAAGCGCGAGGATCCCAAGGCAGAGCTGATGAAGAAGTACGACCTGTCGAACTTCAAGGCGCTGTTTCTGGCGGGCGAGCGTCTGGACCCCAACACGCTGCACTGGGCCGAGGAGGCGCTGAAGGTGCCGGTGGTGGACCACTGGTGGCAGACGGAGACAGGCTGGGCGATCTGCGCCAACTGCATGGGTCTGCACGTGTTTCCGGTCAAGGAGGGGTCGCCGACCAAGCCTGCGCCGGGCTGGAATCTGCAGGTGGTGGACGACGGCAACAAGCCGGTGGCACCGGGTGAGATCGGCGCGCTGGTGGTGAAACTGCCGCTGCCTCCGGGGGCACTGCCGACCTTGTGGCAGAACGATGACCGCTACGTGGAGTCCTACCTGGAAGAGTTTCCTGGGTATTACAAGACGGCCGACGCGGGCTACATCGATGCGGACGGGTATGCCTACGTGATGAGCCGCACGGACGACATTATCAACGTGGCCGGGCACCGGCTTTCGACGGGGGCCATGGAGGAGGTGCTGTCCGACCATCCGGATGTGGCCGAGTGCGCGGTGCTGGGGGTGGATGACGACCTAAAGGGCCAAGTGCCGGTGGGTTTTGTGGTGCTCAAGGCCGGGGTGAACAAGGCCCAAGGGGAGATCGTCAAAGAGGTGATCCAGATGGTGCGCGACCGGATCGGGCCGGTGGCGGCGTTCAAGACGGCCACGGTGGTCAAACGTCTGCCCAAGACGCGATCGGGCAAGATCCTGCGGGGCACGATCCAGAAGATCGCCGACAACAAGGCGTACAATGTGCCGGCCACGATCGACGATCCGACCATCCTGACCGAGATGGAAGCCGCCCTCAAGGACATCGGCTATGCCGGCGCCAGGAAGTCCTGATTGTCAACCGTCGGCAACTGATCGATAAAGCCGGAAAACCAAACGCCGGGCGCTTCGCTGAACCAGAAGCCCCGGCGTTTTTTATCCGTGAAATTAGACAATGGGTGCACGCAACCGATCTCGAAGAAGAGATGGTTTGCGAGCCTGCGGACATCCTGAAGCCTGGAGGCAGAGGGGGCTGGGGTTGACCTGGATCGGTTCGACTGCTACGATTTCCATGCTGAGAGGATTCTCTTCAGGCCTCTATTCCCAAGTGTCCGGTTTCTGGTCGAATAGCCACAACACCGTCCCGTCCCTGACTTTTGGCCTGGTAAAGGGCTTTGTCGGCCAAGGCAACCAACTGCTTGCCGGTGATTTCGACTCCGGTCGGCCGGGATGCGACGCCAATGCTGATCGTGATCTGAAGAATCAGGTCATCGTAGGTGAATGCATGGTGCTTGACCCGTTTACGGAACCGTTCGCACAGGGAAATCGCTTTGTCTATGGATGTGTCGGGTAAAATCACGGCGAATTCTTCTCCGCCATAACGACAGCCCACATCGTATTTGCGAATGCTGTCGTTCAAAAGCCGCCCGAACTCCTGGAGTACCCGGTCCCCGCACAAGTGGCCATGGGTGTCGTTGACATGTTTGAATAGATCCAGGTCGATCATGCACAGGGTCAGTCCGTGACCATATCGCTGGGCGCCGGAGATCTCCCGCTCCAGTGCTTCCCCAAAATGGCGCCGGTTAAACATGCCGGTCAATTCGTCGCGGACAGACATCTCTGCCAGCTTCTCCTGGGCCATGCGCATCTCCCGTTTCAACCCAGCTTTTTCCAGGGCATTGGCGATGATGCGCAGCAAGGCCTTGCTGCTGATCTTGTCCTTTGGCAGATAGTCGTAGGCTCCGGCCTGGATGATCCGGGAGGCGATCAACTCGTCCCCCTGACCGGTGATAACCACCACCGGGGTCTCGATCCCTTGGCTGACAACCGCTTCAAGAAAGTCCAGTCCGGTACCGTCGGGGAGCAGATAGTCCAGGAAAATGAGATCAAAGCGTCCTTTCTCCAGGCAGCGGAATGCTTCTTTAAGGGATTTAACCCGGGTCATTTTCAATTGCTGGTGATCCCGCAGGTTTTTTTTGACTTTGGTGAAATCCTCATCCTTGTCCTCAATGGAGAGGATGGAGACCTTCTGTTCAAGGTTGAGAATGGTTTTCCCACCGGCGTAAGGCTTGGGCTCGTCGTGGCGAAGCGTCTGGATCTTTTTGACGATTTGGGAAATGCGGTTGGCGGCCTCGGAGATTTTATTCACCCGGGCGGCCAGATGCTCCGGAATGTTCCCGTCCATCTCCATCAATTGAACGTTTCCCATCAGGACCATCAGCGGCTGATTCAGTTCGTGGGCGGTAGCGCCGGCCATTTGCAGCAGGACCTTCAGGCGTTCCTCCTCGATGACCGATTGCTGCTGTTCACGGATCTGGCGGTTGACCGCTTCCAACTCGGCAACCGTGCGCCTCAATTCGGCATTGCCCTGTTGAAGCTTTTTGCGCTGCTGAAACAATTCGACGAAGACATTGACCTTGCTTCTCAGTATCAAGGGATCCAAAGGTTTGAACAGATAGTCGACAGCACCCTTCTCGTAGCCGGCAAAGACGTGGGTCTCCTCCTCGCTGATGGCCGTGACGAAAATGATGGGTACATGGCGGGTTTTTTCACTGCCCCGCATCAGTTCCGCCACCTCGAAGCCATCCATGCCCGGCATCTGAACGTCCAGGAGAATCAGGGCGAACGCATGCGCCAGCACCAGTTCCAGGGCCTGGTTGCCGGAGGTGGCAGTGATGATGGTAAGCTCAGGCCGATCAAGGACACCTTCGATAGTCAATAGGTTTTCCGGTCTGTCGTCCACGACCAGAATTTTTATTTTTTCGTCTGCGGGCATGGGCTGTGTCCAGGAGGTTGGTGAGAATGCGATCAATCTCCGGAAAACCGTCAAGTTTGTCAAGACTTTCCTTGGCGGGCTTGCCGGAAAGCACCCTGGCTCACCGGTCTTCCAGAATATGGGCAGCGGCAAATACCGTTTCGCGGCCCTTTAGTTTATTTGCCTGTCGGCGCCAGCAACCCGAGCAGCGGTTTTATTTTCCAAGAAAGGGTTCTTTCGAATCCAGGGCACGCCGCCAGAAGCGTCGTACCAGGCCCCGCAGGTGTTCGAACCGATGGGAATCGACCAGGGCGGATCGCTCCTGCAGATTGAGCCGGTGAACCACTGCCCTGAAAATCAGGTAGGCCTGCCGGAGTCGGTAGGCGGTTTCCCCGTCAATGATACCGGTTTCGGCCAGCGCCTGCAGCAGCCGAACATTGTCTGTCCAGCGGGTAAGCTCCGGGTGGTCCGCTGCGTGCTGCAACACCAGGTATTGGACCAGGAACTCGATATCGACCATGGCACCGAGATCTTCTTTGATATCGAATCGGCCTGGTTGAGCGGAAAGGCGGCTTTCGCGCATGCGGTCACGCATTTCCCTTACGTCCGTCTTCAGGGATTGTGGTTCACGGCGCAGGCAAAGCACCCGGCGCCGCACCTCCCAGAAAGCATCCCGCAGCACCGCATCACCGGTGATGGGCCGGGCCCGGATCAGGGCTTGGTGCTCCCATGTCCAGGCTTCCTCCATCTGGTAGGTCCTGAAGGCCTTCACATGGCTCACCAGCAGTCCGGAGGTGCCGTTGGGGCGCAGTCGCATGTCGGTTTCATAGAGCGTGCCCGCAGCTGTGTGGGTTGAAAGCATATGAACCACGCGTTGACCGAGGCGCGCAAAAAAATGGGTATTGTCGATGGGGCGCCTGCCACCGACGGTTTCCCCGGGATCGGCCGCGTGAATAAAGACAAGGTCCAGATCCGACCCGTATCCCAGTTCAATTCCCCCCAGTTTGCCATAGCCGATGACGGCAAATCCCCGCCGGCAGGATTTTCCGTCCAGTGTGCATGACGGTCGGCCGTGTTTTTCTACCAGATGGTTCCAGGAGATCTCCACCACCTTGTCCAGAATCGTTTCGGCAATCCAGGAGAGATGGTCGCTGACCTTCATCAACGGCAGTACGTTGGTAATGTCCGACGCCGCAACGCGCAGGGTGTTGATCTGGCGGAAAATGCACAAGGCTTCGATCTGATACTCCGGGTCGTCATCGGCAACGGTGGCCATTTGGCGGGCCAGGGCGCTGCGCAAGGCATCGGCGCCCGGGGGGGCATACAGGGTGCGTGGATCCAAAAGCTCGTCCAGCACCACCGGGTGGCGGCTCAAAAAGGCTGCAATCCAGGGACTGGCAGCTGCCAAGCGGATCAAATGGGCCAGAGCCGTGGGATATTCGAGCAGCAGAGAAAGGTAGCTGGTGCGCTGCTGAATGCTTTTAAGCAGCTCCAGGACCCGGTGCAAGACCGTTTGGGGATCGTCGCACCCACTGGCTGCCTCCAGTACGCGCGGGATCAGTCGGTCCAGGCGGCGTTTTCCCGCACTGCTCAGGGCTCGGGTGGCGGGTTCGGATTGAAAGGTCTCCAGAAGGGCGGCGGCGGCATCGCCATCTTGAAACCCCGCCGTCTCAAGCAGACGCTGCCGATCACCGGTCATCGCTGAGAAGGACCAGACCTCGGCCAGGCCGGATGCATCCTGACTGCCGCTCTCCTCGGAATGAACTTCCGGTTCCAACAGGCCGGCAAAATGAGCGCGCACACGGTTTCGATGCCCTTCGAGAACCTGCCGGTAGTCATCCCAGGTGTCGAATCCCATTGACCGGGCCAACTGCAGGCGGGCCAGGGGTTCCGATGGCAGGGCATGGGTCTGTTGGTCGTTCACTTCCTGGAGCCGGTGTTCGGTCTTTCGAAAAAAGCGATACGCTGCGGCAAGTTCACGGCATACCACTTTGGGGACAAACCCCTCCCGGCCCAGGGTGTCCAGAACGGTCTGTATGGAAGGGTTCTGAAGCACCGGAAGGACCCCGCCCCGGATGAGCTGGAACATCTGACCGAAAAATTCGATTTCGCGGATGCCGCCGCTGCCCAGCTTGATGTTGTCATATAGTTTCTTGCGGCGGACTTCGGCGCTGATCTTCTGTTTCATCTCCCGCAGCGACTCGAACACACCGAAATCCAGGTAACGGCGATAGACAAACGGCCGCAGCCGCCTGAGCAGTCTCTGGCCGGCCTGTCGGTCTCCGGCCACGACGTCGGCTTTGATCAGGGCATAGCGCTCCCACTCACGGCCCTGAAACTGGTAATAGTCTTCCATGTGGTCGAAATTCATTACCAGCGGTCCGCCGTCGCCGTATGGACGCAGCCGTGTATCCACCCGAAAGACGAATCCGTCGGTCGTGTTTTCACCGATGGCCTGGATCAGGTGTCTGCACAGCCGGGTAAAAAAGGCTTCGTTGGTCAACGGTCGTCTGCCGCCCCGGGTTTCACCGCTGGCGGGAAAGGTGAAAATCAAGTCTACATCCGAAGAGAAATTGAGCTCACCGGCGCCCAGTTTGCCCATGCCGAGCACCACTAGGCGCTGGCTGTTGCCGGCACCATCTTCGGGCATGCCATCGGTCGCACACATCCGCGCATAAAGCAGGGTCAGGGCCCCGTCGATTGCTGCGGAAGCCAGCGCGGAGAGGTCGGCCATGGTGTCATCCAGATCGCCGATGCCGGCCAGGTCCCGTACGGCGATGCGCACCATTTCCCGTCGCCGGAACACCCGCAGCGCCGCTTTCAGCGGCGTCAGCAGGAGACCCGGGGCGGCGTCCGGATCCGACTCGGCTGCCGATTGGAGCAGCGGTGCCAGCCCCTGGGCCATTTGACCGTCATGATAGGCATGAAACAGATCGTTGCTGGCGACCAGATCCAACGCCATGCGTGGATGACCAATGCAGCTGGTGGAAACGAATTCGCTGAACCGAAAGGCATTTGCCAGGGCCTTTGCACCGGCAGAGGAGGAGGAAAATGCTGGATCGGTGGAGCGGGCCTGGTCACAGAAGGTGGCCCATCGCTCCTGCTGATGCCTGTCAAGGCACTCGATAACGGCGCTGGTCATGATTCTGAAGCTATCCTTTGACCCCGTGGCATAAATCTCATTTTTGCAAGCGGGTGACGGCTCACGCGAACGATCCTTTCTCATTGTGTGGTCTAAAAACCCGGTTGCAGCGTCGAAACCTGACGGGTTGAATCGGATCAAAAAACCATGCACGAACGGTATCAGGTTTCTCGGAATTTGCCAAGATCAGTATTTTTTCGATAGGTTACAGCTTTCCAGAACGGGTATAGTCCAACTGAACAATATTGTAATTTGGGTGCCCAATTTATTTCAAATTTGTAAAAATATACCCGATTTAAAACGGCAGTGTGCGCCATCCGGGCAGGATGCGATTGGATTTCCGTGTGTTTTAAACTATGGTACATATTTTGCTGATTTTGAACCGGGAAAGCGTGTGCATTTCCTGTGTTTTGCCGCGGAGAAGCTTCGATCCGAAAAGCAAGCGCTCCGTTCGCGTCCGGCATCGGCCTGTCAATGCCGGCCTTTTTTACCCTTGGAAGCCAAAGGAGTGTGTCAACCATGTGCCGACTGTTTGCCATGACCAGTGAGACCCCCGTCTCCCCCATGATCGCCATGGAAGCCATGGACGTCATGCGGGAGGGCCACGACGGGTCCGGGGTCGGTTTGTTTTTACGGGATCTGGGAGGACCCTTCGAGGAGATCAAGGAGGCGCCGATCCTCTCCGGTATATTCAGCGAAGCGGGCCTGCGGCGTCTGGATGCATTCATGATGGATATCGGCTTCATGACCAAATACAAGATTACCATCAAGGTGCCCAAGAACCCGCCCCCCGGCGTTCCCAAACGCGACATCTACCTGATCCGCGCCTATGAATATCCCGAAGAGTGGGATGATTATTCCCAGGCGGCGCTCCATGACAAGCTGCTGGAGATTCGCCTCCGGTTGCGGGCCATGGGCGACGAGAAACACGACATGATCGTTTTCTCCTTCTGGCCGGACGTGATCATGATCAAGGAGATCGGCGATCCCCTGCAGGTGGCCCATTACCTGAAGCTGGACCGAAAGGAGCTCCATGCCCGGGTCATCCTGGCCCAGGGAAGGCAGAACACCAACTACGCCATCAACCTGTATGCCTGCCATCCATTTTTCATTCAGGGTTACGCCTCCATGACCAACGGAGAATGCACGGCGTTCACCCCTATCCGCGAATTCCTGCTGTCGCGTAACTTTCCCGGCTACTCGGGCTACCAGAGCGACTCGGAGGTCTTCACACACATCCTGCATTACACCCAGACCCGGCTGGGCCTTGATATTTCGGCCTACAAGCATATCATTACCCCGTTGCAGGATGACGACATCGCGGGGCATCCCGATGCGGAACTGCTCAAACAGCTCAAGCATTCCTGCCGCCGCCTGATCATCGACGGACCCAATTGCGTCATCGGTTGTCTGCCTGACCATAGTCTCTTCATGGTCCAGGACCGCAAGAAACTGCGCCCCGGTGTGGTGGGCGGGCGGCCCGGACGATACGCCTTCTCTTCGGAAATCTGCGGCCTGGATTTCGCGGTTCCTGATCGGGACAAGAGCAAGGATTTTCAACCCATGCATCTGGACACCGTCATTGTCGGACCGGCGCGCCAGGAGGTTAACCTATGCAGCCAAACGCAGCCATTACCCCTTCTACATTAAGCGTGAAGGATCTGCCCTGGCAGATCCTGTGGCACAAGGACAAGTGCACCCTGTGCGGGCGCTGTACGGCCGTATGCCCGGTGAATGCCATCGAACTGGGGGTTTTTCGCATGCGGTGCATCAAGGTGTCTTTGGAGCCCCAGGGCAATCCCTCCAGCAGCTTCGAGGTCTATCACGGTATCCGCCAGAAAACGGACCCGGCCTATGCCTGCGTGGGTTGCGCCACCTGCAGCCTGGTGTGTCCCAACGACGCTATTTTTCCCATGCGTTCGGATGAGGCGGACAAGCTGCGGTTCCATATCAATCGCGGCGGCCAGCCCCGCAGCCGCGGCGGCCGGCGCAACGTACCCGCTGGCATTCTGGACCAGATCAAGTTCATCCGGATTTCCATGCTCACCGACCCGGCCTTGGATGCCGGTCGCCACGAATTTGAGCTGCGGACGCTGCTTGGCCGGGTCCTGCCGCCGGAAAAGAACCTTAAGTTCCTGCGTGAGAACGGATGGCTTCCTCCGGTTAGAGAGATCTATCCCCTGATCATCGGCGGGATGAGCTTCGGCGCCCTCTCTCCCAATATGTGGGAGGGCTTGCAGATGGGGGTGGCTTACCTCAATGAGGAACTAGGCATGCCGGTACGCATGTGTACCGGTGAAGGTGGGTGCCCGCCGCGCCTGTTGCGAAGCCCCTTCCTCAAATACGTGATTTTGCAGATCGCCAGCGGCTATTTCGGCTGGGACGAAATTATTCACGCCATCCCTGACATGGTGGAAGATCCCTGCGCCATCGAGATCAAATACGGCCAGGGGGCCAAACCTGGAGACGGTGGTCTGCTCATGTGGCACAAGGTAAACAAACTCATTGCCGCCATCCGCGGCGTGCCGCCGGGGGTGAGCCTGCCCAGCCCGCCGACCCACCAGACCCAGTATTCCATTGAAGAGTCTGTGGCCAAAATGATCCTATCCATGTACATGGCCTGGGGGTTCAGAGTGCCTGTATATCCAAAAATCTCAGCTACTTCAACGGCAATGGCGGTGCTCAACAACCTCACCCGCAACCCTTATGCCGCCGGTTTGGCCATTGACGGTGAGGACGGAGGCACCGGTGCCGCCTACAACGTCTCCATGGACCATATGGGCCACCCCATCGCCACCAATATCCGCGACAGCTACCTCAACCTGGTGGAAGTGGGCATGCAGAACGAGATTCCGCTTTTCGCCGGAGGTGGCGTGGGAAAAAGGGGCAACCTGGCTGCCAATGCCGCCGCCCTGATCATGCTGGGGGCCAGCGGGGTCCAGACTGGCAAGTACATCATGCAGGCCGCCGCCGGCTGCCTTGGTTCGGAGACCGATCGTTGCAACATATGCAATATCGGCCGCTGCCCCCGGGGCATCACCTCCCAGGACCCGCGCCTGTACCGCCGCCTGGATGTGGAAAAAGTGGCCGAGCGCGTGGTGGATATTTTTCTTGCCTTTGACACGGAGCTTAAAAAGATCATGGCGCCGCTGGGTCGGTCCACGGCCCTGCCCATCGGCATGTCGGACGCGCTGGGCATCAGCGATTTCCAAGCCGCCCGGCGCCTCAGCATCAAGTATGTTGTTTAAATTCACCGCCGACTGGCGATCCACACCTGTAGCTGCGGGTTGCATGAAATGCGTTTGCACCGACCGGAGAACAGACGATGACGGAAAACAGACAATCTTTCAACATAGCCGGAAAGCGTGACGGGGAGCGCTTGGCCTCACGGGTTCTCGAGGAGCAGATTCAACAGGCCGTGCAAGCGGGTCATGGTCAACTGACCATCCACGCCTTTGGCCAGCACGGCATCGGCGGGCGGATCTGGAGAGCCAGCGGCGAGCCCGTGTGTATAAATATCGAAGGCCATGCCGGCCAGCGGGTGGGATCCATGGGTTATCCGGGCACCTTTATCGACGTGCTGGGTCCGGCGTCGGATGACGTGGGTTGGCTCAATGCCGGTGCAGTCATCACGGTCCACGGTCATGCTTCCAATGGCGTGGCCAACGGCATGGCCCAGGGGAAAGTCTTCATCGCAGGCAATATCGGCGCCCGGGGCATGACCATGACGAAGTACAATCCCCGCTTCGACCCCCCCCAGTTGTGGGTGCTGGGCTCCGTCGGAGATTATTTCGCCGAGTTCATGGCGGGTGGTGTGGCCGTAATCTGTGGCCATGCCGCCCAGAACCCCGAGAATGTCTTGGGTTACCGACCCATGGTGGGCATGGTGGGGGGGCGCGTGCTGTTTCGCGGTCCGCACCAGGGGTTCAGTCATGTCGACGCAAAAATGGTGCCCATCGATGACCATATCTGGGAATGGCTGACCGAAGGGCTGAAAACGTTTCTGACGGCCATTGACCGGTTGGAGCTGTTTAAAAGTTTGTCGGTCCGGGAAGAGTGGCAGCTTATCGCCGCCCGATCGCCCCAGGAAAAAAAGGGTGTCGAGCGGCGCTCCATGGCCGATTTCAGGAAAAATGTCTGGGATGAGAAACTGGGCAAAGGCGGTATCGTCGGCGACCTCACCGATCTTGACCGCAGCGCCATCCCGCTGATTACCCATGGCGACCTGCGGCGTTTTGTGCCCGTATGGGAAAACCGCAAATATAAGGCCCCCTGTGAATCGACCTGTCCATCGGGGATTCCGGTGCAGGAGCGCTGGCGACTGGTGCGTGAGGGGCGGGTGGACGAGGCCGTGGACCTGGCTCTGGCCTTCACACCGTTTCCGGCCTCGGTGTGCGGCTACCTGTGCCCGCATCCGTGCATGACTGCCTGTGCCAAAGGGTCGGTTTTTATGGCACCGGTTGACGTGTCTCAACTGGGTCGGGCCAGCATCAATGCCAGCCTGCCGGCGCTGCCGCCCCTTTCCGGCAAGCGAATCGCCGTGGTCGGCGGCGGACCCGCCGGCATCTCTACGGCCTGGCAGCTGCGCCGCATGGGTCATGAGGCGGTGGTCTTCGACAATGCCCCCACGCTGGGCGGAAAAATCGCCTCGGTGATTCCCAGCAGCCGAATTCCCGCCGACGTGGTGGAGAAAGAACTATCCCGGGCGGCCCAGGTGATCCCTCACGTCCACCTACAGCAGCGGCTGAACCGGTCCGACACGGCCCAGTTGATTGCCGATTACGATTTTGTGATCGTGGCTGCCGGTGCTCAGAAACCCAGAACCCTGCCCATCCCGGGCAAGGAGCGGCTGATTACGGCCATGGATTTTTTATGCGATGCCAAGCAGGACCGGATCAAACCGGGTAAGCGGGTGGTGATTATCGGTGCAGGCAACGTGGGCTGCGACGTGGCCACTGAAGCGGCGCGGTTGGGAGCCAGGGAGATTACCCTCCTGGATGTACAAGAACCGGCCAGTTTCGGCAAGGAGCGTGAAGACGCCGAAGCGGCTGGAGCCGTATTCCGCTGGCCGGTTTTCACCCGTAGGATCACCGCAAAGGGAGTGGAACTGGAGAGCGGGGAGCTGATTCCTGCCGACACGGTGGTGGTCTCCATCGGCGACGCGCCGGATCTGGAATTTCTGCCCGAGGATGTGGCCACTCAGCGCGGCTTCGTGGTGGTCAATGCGGATTACCAGACCTCCAACCCCAACGTGTATGCCATCGGCGATGTAGTCCGGCCGGGTCTGCTCACCGATGCCATTGGTGCCGGGAGACGAGCCGCCGAAACGATCTCGGAAATTCTTGCCGGCAAGCGGCCCGGGGCGGACCGGAGAATGGTCATCGACATCAACCGCATCTCTTTGGAATATCTTGATCCGCGGATCGTCCACTACGACAGCCTGGACCAGTGCGGTTCCCAGTGCTCCTCCTGTGGAACCTGCCGGGACTGCAGCATCTGTGTGGCCATGTGCCCGGAGGCGGCCATCAGCCGCAAGACCTTAGGGGGAGTCGAGTTTGAATATGTGGTCGACCCGGATCGTTGTATCGGCTGCGGATTCTGCGCCGGTGCCTGTCCGTGCGGTATCTGGGACCTCGTGGAAAACACCCCCTTGGGCTGATGCCGATGCCTTGTTTGTCGGTTAAAAAGGCAGGCTCGCGGGCCTGCCTTTTTAAGGGGGTTGATTTGTCGGGCAGATGTGGTAATTGACCACTGAACTCAAGCTGGCCCATTGCTGTAATCGTACGGGTGGTTTGTTTGACGATAAGAAAGCAGCAGGCCTGTTTCCAACTATACACCTGGCCGGGCGGACCCGGCCAAATACGGAATTCATGCAAGCGCGACTGACACTTGAAGACGGCCGCACCTTTGCCTGCCGGTCCTTTACCGGTCCAGGGGAGGCCAGCGGAGAAGTGGTGTTCAACACCAGCATGACCGGCTATCAAGAGGTGCTCACCGACCCTTCCTATAGCGGTCAGATGGTCGTCATGACCTATCCGCTGGTGGGTAACTATGGCGTTAACAATGAAGATGTGGAGTCTGCGGGGATCCAGGTGGCCGCTTTTGTGGTCAAGGAGTACCAGCCCTTTCCCAGCAACTTCAGATCCACCGGCACCCTGGCCGACTACCTATCCGGACAGGGCGTGCTGGGTGTTGAGGGCCTGGATACCCGGGCGTTGACCCGCCACATCCGCAACGGCGGTGCCATGCGCGCCATGATTTCCACCACAGACCTGGATACCGAATCCCTGAAGCGGCGTGCCAATGCACTTCCCCGCATGGTGGGGCTGGATCTGGCCCGGTACGTCACCACCGCCGTACCCTACCGTTGGAACGGCGGCAGGCTCGAACTGCTGGGTGACGACGTAAAGCGGGATGCCGGCATATGGCGGCACCGGGGCGTGCGGCCTTCGGTGGTGGCTATTGATTTCGGTCTCAAGTACAATATTGCCCGTTGCCTTGAACGGGTGGGGTTTGAGGTGGTGGTGGTTCCGGCTGCAACGGATGCGTCGGCCATCATGGGCATGGCGCCCGACGGCCTCTTTCTCTCCAACGGACCCGGGGATCCCGAACCGGTGACTTACGGCGTCCAGACCGTAAAGGAACTGCTGGGCAGGCTGCCCATTTTCGGCATCTGTCTGGGAAATCAGATTCTGGGTCTGGCCTTGGGGGGCCGCACCTACAAGCTTAAATTTGGCCACCGTGGCGCCAACCAGCCGGTCAAGAATCTGCTTACCGGCAAGGTGGAGATCACCTCCCAGAACCATGGATTTGCCGTGGATATGGATAGCCTGGGCGCCGATGCCGTTGAGGTGACCCACATCAACCTGAACGACAATACCGTGGAAGGCATCCGACACCGCCGGGTTCCGGCCTTTTCCGTCCAATACCATCCGGAGGCATCTCCGGGGCCGCACGATGCGGCCTACCTGTTCGATCAGTTCAGGTCCATGATGAAAACCGCCTGAGTCGGATCAGCCCCGGATCAACCCATAGACCGCGCCTACGGGATGCGGAACACGACTGCCCGAATCCTGACATGCCCAAACGCACGGACATCCATAAAATCCTGATCATCGGCGCCGGCCCCATCATTATCGGCCAGGCCTGCGAATTTGACTACTCCGGCACCCAGGCTTGCAAGGCTCTCAAAGAAGAAGGCTATGAGGTGGTGTTGGTCAATTCCAATCCGGCCACCATTATGACCGACCCGGAGACGGCGGATCGTACCTATATCGAACCGGTTACCCCCGAAACCGTCGCCAAGATCATCGAAAAGGAACGCCCTGACGCGCTGCTGCCCACCCTGGGCGGGCAGACCGGTTTGAACACCGCTGTGGAAGTTGCCCGACAGGGCGTTCTGGAACAGTTCGGCGTCGAGCTCATCGGTGCTTCCCTCGAGGCCATTGAAAAAGCCGAATCCCGGGACCGCTTCCGGGAGGCCATGCACCGCATCGGGCTGCGAATTCCCGACAGCGGAATTGCCAACACCATGGAAGAGGCCCGTATGGTTGCCGAACAGATCGGCTTCCCGCTGATCATCCGGCCCAGCTACACCCTGGGGGGTACCGGCGGCGGTGTCGTCTACAATCCCGAGGACCTGGAAAATATCGCCAAATCGGGGCTGGATGCGAGCTTGACCAAACAGGTGATGCTGGAGGAGTCGGTGCTGGGGTGGAAAGAGTATGAGCTGGAAGTGATGCGCGACCACGCCGACAATGTGGTGATCGTCTGCTCAATCGAAAACCTGGACCCCATGGGCGTACACACCGGTGATTCCATTACCGTGGCTCCGGCCCAGACCTTGACAGACCGGGAGTATCAAGTCATGCGGGATGCCTCCCTGGCCATCATGCGCGAGATCGGCGTGGACACCGGCGGTTCCAATGTCCAGTTTGCCGTCAATCCTGAAAACGGGGACATGATTGTCGTTGAGATGAATCCCCGGGTGTCGCGAAGCAGCGCGCTGGCCTCCAAAGCCACGGGATTCCCGATTGCCAAGATTGCCGCCAAGCTGGCCGTGGGTTATACGCTGGACGAAATTCCCAATGACATCACCGGTGAAACCCTGGCCTCCTTCGAGCCAACCCTGGACTATTGCGTGGTTAAGATTCCCCGCTGGACTTTTGAAAAATTCCCCGAAACCCAGGATCTGCTGACCACTTCCATGAAATCGGTGGGTGAAACCATGGCGATTGGCCGGACCTTCAAGGAAGCCCTTCAAAAGGGTCTCCGCTCCCTGGAGATCGGCCGCTTCGGTTTCGGTGCCGACGGCAGGGACCGCCCGGAGGTGGATGGCGCACCGCCCACCTTGGAAGAGATCGAACAGAAGCTGGCCATCCCCAATTCCCAGCGGCTGTTTTACCTGCGCCTTGCCCTTCATGCAGGCATGCCCATCGAGACGATTTATCAGACGACCGCCATCGATCCCTGGTTCCTGTTCCAGCTGGCGCAGATCTTCCGCATGGAGCAGGAACTGAGCCAGGTCGCCGAGACGGTTGACGGGTGTGGGGTGCCCGCAGGCGACCGTTTATCCACCCTCACCACTGACCAATTGAGCCGTGCCAAGGCCTATGGTTTTTCCGATTTTCAGATTGCCCATATCACCGGCAGCACGGAAAAAGTGGTCGAACGGACACGCAAGGAGCTGGGCATCCGGCCGGTATACAAGCTGGTGGATACCTGTGCGGCGGAATTCCGGGCGGCGACCCCCTATTATTACTCCACTTACGAAACCGAGTGCGAAGCCCGGGTGTCGCAGCGCAAGAAAGTGATGATTCTGGGGGGCGGGCCCAACCGCATCGGCCAGGGTATCGAGTTCGACTACTGCTGCGTCCATGCCTCCTTTGCCCTGCGGGAAATGGGCGTGGAGAGCATCATGGTCAACAGCAACCCTGAAACGGTGAGTACCGACTACGATACGTCGGACAAACTTTACTTCGAGCCCCTGACCCGTGAGGACGTTCTGCATATTGTGGAGAAGGAGAAGCCCGACGGCGTGATCGTTCAATTCGGAGGCCAGACCCCGCTGAATCTCTCTACGCCGCTGCACCAGGAGGGTGTTCCCATCCTGGGAACCCAGCCGGAAAGCATTGACCGGGCCGAAGATCGGGAACTGTTCCAGGTCATGTTGAAAAAGCTGAATCTAATGCAGCCGGCCAACGGCACGGCCCTGTCCATCGCCGAAGCCCTGACCATCGCCGACACGATCGGTTATCCGGTGATCGTACGCCCCTCCTTTGTTCTCGGCGGCCGGGCCATGAAAATTGTCTACGATCCCAAAGACATGGAGAACTTTACCCGGCTGGCTATCCTGGCTTCTCCGGGTCACCCGGTGCTCATTGACAAATTCCTGGAAGCGGCCATGGAAGTCGATGTGGACGCGATCTGTGACGGCACCGTCACCATCGTTGGCGGCATCATGGAACACATAGAGGCCGCCGGGGTTCACAGCGGCGACTCTGCCTGCGTACTGCCGCCCTACAGCATCGACAGCGGCATGATCGACAGAATCAGTGCGGCCACCAAGGCCATGGCCGCCGAACTGAAAGTAGTGGGGCTGATGAACGTTCAGTATGCAATCAAAGCCGACCAGCTCTATGTGATCGAGGTCAACCCCCGGGCTTCCCGGACCATTCCCTTTGTCAGCAAGGCCACCGGTGTCCCTCTGGCCAAACTGGCTACAAAAGTCATGCTGGGGAAAACACTGGCCGAGCTGGGACTCACCCAAGAGGTGGTTCCCCGCCACCTGTCGGTGAAGGAGGCCGTGCTTCCCTTCGACCGGTTTCCCGATGTGGACACCCTGCTGGGGCCGGAGATGAAATCCACCGGAGAGGTGATGGGCATTGGCACCGATTTCGGTCTGGCCTATGCAAAGGCACAACTGGCCGCCGGTCAGCGCCTGCCCCAGTCCGGGACGGTTTTCATCAGTGTGGGCGATGACGACAAGGTGGCCACGATGCCTGTGGCTAAAAAGTTTGCAGACATGGGTTTTACGATTCTGGCCACCGACGGCACCTGGTCTCAGCTTTCGATCAACGGTATTCCCGCCGAACGCATCAACAAAGTGTCCCAGGGTCAACCCCACGCTGTTGATGCCATTAAAAATGGCCGCATACAGCTGGTCATCAACACCGGTACCGGTGACGAACCCCGCCGTGATGGTTACGTTATCCGTCGGGCAGCCATTAAATTCAAGGTGCCCTACGCCACCACCGCCGCCGGTGCACTGGCGGTGTGCCGGGCGGTTGCCGCGTTGAGAGAGCAACCCTTTTCGGTGAAGCCCATTCAGGATTACCATGGGCAAGGGTGATCGGCGCCTTCTGTTCTGCCATCATCCCTGCAAGGTGCAAGGCAAAGGACTATGATACCATTAGAAAAAATCGTCCGGGAACGCGACATCGAAGATAAACCGCGCGAAGCTTGCGGGCTTTTCGGCGTCTTCGACCACCCGGATGCTTCCAAATTATGTTATTTTGGGCTTTATGCCCTCCAGCATCGGGGACAGGAGAGCGCCGGAATCGCCGTTGCCCAGGATGGTGCCATCGATGAGTACAAAGCAATGGGCCTTGTTCACGACGTATTCGACATGGATATTCTGGATGGCCTCAAAGGAACCTGCGCCATCGGGCATGTTCGCTACTCTACCACCGGCAGTTCCGTGGTGGCCAACGCCCAGCCCCTGGTGGTGCGACACCGCGACCGGGCCTACGCAGTGGCCCACAACGGCAATCTGGTCAACGCCCACCATGTGAAAGCGGAGTTAGAGGACGCCGGTTCCATTTTCCAGACCACCATGGACAGCGAGGTTTTCCTGCACCTTTTCGTGCGCAGTCTTCACCTGGGCTTTGAGGAGGCCCTGAAAGCATCGGTGGCGCGGCTCAAAGGGGCTTTTTCCATGGTGGTGCTCACCAGCCGCGGAGAAGTCATCGGCATCAAGGACCCCAACGGCTTTCGTCCGCTGTGTCTGGGCAAACTCAACGGAGCCTGGGTACTGGCGTCGGAAACCTGCGCCCTCGACCTGGTCCAGGCGGAATTTGTCCGCGAACTGGATCCGGGAGAGATCGTCATTATCAACGGCAACGGGGTCAAGAGCATTCACACCAAAACCCCCAACCGGCGTTCATTCTGCATTTTCGAGTTCATTTACTTCGCGCGGCCGGACAGCACTTTTTTCGGTCACAATGTCTACCTTACCCGCAAGGCCCACGGCCGACGGCTGGCGGAGGAATCACCGGTGGATGCAGACTTGGTCATGCCTTTTCCCGATTCCGGCACCTATGCGGCGCTGGGTTTTTCGGAAACCTCCGGGATCCCCTTCGAGACGGGCATGATCCGCAACCACTACGTGGGCCGCACTTTTATTCAACCCACCCAGAGCATGCGGGACTTCAGCGTGCGCGTGAAGCTCAACCCCATCAAGGAATTGCTCAGAGGCAAGGATATCATCATCATCGAAGATTCCATCATCCGGGGCACAACGGCCAGAACACGGGTCAAGGCCCTGCGTGATCTGGGAGTAAAGCGGGTTCACCTGCGGGTGAGCGGGCCGGCCCACCGGTTTCCCTGCCATTATGGCATCGATTTTTCCACCAAGGGGGAACTGATTGCCGCCAGAATGAGCGTTGAGGAGCTGCGCAAGCACCTGGGTCTGGATACCTTGAGCTACCTCAGCCTGGAAGGGTTGCTCGCGGCCACCGGCATCGAAAACCCGGAAGACCAATTCTGTAAAGCCTGCTTCGATGGCTGCTACCCGGTCCAGTTCGATGAAAATCTGTCCAAGCACTGCATGGAGCCCGGATCAATCAGATAGATGCAATCGGGCTTGCCTTTCATGCGTTGGCACACTAATATATCCCTATACAGGTGGCATCCGGCAAATACCATCGCCCCGGGGGGTTCCGTGATAGAGTCCAAATATCTAAAGGAAAATATCGAAAATATTCAGCGGCTCATGTCCATCTCCGCCCTGAAGCACTTCGAGACCCGCAATCTGGGCAAGTTGCTGCGACTCAGCAAGATTCGCCAGTACGAAGACGGTGAGACCATCATCCAGGAAGGAGACATGGATCCCTGGCTTTACTTTCTGCTGTCCGGTAAGATTCGGATAACCAAGGAAGGCGAGGAGATCGGGGCCATCAACAAAAATGGTGAAATCTTTGGCGAAATGCGTATTATCGACGACCAGACCCGCAGCGCCACGGTGCTTTCCGTGGGCAAAACCATCTGCCTGGCCGTGGACACCTCGGCCGGCAACCGGCTTTCCACATCCGAACAAAAAGACGAGCGCTTGGATTTCCTGCTTCTGCTCTACCGGATCTTTGCCGAATACATGACCTATCGGCTTCGCCTCACCAATGAGGAGTTGATCCGGGCCAGAAAAGATTTACGACGCCTGGGCGGCAGAGACAACCCGGAAACGGACAAGAATGATGATGCGGATCTGGATGAGCTCATGAAATCTTTGTAATGCGAAAAACCGTCGCTTTCACCCGCCAATCGGCGAATGTCTTTTTTCACATCCTCACCCGCTGCAACCTTCGTTGCCGTCACTGCTACATCAATCCGAACCAGCATGGCCATACTACGCTGGACATCGATACCATCGACCGCTGGCTGGCGATTTTTGCCGGTCGGCACCCATCACCCAACGTGATTTTTCTGGGCGGGGAACCGACCCTGCATCCGGATCTGGCCATTGCCGTCAAGCGGGCCAGAAAATTAGGATACGCATCGGTCACCATCGACACCAACGGTTATCTTTTTAACGACATCCTGGACCGGGTTACCCCCGAAGAAGTGGATTTTTTCAGTTTCAGCCTGGACGGACCCAGTCCATCGATCAACGACCCGCTGCGGGGCGAGGGCAGTTTCAAACAGTGTACCCAGGGAATTGCGGCTGCCAAAAGGCGCGGTTTTGCCGTCAGTCTCATCTACACGGTGAGTCGGGCCAATATCGACCACCTGCAGCGCATGCCGTCCCTGCTGGCAGAGCTGGGGGTGGATCGTTTTTTCATACAGGTTATCGGCGTTCGGGGGCAATGGATTGAAGATGAACTGCGTCTGGAAACCCTTTCCCAGGTTGAGCGGGATGCCTGGCTGGAGATCGTTCCCAAGACGGCGAAGGCAGCCGCCCGACAGGGAATCACCGTCACCTTTCCGACGGTTTTTCTGGAGCCGGATGAGCCTTTCGAATGTGCCGGCGTGGTGGCGGACAACTACTTCATCTTCCCCAACGGACGGGTATATCGGTGTCCCCTGTGCGAGGATTACCCCCTGCACAGCCTCGAAATCCGTGGAGGCCGTCTGGTGGAGACCGCCGGGATCAACGAGGCCGACCTGTTTCCCCTGCTTATCCCCGAGGGATGCGTCATGAACCGCATTATCCAGCCGCGCAACCTTTCCCCAGCCAAGGACGGTAAACTGCTTTATAAAATCGCCTGTTGCATGCTTAAAGAGGAGGTCACACCCCGGTTGCAAAAGCCCGAGGCCTCCGAATCCGGCATTACCGAGGAATAACAGTAAAAATTCCTGCGGATTTACCGCTGGGGGCACCCCTGAGCAATCCTCCGGTTTTTCAATTTACGGCCCCCTGTTGTTTGCCTTGACGAATGTTAACGGATATGCGAAGGCCAGACCGGAAACACGCACCGGAACAGCTGTAACCGGAAATTGAAGCCGGAGGTCGACTGTCCGTCAATCGTTGCGCACCAGGAGCATATCACCCATGAGACTCGGCATCATCGGCCTGCCCCAATCGGGCAAAACCACCGTTTTCGAAGCCTTGACCCGCAGTGTTCCCGCCGACGGCAACCGTCAGGAGAGCCGCATCGGTACGATTACGGTACCGGACGGGCGTGTGGAGATCCTCAGCGACATGTACAAGCCCCGCAAAACCATTTTCGCCCAGGTCGAGTATTTCCTGCCCGGCAAAGGGGATCACACGGGTGCGAAAAATGACCAGGGCATCTGGACCCAGGTGCGGGACTGCGATGCACTGATTCATGCGGTGCGCAATTTCAGCGGCTACGGCTTCGATGCACCCACACCCAAGGCGGACGTGGCGGCCATGGACCAGGAATTGATCATCTCTGACCTGGTGGTGGTTGAAAAGCGGTTGGAGCGTCTGGCTCTGGACGACCGCAGGGGAAAAAAACCCAATCCCGAGGAGACCGTTTTGCTGGAGCGCTGCAAGGAACATCTGGGCAACGCAGTACCCCTGCGTCGGTTTGCCGATATCGCTGCAGCCAAACTGCTGCGTGGTTTTGCTTTTCTTTCCGCCAAACCCATGCTGATCCTCTTGAACAACGATGATGAAGATGATGTTCTTCCCGAAGCCGCTGCTCTTCCGGAAGGGGAGGAATGCCTGCTGATCCGGGCCAAACTGGAACAGGAGCTGGCCCAGATGTCAGACGACGAGGCCAAGGATTTTCTGGCGGAGTTCAACATCACTGCGTCGGCCACGGACCGCGTGGTTCAGCGTTCTTACGACCTGATGGGGCTGATTTCTTTTTTCACGGTGGGTGAAGATGAAGTGCGGGCCTGGACGATCGGCCGGAATACCGAAGCCGTGGATGCGGCCGAAGTGATTCACTCGGATATCAAAAAAGGGTTTATCCGGGCCGAGGTGCTGGCTTACGATGACCTCATGGATGCAGGGACCTATGCCGAGGCCCGTAAAAAAGGAACGGTCCGCCTGGAGGGCAGGACCTACAAGGTCTGTGACGGAGACATCATCAACTTCCGCTTCAATGTCTGATTCAAAAGATTCCGCTCGACCCATCGCCATGAAATCGCCCCCGGCGATGGCGTGCGTGAAGTCCTTGCTGTCCGAAAACCGATTACAGGTATGGCGGCCGGCCGCCGGAATAGATCAGTTTGCTTAAGGTGCGGTCCCGGGTTTTTGCTGGCTGCTGCTTGACAAACAGGCGAACGTATCCGGGAATATGCCCCGTGTACAGATAAGTCTTGAAATCGTTATCAATCCTGGCATGGGAGAACTGCCACAGCGTCCCGGCTTTCTGAAAAAGTGTGTATACGCTGAGCCCGCTGGAAAAGGCCACATCCGAGAGGTCTCCGTCTTCACCCACAGCATCCAGCGGTGCCAGGCGCTTTTCCAGAATGATTTTCAGGGCGCTGTACAGAACAGCCAGACATATAAAAATGATCATCACGGTCATGACAGCCGATCCTTGTTTTGGGCAGGAAGCATTTCATGGACAAAAGATCGGTCTCTCCGGCTGGGTTGTCAAGAGAGGCTGGCCGGCAATGGCTGATAGACGTGCTGTGATTGTCAGAACCACGAGCGATGGCTCCAGATCTCTTCCTCCAGATTTTTTTTGTCCTCCTGAAGCTTAAGGAACATGGAGGCGTTTTGAATGGCCAGCCCGCCCTGGTGGGCCAGGGCCTCCACCATCACCATCAGGTCGGACGGGAATTCCCGCTGGACGCCGCTGTACAGACGCATTACGCCAATCACCCTGTCCCGGGCCAGAATGGGGGTGACGATCATGGAAACGATGCCCTCGCGTTTCATGGCACCCTTGAAGCGGATGCGCGCGTCGGTGGTGGCGTCGCTGATCACAATGGTTTCACCCTTCAGGGCGCGGGCCGCTGTTTCCGTAGAGGTAATGGCGCCTTTTTCGAGAAATTCATTGCTGAGCCCATGGCTGGCCACCAGCTTCAGCGAACCTGTATCTTCGTCCATCAGGCGGATGAGCGCCCCTTTCATCCCCAGGGTGTCGCAGATGTTCTCCGTCAGGTTGCCCAGCACCTGCTGAATGTCTAAGGTGGAGTTGATATTGGAGGCCAATTCCAGAAAAAGCATGGCGTTTTTGTGCATGCGCCGGAGCAGACGGTTATGCTCGATGGCGATCCCCCCCTGTTCGGCCAATGCGCGTAGAAAATCAATTTCATCGGGTTTGAACTCGCGCCGGGTGCCTGAATACAACGACAACACCCCGATTGTGCGACCTTTTACCGTTACGGGTACGGTCAGCAGCGAGGCGATGCCCTCAGCTTTCTTGGCCGCGTGATTCTCCAGGCGTGGGTCCGAGGTGGCATCGGGAAAGGTCAGGTAGCCTTCTTTTTCCAGGGGTGTGACCACCCGTTTGGCCTGGATGGGGTTGGCGTGCAGGTAGGTTTCGGACAGACCCTGTTGGGCCACGGGTATGAAGACATCCTGCTTCTCATCCTTCAGAAACAAGCAGGCGGCCTTGCCCTCCATGGTTTTAATGGCGCTGTCGACAATCAAGATCAGCAACTCATTCTTGGTTGCGGCCGTACCGAAGGCCTTGCTGATTTTACAAAAGGTTTTGAAATAATCCTTTTCTTTGGTCATGTAAGCGCTCCTGATGATTGACGGGGTTTCTTTTTAACGGTTCTGGTTTGTTTGTTGCCTGCCGCCGGTTGTTTTTTTTTCGCGGGCAGATCGCGGTCCTTCAACCATGCGGCGATCTTGGGCGCGAACTCACGCTGATACTTGGAACTGACATATATGCCGATGTGGCCGGTATCCAGGCAAAGGTCTTCTGTGTCCGTGCTGCCCACATGGCGGGTCAACTGTTCGCAGGCTTCCGGCGGCACCAAGTGGTCGAATTTGCCGTATATATTGAGCAGGGGCATGGAGATCTTCTTCAAGTCCACCCGTTGACCGCCTACCTCGAGTTGGTTGTTGATGAGTTTGTTTTCCTGATAGCAATCCCTGATGAACTGGCGAAAGACCTCTCCGGGAAGATCCGGACTGTCGAAGATCCATTTCTCCATGCGCAGAAAATTCTCGACGAACGTCTTGTCGTCCATATTCTCCATGAAGCCCACATATTTGTCGATCATCAGGCGCGCCGGGTTGAGCAGCAGAAATCCGAAGTTCATGATATCTGCCGACAGGTTTCCAAAGGTATCCACCACCCGGTCGACATCCAGGTGTTTCATCCAGACGTGCAGCAGGCCCTTTTTGGTGTCGAAGGCCGTGGGCGTCACCGTGGTGACCAGGTTCTTGATTTTCTGCGGATGCAGGGCGGCGTAGATCACGCTGAAGGTTCCTCCCATGCAGATTCCCATCAGATTGATCTGGTTGGCGCCGGTTCTTGCGCGGATGATCTCCACGATGTTGTCCATGTAGCCGTTGATGTGGTCGTCGAAGTCCAGGAAGCGGTCTTTGCGGGTGGGGTAGCCCCAGTCGATCATGTAGAGATCGATGCCCGCTTCCAGAAACCTTTCCACCACGCTTCTGCCTGGCTGCAGGTCCAGCATGGTCTCCCGGTTGATCAGCGCATAAACGACCAGCAGCGGCGTTTCATAGCGGACGCCGTTTTTGGGCCGGTAATGTTTCAGGGTAACCCGATCCTCCCGGTAAACGATGTCGCAGGGCGTCTGGGCCAGTTTTGCGTCGAGGTCGGACAGAAGCACCTCCGAGGCTTTTTTGGCCCGACTTTGCACGCGTTCGGCTTCTTCAGCCAGCTTGGATATGATCAAATCCACAGGAATTTTGAATTGGGTCATTGGTCATCTCCCAGTGGGCAGAAATGGTTGCGTTTCAGGTCGCCTGCGGCTAGTGGCGCTTTTCAAGCCGGCGGATGCGCTTTTTCAACTCGTAAACCTCCCGTGCCAGATCGTCCAGTTCCGTTCGGGTGGCCACGGGAAGGCTGCGCAGCATATCCTCGAACACGGCATTCCTGGCGTTGGAAAATTCCGCCAGGGATGTGATTGTCTTGCCCAGGGTTTCCGCGTATTCGGGAGTCTGGAACAGTGTCATGAAATGCCCCTCAAGCACCTTGATCCACATGCGATAGTACGCTTGGGTATCCTCCGGCAGTTCTCCTTTTTCAGCCAGTTCTCCCATCTGGTCCTGCATGACGGTCAATGCCCGGCTAAAAGGCAGGGCCAGCAGCCGGAGAAATTCGGCGAATGTGGATTGGAAGCGATTGCAGGTATCCACCGCCAGGTTGAGTTTTTCCTGGTATGTACGGTTCAGGCCCAGCTGGGGGATGCGCAAAAACTGACTAAACTCCTTTTCGTAAATCTCCGTCCAGACGTGGAAAATATTCTCGTCTATATTCTCGAATTGGTAGGCTTCCACCGATGCGCCGATGCGGCCGGCACTTTGCGTTGCTTTCTGCTGCAGTTCCATGAAACTGCCCAAGGCACTCTGGGCCAGCTGAGCCAGGATTTCCGGCATGGCACCGGCGCCCTTGAGCAGGGCGCTCACTGATTCCGGCGCCGACATGGCCGCAGCCAGGGTCCGCCAGTTTTTCATTGCCCTGCCCATGACGTTCGGATTCGAGAATGATGTTTCCTTTTCCGCAGTCGGCGGCGCTTTGGATTTTTCGGCGGATGAAGGCGCCAATGGGGCGAGGTTGCCCCAGAACGCATTCATGGCCTCGGTCCAGGCACCAACCATGGATTCAAACCCAAAGGGATCTTCCTTCTTCTCACCCATGGAACCCCCCATTGATGGATCAGCTTAATGGCGCATTCGGTTGATTTATTTTTCCGGCCGCAGTTCCAGGTCCAGATGAAAGCGCACCGGACCGCGATAGCGGTCGTTTTGGTACCGCTTGTGCAGGGCATACTCGGAATCCGGGTGTGACCAGGAGGTGGCCATGGCTACATGCCCCTTGGGAAAAGGGGTGACCTCTGCATCGACATGGTCCAACGGCGCCAGGGCGCAATCCTTTTCGACCAGGTCGTCGTGGGTGCCGTAACAAATCAGCCAGGGAAGCTTCTTTGCTTGCATGCGTCTGATATTGAGCGGGTTTTCGAAAAGCGTCACGGGCAGCGTACCGTCCGCAGCAATAGGCGTGTTGAACGACGCGAAGCTGATCCTGGTGATGGCAAGGGGCAGGTCGTTGCGCTCGTTACCCAGCCAGTAGTTCAAGGCAGCGGCTGTTTTTCCCACCGTCAGCTTGTCACCCTTCTGACCGGCAAACATGATCAGATCCCGGTAAAAGGCCGCCAGGGGCGATTCGGTTTCGATGCTCTTGAGCTTGTATACCCAGCCCATGAGGGTCCCGTCCGCCACCTGATTGCCATTTGCCAGTGTTTTGACACCGTAGGCCAGATCGTTGAAACGAGGCGGCAGTTTACCCAGAAAACCAGCCAGGCCTTTGCTGCGGGTGCCGTCCATGGGCGCGACGCAGGTGATGAACGCATCCACCAGGCCATCCAGAACGCCGCTCAAGATCGTGCACAGGGCGTTGTATCCGCCCTGGCAATAACCGTTCAGCGTTACCGGCTTGCCGTGGCGGGCCTTGATGGTCCTGCAAAAAACGGCGGTGTCCCGGGCATCGTCTTCAGCGCTCATGATCTGCAGGGCTGCGGTGGTGCCGATATCTTTAAGGATGCGGATGTAGGTGGGGATGCCTTGGTTGGCGTAACAATGGGCGTAGCTGCGCTGTTCGCCGGGCAAAAACCCCAGGATGTTGGCTCCCAGCACATAGGGCGGGATGATGCAGACGGGTTTTGTTGCCGGGTTGACCTTGGTGGTGCTGGTAGGCATGATCTGATAGAGAAGAAAACGGTCTGTTTCCTCCACAAGGGGGTTGATGCCCCGTTCGAAATGGAAACCGTATTCATCTTGGATGGCGGCAATTGCTTTTGGATAGGCGATTGCCACCTGTTCCATCAACTGCGCCTGACGACGTGCCATGTACTTCAGGTCGTCGGCATTGAGCTGCCATACGCTTTTAAGGAATGCCGCCATGAAACCGTTCATCTCCGCGGCGCTATAGCGACGCACCATCTCCATTGCGCCGCCAACACCCCGACGCATCAATTCGAAGTTCTGATTCAGCAGTCCCAGGTAGGCGGTCAGTGTGTCTGCAGGTGAAGCCTGGGCCACGCGGGTGGTTTCAGCCTGCTGGAAGTAGTAGGTTGAAAGCAGGTAGGGCAGCATGAAATCGGTCGTGTATCGCGACAGGCCGGCCAGGTAGTTGGCGGAGGCCGCATATAAATCCCCCAATATGCTCAGCCGGTTTTCAAAGGGCTCGGCAGCGGTCGGTGGGGTGTCGGTATGCTCGGATTTCTCGGCCATGGCGCCTCCTGGTATATTTTTCATAATAAGCCCGTTGTGCCGTCGTGGCAACTTGTAAAAAAAAACTGGTTTGGCCGTGCGGGGATCTCCCTTCGGGTTTGAACATTGACTATCGGACACGGCAAGGGTTCTAAAAATCGTTGACAGCCCCATGCGGGTTCGCTATGGGAAAGCCAGTTTGATCCTAAATTTGATCAAATTTGTGATAATTTTTTCAGGGAGAGTTGCAATGGCAATGCGTTTTATCGAGGGCAACGAGGCGGTGGCCTTGGGCGCCATGGCCGCAGGCTGCAGGTTTTTTGCCGGATATCCCATCACCCCGGCAACCACCATATACAACGCCATGCTTAAGTACCTGCCCCCCGAAGGCGGCGTCTGTCTGCAGGGCGAGGACGAGATCGCCTCCATCGGATATTGCCTGGGTGCCTCCATGGCAGGCAACAAGGTGCTTACCGCCACGTCGGGTCCGGGCATCAGTCTTTACAGTGAGCAGATTTCATTTGCCATCGGCAGCGAGATCCCCTTGGTCATCGTTAATGTCCAGCGGCTGGGACCCTCCACGGGATCCGCAACCAAAGGGGCGGACGGTGATATCCAGTTCATGCGCTGGGGATCCAGTTCGGGTCTGCCGGTAATCGTACTCGCGCCGGTGGACGTGGCTGACTGCTATCGGCTCACCGTCCATGCCTTCAACCTGGCCGAGCAGTATCGCTGCCCGGTGTTTCTGGCTTCCAACAAAGAGATCGCCATGACCCGCGAGAGTGTCGATCTCGACACCGTCGAACTGCCGGATATCATTACCCGCCAAACAGCGGATCGGAACACTGTATTTCTTCCCTTTGCTGCCCATAGCGACGACACGGCCCCGGATTTTCTGCCCATCGGTGACCAGACCCTGGTACGCCAAACCTCTTCTACGCATGGGGTCAACGGGTACATCACCGTGGACCCTGAGGAAATCAACGCATTTCAGCTTCGGTTGGAGAGAAAACTGAAGGCCCATGTGGATGCGTTCACCCATTTCGAACAGGATCTGGATCCACAGGCCAGGACGCTGGTGGTGGTATACGGGGTCACCGCCAGGGCAGCCCGGGTGGCGGTGGCTGAATCCAGAGCAGCGGGCAAGCCGGTATCCATGCTGACACTCAAGACCCTCTGGCCGGTACCGGAACGGCTGATCATCGATACGGCCGTCCCCTATGACCGGGTCGTGGTGGTGGAGATGAACATGGGGCAATACGTGCGGGAGGTTCAACGGCTGCTGCCCGGCAAAACGGTGGACTTTCTCGGCCAGATGAACGGTAATCTGATCAAGCCGGAACAGATCCGGGAGGTAATATAAATGAGCAGTCTGATCAATACCAGCCGCCCCCCGGTCTTCTGCCCGGGATGCAGTCATGAACGCATCGTCCATACCCTGGACAAGGCCTTTGAGCAGATGGGCCTGGACGGCAGCCAGGTGGTCATCGTCAGCGACATCGGTTGCAGCGGTCTGTTCGATACGTTTTTCGATACCCATGCCTTTCACGGCTTGCACGGCCGCGCACTGACCTACGCCACGGGGCTGAAAATGGCCCGCCCGGACCTGAAGGTGATCGTCACCATGGGGGACGGGGGCCTGGGCATCGGCGGCGCGCATGTGCTTTCCACCTGCCGGCGCAACA
This sequence comes from Desulfosarcina sp., assembly GCF_046496365.1. Lineage (GTDB taxonomy): Bacteria > Desulfobacterota > Desulfobacteria > Desulfobacterales > Desulfosarcinaceae > Desulfosarcina. The sequence continues at coordinate 167,576 of NZ_JAWOHB010000116.1, forward strand.
TCGACCTGACCCTGCTGATCCTCAACAACTTCAATTACGGCATGACCGGTGGCCAGTGTTCCTCCACTACCCCCCAGGAGGCCGTGGTGGGGTCCGGGTTTCTCAACCAGCTGGAAAAACCCGTGGACATCTGTCAGGTCGCTGCTGCGGCCGGTGCCGCCTTCGTGACCCGCACCTCATCTTATGCCCCCGACCTGGTGGATCAGATGGCCGCAGCCATCAGTTATGATGGGTTTTCCATCCTTGACATGTGGGGCATGTGTCCGGGACGCTACACCAAGCGCAATAAAATCACACCCAGAAGTATCGAGGCCGACCTGGCCGGCTTGCCTCCTTTTCAGGGGCCGGTGCCGAGCAACCAACGCAAGGAATACGGCAGTGCATACCGGGAAGTGGCCGCTCGGCTGCCCAAACCCGCACAGCCGGAAAAAATTGAGGCCCGCTTTCAGCCGCCGGCCAGCGGCCGCCAGGAAGTTTTGATTCTGGGCAGCGCCGGTCAGCGCATCGTCACCGCCGGAGAGATTTTCTGCCTGGCAGGCATGACTGGCGGTTGGCATGCCACCTTGAAAAATGACTATCCCATCACCGTGCTGCGCGGGCATTCGGTCAGCGAAATGGTGCTGTCCCAACAGCCGGTTGACTACACGGGCATCGACCGACCAAATGTGGTGGTGGCTCTGGCCGATGAAGGGGTGGGGCGACGAAAAAAAATGCTGTCCCGGCTGGGCGGTGATACCCTGATCATCAAGGCTGCCGGAGTCGCCCTTCCCGAGACCGGCGCGACGGTGCGGGAGTTTGATTTCAAAGCCCAGAAGCTCAAATCCCAGGACTGGGCGCTGGCCAGCCTGGCTGTCCTGGCCAGAATGGACCGCGTGATCTCAATGGAAATGCTCAAAGCCGCGCTGGCCATCCGGTTTAAAAAAGGAATTTTGGAAGCAGCTGTGGAATTGGTTGACCGAGTCGTCGGTTAGCGCCAAGGGCCCGTTCAAATACGAGGCCAGACGGAGCCCCCGATTTTCGGACAGCCCGTCAACCATCATTCAAGCGGAGAAGCAAAGGAGACCCCATGGATTTTCAGCTGACCAAGGAACTGGAGATGCTGCGCAAGGCGGTGCGCGAGTTTGCCAGCAAACGGATCGCCCCGAACGCGGACCAGTGGGACAAGGACCACTATTTTCCCTATGCGGAGGCCATCAAGCCCATGGGCCAGCTGGGCTTTTTCGGCACGGTGATTCCCGAGGCGTAC
>NZ_JAWOHB010000161.1:0-74753 GCF_046496365.1 Desulfosarcina sp.
CAACCAACAGCCCTTATGAAGCGAACGCTTCGGAGGTTGCCGCATGCGTCGACATTACTAAAGTCCTGATCGACATCGTTTCCGAGCTGACCGGCTACCCGGAAGACATGCTGGGGCTGGACATGGATATCGAAGCGGATCTGGGCATCGATTCCATCAAGCGGGTCGAGATCCTTTCCGCCATGGAAGCGAAAATGCCCCACCTGCCCCCGGTCACCCCGGACATGGTGGGCAGCCTAAAAACCCTGGGCCAGATCGGCCAATATCTCTCGGAGGCGGGTGCGACATCGACCGATGATACCCACACCTGTCCCCCGGTTTCAATGGGACACGCCCACGCCTCTGCGCCGGAGGCGATTCCCCGTCAGATCATTGAGGTCGTCCAAACGCCCAAACCGCAAGGCCGCTCGCTGCGGATTGCACCGGATTGCTGGGTCGGGGTGTTAGCCGGAGAGCCCGCCCTGGCCGGATCCCTGGTCAAACAGTTGGCGGAAAGGAATATCCCGGCCCGTTTGTTGTCATCGGATGCGGCTGAGCGTCCAGGCGTGTTTACCGGTGCGGCGGGTCTGATTCTATGCGGGTGGACCGACCCGGAGCGCGCTTTTCTGGCGGCAAAACACGCCGCCGCTGAGCTGTTGAACGCATCAACCAGGGGTGATGCGCTGTTTGCCGCTATCACCCGCATGGATGGGGCCTTCGGTTTCACCGGCAGCGCCTTTGACAATCCGGAACAGGGATCCCTGGCGGGACTGGTCAAAACGGCCGCCCTGGAATGGAACGCGGTGATCTGCCGGGCCATTGACCTTGCACCTGATTTTACAGACCCGGAAAAAGCCGCCCAACGGGTCATTACCGAGTTGTCGAGCGTCAGCGCCCATGATCCGGTTGAAATCGGGTTGGGCGCTGATCAGCGGTTCACCTTGATGCCGGTTCCTGTCCAGATCGCCGATGGCCCGATCCACCTTGACGAAAACGATGTGGTTGTGGTCACCGGCGGCGCCCGCGGCGTAACCGCGGCCTGCGCCCTCCACCTGGCGCGGGCTACAGGCGTTTCGATTGCCCTGGTGGGCCGATCGTCCCCCCCGTTTGCGGTTCCCGCCTGGTTGATTGGGACCGATGGCGAAGCAGACATGAAAAGGGCCATCCTTAAAAATGCGTTCACCGGATCCAAACCCACACCCCAGGACCTTGAAACGGAATTTCGAAGACAGGCGGCAAATCTGTCGATTGCACATCGCATTGGCGCACTTAAGGCCTCGGGGGTTAAGGCCGGGTATTTCAGCGCGGACGTGACCGATCATGACCGCCTGAATGCGGCCATCGGCGCCATCAGGAGCCAGATGGGCCCGATTGCCGGACTGATTCATGGCGCCGGAGTGCTGCATGATCGCTTGATCGTGGACAAGACCGTCCAGCAGTTTCGTCAGGTTTACGCCACCAAGGTCAATGGACTCAAGAATCTGCTGTCCGTCACCAAAAGGGATAACCTCCGCCATTTAGTCCTGTTTTCATCGGTCAGCGCCCGTACGGGAAACAGCGGCCAGTGCGACTATGCCATGGCCAACGAAGCGCTGAACAAGATTGCCCGGCTGCAATCCCTGCAACACCCGGAATGCCGGGTCCGCGCCATCAACTGGGGCCCGTGGGACGGCGGAATGGTGACACCGGCCCTAAAAAAAGCCTTCACGGGTAAGCGGTTTCAATTAATCCCCATTGAAACCGGTGCCCGCCTGATGGTGGCTGAAATGAAAAATCCCCATCCCGGTCCCGTGGAAGTGCTCATCGGCAGCATGCTAACCACCCATGATGGATTGGCCGAACCCACCGATTCTCCCATGGTGCTGCAGGAGCGCCGCGAATTGGACCTTCAACGCTACCCGGTGCTCGCATCGCATGTCATCGGCGGCAAACCGGTGGTACCTTTTGCCCTGATCACCGAGTGGATCGGCCATGGTGCCCTCAAGGACAACCCCGGGTATACATTGCATGGCATCGATGATTTCCGGTTGCTCAGTGGAATTCGCATCGAAGAGGAGATGAAACTGGTCCGTCTCATGGCTGGAAAAGCCCGCAAAACCGGTGACGCCTGGCAGGTGGATGTGGAGCTGAGAAACGGTGTGAAAAACGGCAGGGATGTAATCCATTCCCGTGCCAGGGCGCTGTTGGTTGACCGTTTACCCGCTGCACCGGTGTTCAAGGGCAACGGAAAAAACGGCGGCCGCGCCTACCCCCGCCCCTTGGATGATCTTTACGGTGAAGTTCTGTTCCACGGTGATCACCTGCGGGCAATCAAAGCCATCGACGAATTTTCCGACCACGGCATGACGGCACGCCTGACCGGCGCTCCGAAACCCGAGGCGTGGATGCAGGATCCCATTCAGGGAAGTTGGATGGCCGATCCCCTGGTTTTGGACGGTGCTTTTCAAATGGCCATCGTCTGGTGTTTTGAGCAGACCGGCAAGGTTTGCCTGCCCAGTTATGCCCGCACTTACCGACAGTATCGACCCGCCTTCCCGGTCTCCGGTGTTACCGCCGTGATGACGGTCATCACCGCCAGCCATCGCAGCATGGTTGCCGATTTCACCTTTCTGGATGAGGACCATCTGGTCGTCGCCACCCTGGCCGGTTACGAGGCCACCATCGACGAATCACTCATGCATGCCTTTAAAAATAATAGGTTAAACCTTGTTATCAAAGAGAATCAACCATGATCAAGCTGCCAATTAAAAACAGTTCCCACGCCTATACGGTCAATCCGAGCAAGCTGATCGCATTGGGGTTGAACTACCGCTCTCACATTGCCGAGAGCGTTTCGGTAAAGGTCCAAGGATTTACCAATGAAGTGCCCAAAGAACCCCTGCTTTTTCCCAAGACACCCAATGTACTGGTCGGGCCGGATCAACCCATCGTTATCCCAACTTTTTTAAAAACTTATGGGTTCAAGACCCTGAGGACGGATTACGAGGCGGAATTGGCGCTGATTATCGGTGATCAGTGCAAAGATGTGTCACCTGTTGAGGCCATGGCGCATATTTTCGGGTACACCTGCATGAATGACGTCAGCCAACGCAATATTCAAAATAGTGACCGCACGGGGTGGTACCGGGGAAAATCCCTGGACACCTTCGGTCCCATCGGCCCGCAGGTGGTCCTGGCCCAGGATCTTCCCGATCCTCAGAATCTGAACATCTGCTGTCGGCTGAACGGCGCGACGGTTCAGGAAGGCAACACCAGTCAGATGATATTCAAGATTCCAGACATCGTTGCCTTCGTCTCCAAAAACTTCACCCTCATGCCCGGCGACATCATCCTCACCGGCACCCCGGCGGGTGTGGGACCACTGAGCCATGGCGACACGGTAGAGGTTGAAATTGAACATATCGGGATTTTGAAAAACACCGTCATCGACGTGACAATCTGATCCGGTTTCCGGTTATTTAACCGCGTGCTTGAGGGGGGATCCCGCCTGCAAGGCTTTTAAACCGGATTGGAAGATCAAAGTTCCAGCGGCGTCACGGAGTTGACCAGTTCCGCCGAGCGCAGATCCTCGATGACATCCGGGGGAACCGGCGTATCGGTCTGCAGAAAAATGATATTGCGTTCACCGTCCTTTTCCTGCCCCACGTGCATCCGCCCGATGTTGATGTTGTGACGCCCCAAAGTGGTTCCGATGCCACCGATTGCCCCGGGCCGGTCCTGATTGAAAATCAGCAGAATATGTCCTTCTGGAACCAGTTCCAGGCGGAAATTGTTTATTTTTACCACCTTGATATCACTGCGGCCGATGATGGTGCCGGCGACAACATTTTCCCCTGCGTCCGTGCTGACCCGCAGGGTGATGAGGTGGGTATAGTCCTCGGCCTCCGATGTGGTGGATTCAATGACTTTAATGCCCATTTCCTTGGCTACTACCGGTGCGTTGACAAAGTTGACCGCATATTTGACCATGGGGGTCAGCAGCCCCTTGAGGATGGCCGTCGAAACCGGAGCCATGTCCATTCCCCTGAAATCACCAGTATATTCAATGGTGACCCCCTTTACCGGCCCATCGGCCAACTGGGCCTGCAAGCATCCCATGCGATCGCCCACAGCCATATAGGGTCCGATTTTTTTAAGGAGTTCCCCGGCAACGGAGGGGACGTTGACAGCGTTGATGATGGTATCGTTGATCAGGTAGTCGATGATTTGCTGGGCAACCGCTACAGCGACATTGGTCTGGGCCTCTTGTGTGGATGCGCCCAGATGCGGCGTGCAAATGATCCGATCCATTTCAAAAAGGCTGCATTCGCCGGGCGGTTCCGTCTCAAACACGTCCAGGGCCGCACCAGCCACCTTCCCTGATTTAACTGCCTCTTGAAGGTCATCCTCGTTGATAATGCCCCCCCTGGCACAGTTAATGATCATCACACCGTCCTTCATTTTTTCGAATGCAGCTTTGTTCAGCAGCCCGGTGGTTTCCTTGAGCATGGGCACATGAACCGAAATATAGTCAGCACGTTGGTAGAGCTCATCCAGGCGAACGCTCTCGAAACCGGCTTTTTGGATCTGCTCGGGTGCGACAAAAGGATCGTATACCACCACCTGCATCCGCAGGCCCTTGGCCCGGTCGGCAACAATGGAACCGATTTTGCCAAAACCGATAACCCCTAAGGTTTTATCGAACACCTCCCGCCCTTGCAATTTTTTCTTGTCCCAGCGGCCGGCCTTCAATGAAAGCGTCCCTTGGGGGATGTTGCGGGTCAAGGCCATCATCATGGCAATGGCATGCTCTGCGGTGGTGACCACGTTTCCCGTGGGGGTGTTCATGACAACGACCCCGCGTCGGGTGGCAACCGGGATGTCTACATTATCTAAACCAATGCCGGCCCGGCCGATGACCTTCAATTTTTTTGCAGCGTCGAGGATCTCCGCGGTGACCCTTGTGGTGCTGCGGATTACCAGTGCATCGTAATCGGTGATCGTCTCCTCGAGTTCCTGGGGAGAAAGCCCCGTTTTTATCTCCACATCGATTCCCGCAGTATCTCGAAAAAGCCGCACTCCCGCCTCCCCTAAGGGATCACTGACAAGCACCTTGAGCATCTTTTTCTGGCCTCCTTCGCCTGCTGGTTGCGCCGTTATGCTTCGATTCCGCATGCCTTTTCAAGCGGGCACAAGCGGTATCTTGCTTTGTTTATCAATAAAAAGTCAAGCCACAAGAAATAGGATGATGTTGCGTTCATCCATTGAAATAAGTTGCGGTTTATGAGAGGGAACGAGCATTAAAAAAAGGAACCCGAAACCCTATGATCACTGAACACCGCATCCATTTTGCCGATGCAGAAAAAATGACCGACGTAATCTCACAGAGCGTTCACCTGGTGGTGACCTCTCCGCCCTATCCGATGATCGCGATGTGGGACGGGCTGTTCAGCCGTCAGCGCTCGATCAGCAGTGCCCTGAAGAGCGGGACGGGCATGCGGGCCTTTGAACTCATGCATCAGCAGTTGGACCGGGTGTGGAATGAACTGGCGCGCGTGCTGGTTCCCGGCGGCATCGCCTGCATCAACATCGGTGATGCCACGCGAACGCTCAATGACGTGTTTGCCCTCTATCCCAATCACAGCCGCATCCTGTCCCATATGCGTGGTATCGGCTTTACCAATCTGCCCAACATCCTGTGGCGGAAACAAACCAATGCGCCCAACAAATTCATGGGGTCGGGCATGATGCCACCCGGTGCCTATGTAACCCTCGAACACGAGTACATCCTGATTTTTCGCAAGGGAGATAAACGGCTGTTCGCTGCTCAGGCGGATAAAACCAACCGTCGGCAAAGCGCCTTTTTCTGGGAGGAACGCAACCAGTGGTATTCCGATGTCTGGATGGACCTGAAGGGGACGCGACAGCGCACCGAAGATAAACAGCTCAGACAGCGCAGCGGCGCCTTTCCATTTGAATTGGCCTATCGCCTGATATGCATGTTTTCCGTCATGGGCGATACGGTTCTTGACCCCTTTCTGGGCACCGGAACCACCGTGTGCGCTGCTGTTGCCGCCGGCCGGAACAGTGTGGGCTACGAATTGGACCCAAGCTTCCAACCCCTGATTCTCGAGGAATGCGGTCAGGCCAGCGATCGCGGTCGCCGACGCATAGATGAACGGTTGGATTCCCACCGGCAGTTTGTCCGCGACCGTCAAGCCAGCGGCAAAATCATCAAACACACCAATCAGGTATACGGATTCCCCGTGATTACCCGTCAAGAGACCGAACTGATGATTCCACTTCCCGGGGCGGTCGAAGAGACCACCGCCAACCGGTTCAGGGTTTCCTACGACATCCCGCCGCATTCGGGCGCCGACGAACTGGGTTCCGTCCCTGAAAAAGGCCTGACAGAGCCGACCGGTCAGCTGTCGCTGTTTGACTGACAATTGGCGGTCGGTGATAGTCGTCCGTTGAGCCGATGGATGAACACCGGCACTTCGGCCACGGCCCGGTAGCGTTCAGCGGGAATTTGGGACCCTATCTCGCGTGCCCCCAATGTTTGCCTAAACTAGGGGTTTATGCTACAAAAGCGCCTTGCTTAAAATTCCCCATTACCGGCTGGTACAGGTGCCCATGTTTTCAGGAATACAGGAAATTCTGCTAATCGTACTCATCGTTCTGGGAATATTTCTGGTTCCCAGGATGACAAAACCCCCGCCACAGACAAAAGTAAGGCTGCGCAACCCCGCCTGGAAGTTTTCCCGGATGCTTAGACTGGCCATCATTGTGTCCATTCTCTGGCCTGTTGGATGTGCAATTTACTTCAAACCCTGGCTGCACGATGCCACCACCTTTGTCACGCTGGGGATCGGACCGGTGGTGTTGGGGTGGAGTCTAAAGTGGGTACTTGCCGGAATTAAAAACAAGCGCTAAGGTGGTTGGTGACGGCGATGCTTCCCCCGACTCAAACTGGAAACGCCGAGAGGACCGGGCATTGCCACCGTTTGATCACCATCTAACTCAGAAGAGGTTTTCCATGGCACATGAAGATGCCGGACATTACGCGGCCAAGCACCCCGGCGGAAAGATCGACAAAGCCCTTGCCGCCGCTATCGCCGAGAAGGAGAAAGCGGGTCAAATTACCTGCGCGGCAGCCCATGCCATTGCCAAAAAACAGGCTTGTCCGCCGCATGATGTGGGCATGACCATCGACCTGCTTGAAAAAAGAATCCGCCGATGTCAACTGGGGCTGTTCGGTTATGGTTTGAAAAAGAAAAAGGTGGTAAAGCCGGCTGCCATGGTGACGAACAATCTCAGGACCGCCATCCGCACGGCCATGGATGGCGACCGTATCAGCTGCCTGGCAGCCTGGGAGGTGGCCAAAAAGATGGGTCTGACAAAACTGGAAATATCGTCAGCCTGTGAGGCCATGGGAATCAAAATTTCAAAATGCCAGCTGGGTGCGTTTTAGGCTTATTGCTTAAACAGCCAACCGGTGAATACTGAGGCGATTATTCTCTGCTGAGGCCTTTGAGATAGCGAAACAAATTGCGCGCAGATTTGGGCGGCGCCTCTTTTTCATATTCCTTGCGGGCGCTGCGCACCAGCTGACCCAGGCGCTGGCGGTCCGCATGGGGAAAGTTTTCCAGAATTTCTTCAAAAACAGTTTCATCTCCGGCCATCAGCTGATCCCGCCAGCGCTCAAAGCAATGAAATTCCCTGGCCTGCAGATAGGCGCCCTGCTCGATCTCAAGGAGCGCCTGCTGAATGGGCTCAACATCCACGCTGCGCATAACCGAACCAATATACTGCATTTGACGCCGCCGGGCGCCATGGGCGCGCATCGACCGGACAGCTTCGATCGCCTCCCTCAGGCGCAGGGGCAAGTTCATACGGTCTAGCTGGTCATCGGAAAGCGTGACCAGCTTCGCACCAATTTTTTGAAGGGCGGCCGCCTCTTTTTTAAGTCGGGTGCGGCTTTTTTCAGCATCGTCTTGCATGTCCATGCTTACCGGTCTCGCTTTCTTCCCAGTCTGCCTAAACCGCTTGAGAACTGGATCGTAGATAAAGGCATGCCAGTGTCAATGCTGGGACGTCAGGATTCTGCTGCGGGGGGACTTGCAATTTCCGGCCCTGTCAACTCACGCAGATTTTCAGGAATTTTTCCGGTAGCGAACACGCTGCTGATGATTCGAACCAGCCGGTGGATGTGACGTTTGATCTCTTGTTGGGAACGCCCGGGATAATTTTTAAAGGACATGACCACGCCGGTAACGGATGCATAAATGGCGTGGGTAACCAAACGGCTGTTCATTCCGATATCGGTCTGGTTGTTCACCTTTTCCAATATGTCGAGAAAACTGCGTTGCATGGTATTGTAGCGCTCCAGGGCTTTTGGCTGGATCTGTCCGGTAATCATGAAATGCCCCATCATCTGAAATACGGACTCATTCTCCAGCAGATAGTCCACGCTGCCCATGGCGAGCTCTTCCAGCGAGGTACGGCCCTGGGCGACACTTTTTTCAAACAGCCCTTCCACCACTTTCATGTGCCGGACCAGGGCTTCAACAAAAACATCGTCACGACTGGGGAAATACCGATAAATGGCCGCCGCCGATATGCCGGCCCGTTTAGCGATGTCGCGCATGCCGATCTGATGAAATTCCTTCTGGCTGAACAGTTCCATGGCAGCATCGACAATGAGGCTTTTTCGTGTTTCGCGCTCCTCTTTCCGTAACTTCTGAAAAGTCGACATGCATGGGCTCCCGCGAATCCAGGTTGTCGTTGAGTCAATGGCGCCATCCGATCCGGAATTCCACTATTGCGGTTAAATTCATTAACGCAGTTAACTTGAATTAACAACTCTTTTCCAAATGGGTATCAAGTCCTTTTTCTTGATAGCCTGGCCACCGATTCAATGTGAAAGGTGTGGGGAAACATGTCAACCGGCTGGACTTCTTCGACGTTATACGACGCCTTGAGCTCCAGCATATCCCTGGCCATGGTGGCAGGGTTGCAGGAAACGTAGACAATCTTTTCCGCTGCCAGTATCAGCACCTGCTTGAGCACATCCTTGTGCATACCGGCGCGGGGCGGATCGATTACCACAAGATCTGGAATCGCTTCGATGGTTGGCAATGTATGCCTGATATCTCCGAGAATGAACCGGCAGTTGGCGATGCCGTTGGTTCGACAATTCTTCTGAGCATCGGCCACGGCGCTTTCCACCATTTCAAGACCGATGACTTCACGGGCCTGTCCGGCCAGCCATGTGGCAATGGTTCCGGTGCCGCAATAGAGATCAAGCACCGTTTCGTGCCCCTCGAGCCCTGAAAATTGACCCACGGTTGCATATAATTTCCGGGCACTGCGGGTATTGGTCTGGAAAAAGGAGTTGGCTGAGATCTCGAATTCAAAAGCACCGATGCGGTCGGTCAACACCGGCGCACCGGCCAGGAGGATTTCGCGCTCACCGATGGCCACACCCGAGCGCCTGGCTGTGATGTTGTTGACGACAGAGGCCACTTCGGGAAACTGGGCCAAAAGCATATCTGCCAGAGGTTTGACCGCAGAGCGGTCCTCGCTGGCAGTGACGATATTGACCATCCACTGGTCACAGGCCACCGAGTGCCGCAGCATGAGAAAGCGCCAGAATCCTTCGTGGGTGCGCAGGCCGTAAACCGGTTGACCAGAGGCGCGCATATGGCTGCGTACAGCATCCAGGATGCGGTTTCCCGCTTCCGGCTGCAACAGGCACGCCTGGGTATCCAGAACCTTGTGGAAGGTGCCGGGGACATGCAGTCCCAAGGCGAATCCGAGGTCCACGTCGGTGCCCATTTCATGGGGCATCAGCCAGCGCCGATCCGAGCATGAAAACTCCATCTTGTTGCGGTATCCGAAAACTTCGTCCGACGGCAGCGTCGAATGCACCGTGGTCCCGTTGATCAGTGCGATATGTTCCAGTGATTCAGCGACGTGGCGACGTTTTAAGGCGGTCTGGTAGGAATAATCAATGAACTGCCACTTGCATCCACCGCAATATCCGCTGTAAGGACAAGGTGCCTCCACGCGCATGGGCGACGGGGTCAGCATCTCCTGAATGACGGCTTCGGCGTAGTTGCGTTTCTTCCTGACAATGCGGGCGGCTACCCGGTCACCGGTAACTGTCTGATCGATGAAAACAGCCAAGCCATCAATCTTGGCCAGCCCCTTTCCACCAAAGGCCACATCGATAACATCGCATTCGATGATCTCTTTTTTCTTGACGGTCATATAGAACCTTTTTGCATGATAAGCATTGGTTTCAGCCTTCCTGACGATTTTTCAACAGGGCCCTCCACATCGTCCATGGGTGGGCTTTTGTCAAGGATGATCATGGCGGCCCCGTAATAATCCGATATCTGCGTTATGTTTATTCTCCTTTTTTTCTTGCCCTGCCCATCGATTTTCTTTACTTTAGAAAAACCTGACGGATCCATTGCCGATCCCCATTTCGCAAAATAAAACCGTTCCAGACCTTTCGTTCCTTTTTTATTCATTCGATCATTTCCAAGTTCCATTCAACCCCGAAAAGGACCTTGCCATGAAAAACACGGATTACGCAAAGCCCCTCCAAATCGATGCAAAAACCGTCACCATCTTTGACTTCAATCAATTTGCCGCCGACATCGGGGCATCAGTTGAAAAACTGCCCTTTTCCATCAAAATCCTGGTGGAGAACCTGTTGCGAAAACTCGACGGTCGGGTAGTCACCGAAGCGGACCTGATTAGTATCGTCCGCTGGCAAAAGACCTACGAGGCGCCGGTGGAGATCCCGTATCACCCTGCACGCGTGCTCATGCAGGACTTCACCGGCGTACCGGCGGTGGTGGACCTGGCCGCCATGCGCGATGCGGTAAAGGCGCTGGGCAAGGATCCCGCACGGGTCAATCCCCTGGTTCCCACGGAACTGGTGGTGGATCACTCCATCCAGGTGGACTATTTTGGCACCGACGACTCCCTGGAAAAAAATGTGGCGCTGGAATACAGCCGCAACAGCGAACGGTATGAACTGCTCAAGTGGGCCCAGAAAAACTTTTCCAATTTCAAGGTGGTGCCACCCAACTCAGGCATCTGCCACCAGGTGAACCTTGAAAATCTCGGCCGGGTGGTCATCACCCAGGATGAAGGGGACCAGACGATCGCCTATCCGGACACCCTGGTGGGAACCGATTCCCACACGCCCATGATCAACGGCATCGGCGTGATGGGGTGGGGCGTGGGCGGCATCGAAGCCGAGGCGGTCATGCTGGGCCAGCCCTACTACATGTCCATTCCCGAGGTGATCGGCGTGAAGCTCACCGGCGTTCTGAACGCGGGGGTAACCGCAACGGATCTGGTTCTAACCATCACCGAGATGTTGAGAAAGGTGAATGTCGTAGAAAAATTCGTGGAATATTTCGGCCCCGGGATGAAAAGCCTGTCGGTTACCGACCGGGCCACCATTGCCAACATGACTCCGGAGTACGGCGCCACCCTGGGTTTTTTCCCGGTTGATGAGAAGACCCTTGACTATCTCGAACTGACCGGCAGGGGCGATCGCGCCCGGCTGGTCGAGGCCTATTCCAAAGCTACCGGCATGTTCTACACCGGCGAAACGGATCCGGAATTCACCCAGGTGGTGGAGCTTGATCTGGCGACCGTCGTGCCATCCCTGGCCGGCCCCGCCCGTCCCCAGGACCGCATCTCACTGCCTGCTCTAAAGAAGACGTTTGCCGACATCCTCGGTTGTGAATATGACCGGAATACCGAGATCAAACACATATCGGAATTTCACGATGAATCCGGAAGCAAAACCGTTCGTGCCAAGCGCTGCCGCCCGGTGACCCCGCGCCAGTTCGACATGGAGCTCAACGGCCGCCCGTTGAAAATCGGGGACGGCAACATCGTCATCGCCGCCATCACCTCATGCACCAACACATCCAATCCCCACGTACTCATGGGCGCCGGCCTCATCGCTAAAAACGCAGTCGCCAGGGGCCTCAAGGTGCCTCCCTTTGTTAAAACCTCCCTGGCCCCGGGATCCAAAGTGGTCATGGATTATCTGGAGGCGGCCGGCCTGGTTCCCTACTTCAACGCCCTGGGCTTTCATCTGGCCGCTTTCGGCTGTACCACCTGTATCGGCAACAGCGGCCCGCTGCATCCCGACATCGAGGCAGTCATCAGGAAAAACGATTTGAACGTGGCCGCCGTGCTTTCCGGCAACCGCAATTTCGAGGCCCGCATCCACCAGAGCATCAAGTCCAATTTCCTGGCATCACCCATGCTCGTGGTCATATTTGCGCTGGCCGGACGGGTGGATATCGACCTGACCCTGGAACCGGTGGGCATCGACCCCAACGGCGAGCCCGTTTACCTGGAGGATCTGTGGCCGTCAAACGACCAGATCGACAACCTGGCCAAAGCCCATGTTAAAAAGGAATTTTACGAAAAGGAGTATGCCCGCATCTTCGACGGCGATCGCTTCTGGGAGGCCCTCGACATCGCCGAAAGCACCACCTTTGCCTGGAACAACGCATCCACCTATATCAAAAACCCGCCCTATTTCGATGGATTCTCTCTGACTCCGCAGCCCTCGGGAGATATCACCGACGCCCGTGTCTTTCTGCTGCTGGGAGACACGGTCACGACCGACCATATCTCGCCGGCCGGCGCCATTCCCCAAGATTATCCGGCCGGACAGTACCTGATCGAAAACGGTGTCGACCGGGACCAGTTCAACTCCTACGGGTCCCGCCGGGGCAACCATGAGGTAATGATGCGCGGCACCTTCGGCAATATCCGCATCAAAAACCAGCTGGTTGACCCCAAACAGGGCAGCATCACCTTGAAATTCCCAGAGAAGAAGGAAATGTTCAACTACGACGCGGCCATGGCCTACGAGAAAGAAGGCACCCCGTTGATCGTACTGGGCGGCAAGGAATACGGCACCGGCTCCTCCCGGGACTGGGCCGCCAAGGGCACCACCCTGCTGGGCATCAAGGCTGTCATCGCCCAATCCTATGAACGCATCCACCGCAACAACCTGGTGGGCATGGGGGTACTTCCCCTGGTGTTTGCCGACGGGGAAAGCGCCCAAAGCCTTGGGCTGGATGGTACAGAAACTTTCACTATCTCTGGAATCGATAGCATGACACCCCGAAAACCGCTCTCCGTCCAGGCCGTCAGGACGGATGGCGGCAAAATCATTTTTACGGTCACATCCCGGCTGGATACGGAGGTGGATGTGGAATATTTTAAAAACGGTGGGATTCTTCCCTGCGTCCTTCGAAAAATGATGGTCGGTTCTGCCGGCTAATCAACGGTTACCGATAAAAAAATCAGGCGGCCCGTTGTGATCGGGGTGCCTGATTTTATGTGCGTCCGGCATGTCTTTTAATCCTCAGCAGGCCCGGGCTCAAGTTCAAATGTATGCGCGTTGACCGGCAATCAGATGCCCATGGTGCTGGAACCATGCTTGAGGTTCAGCACTCTTTTTCCTTGACGATTTTCTCCAATTCCCGGATAAACGGATCTCAATACACTGCCAATACCACACAGGAACACGCCCGCATGCCAGAGCATAACGGACCCTCCGGTCACCCCATGGATGAAATCGCGGAACAATTCAAAGCATGTGCCAAAGCCTCGCCGGGTCAGCCCGCATCGGAAACCACATCGCCCGTTGAACCATCCGACAGTCGATTCGAACCCACCGATACACACGGTTCTGAACGTGAATCGTCCCGAACCGCCCAAGCGATATTTGGTCCGCTTTGCCTTTCACCCGACCAAATTGAGGCGCCGTCCTTTTTTGTGGACAAAAAACTCTCGGTCCTGTGGATGAACCCCATCGGCACCGATGCATTTTCCCACGCCCTGGCCGTGGAGTTGAGATCCGCACCGACACGTAACATCTTCGACCTGCTGCTCAGACCGGCCATCAAGGCCTCGATTGACAACTGGCAGGCGTTTTTTTCATTTGTCTATATCCTGTTGCGCCGCTCAACCGACCGAGATACATTTGATAGGCAAACCGTCCTTATCTCCAAGAATCACCTCCCCGCCACCGGTGACGAGACCGCCTTTGCCCCTGCGATCCACCCGTTTCTTGTGGACAGCTGCATCGTCGGACGAAATGACGCGGCCACCGATCCACCTCTGCGCATTTTCGGACTGGAATTCAAGGAAGGGACGCTCTTTCTGCTCCGGAAGGATCCATGGCACACCGCAGTGCCCGTCGACGGGGCTGCGTCATCTGTCGTCGGTGACATCGGACCTGTGGATGAAAAAAATACGATCTGCATATTGTCAGCACGGCTCAACGATTCTCACCGCATCGCCGACACCATGCTCCCCGAGATTTTCTTCAAATTGATGCATCGAATCCGGGATGAAGGTGATCGTGTCGTCAGGTCCTTCGGCGGCAAACGGGCCGGCTGCAACGGTGCGCAAATCGATTATATGTTTACCGAAAGCGCCGGTAGAAACCCCATCTTCAGCGCCATCTGCTGCGCGACCCGAATGAACCGGCAGATGCAGGCCATGGAAGAAGAGCTCAAGGCTCAGCAGGGATGGGCGGATGAGATCCACTTGAACATGGGCATCAGTCACGGAGCGGATGAAATGACCACACCAGATCCCACCGGCTGCATGGAATCCATGGTCCCCGGCGGCACCTTTGATCAGTCTTCCCGCCTGTCCGCCGTTGCCGGTAAGGGGGAAATCTGGATCACAAAAAATGCCGTCGCCCAACTTCCCAAAAAACTCATCGACCAGGTGGTGGTGGGTATTGATCGCCAGGGCCGTTTTTTCCGCAATTTTTTCACCCGGCTTTCCGACCTTCCGCAGAAAACTGGACCCGGTCAGCCCCAACCAGATCTGGGAACGCTGTCCATAGCCCGCATCCTAACCATTGAAAAGCAGGTGCCGGCACAACCGGCAACAAGCGAGGTTTAACCGTGGAGGTTTAACCATGTCGGAAATCAGCCCGTTGGTAAGGGTTCACGTCAATATTGAGCTGTCCGCGGCATCCCTCCAGGCGGTGGTGGCCCATTCAAAAAAGAAAGCCGGCACAGATGATAAGGGCCGGTATCGGGTGGACACGGCCGATGCCCTGGCCGCCCTGATCTCCACCTTCCTTCAGGAAAAAGACTTCGAGGCGTTTGCCCGTGATGCGGATAATTATCGATAACGGCATCACCAGCAGCCCAGTTGCTCAGCATCTGCATCCATCTATCTTGATTGCTTGCGAAGCCTTCGACGATGGACGCAAAAGTGGAACGGCCGCTTTGTAAACGGTGAGGTTGCCGTCAATGGTATACGCTTCAAGGCCGGCAGGGACCAGGAAACTGTCCCCCCTTTTCACAGTGAGGTGCTCCTCCTTGTGACCCCTATATTCAATTTGTCCTCCTCCGGCTGTACACAAGAGCATCTCCACATTTCTGATTGAACGGGAAATATATGGCTGCGCGTTCGAGGGCCGAATGACGGTGAGTGAAAACTCCTCCGCCGGGCAGTCGTAGCCGGATTCAGCCGGCCCCGTCGGACCGGGCTCGAGAATCTTGATTGATGTCTCCTCAAAGCGGACAACGCTGAGCAGGTCCGGGACATCCACATGCTTGGGGGTCAACCCTCCCCGGAGCACATTGTCCGAATTGGCCATCAGTTCGATTCCCACCCCATCCAGGTAGGCATGAAGTTGACCGGCGGGCAGGAACATGGCCTGTCCGGGTTCAAGGCGGATCAGGTTCAACAGCGCCGGAGACAAGACGCCCATATCCGCCGGATAGGCGCAGGCCAGATTGACCATCCACTGGTAGATCGGGGATTCGTCCGCCAGTGGCCCGGCCTTATCCAGAACCTCCCGGGCCGCAGCCTTCCGTTTTTCAGCGCTAAGTGTCATCATGACCGCGAAAAAATTTCTGAACCCTTTGCCCTGCCGCCTTTTCAGATCCTGGAATGCATCGTCGAGGGCGGTGGGGCATACCGGCGCCAACAGATCGACAACTGCTGCCGCCGGCCGGAATCCGTTCAATCCCCAAAAGGGGGTCAGGGCGCAGATAATTTCCGGTTTGTGGTTGTCATCCCGATAATTGCGGTCCGGCGCATCCACGGCCTTTCCTTGACGATTTTCCCTTGCAAACCCCTCTATCGCCTGGCGTTTTCCGGGGTGAGCCTGAATGGACAGCGGCCGGGCGGCGGCCAACACCTTGAACAGGTAGGGCAGGACATTGCCGTACCGCATGGAGGCATCACGGCCGAGAATGCCAACGGGCTGCCTGTCGATCAGCTGCTGAAGCGGGATTTTTTGGTCACCGGCAACCACCATGGACGAACCTTTGGGGTGGGTGCCCATCCACAGTTCCGCCTGGGGTTCCGGAGAGGGGCTGGGCCGACCCAGCATATCGGCGATGGCGGTGTTCGATCCCCATTCATAGGGCTGAACAACATTTTCGAGACGGTAAATGTGCATCTTCAACCTATTGTCTTCCTGGCAACGGGCTGTTTACTAACCGGTGGCGCCTTGATATAGATCTTCCTCGATTGAAAATCGATAAAACAGGCAATACCATGAACCTCAAGGTAAATGAAATCTTTTACAGTATCCAAGGCGAATCCGTGTATGCGGGGCTGCCCTGCGTATTTGTCCGTTTGACCGGCTGCAACCTGCGCTGCAGCTACTGCGACACCGAATATGCCTATGATGATGGCACGGTGATGACCGTGCCGCAGATTCTTGAAAAGATACAAAATTTCGACTGCAGCCTGGTTGAAATTACCGGTGGGGAGCCTCTGGTTCAGCAGGGCACGCCTGTGCTGGTGGAAGATTTGCTTGCGTCGGATTACCAGGTATTGATGGAAACCAACGGTTCACTGAACATCGACCGGGTGAATCGCCGATGCAGCCGGATCATGGACATCAAATGCCCGTCCAGCGGGGAGCAGGCGATGAACGATCCGGGTAACCTGAAACGGCTCACCGCCAATGACCAGGTAAAATTTGTCATCGGTGACCATGACGATTTCCTTTTTGCTGAACAGATGCTTTCCCTTTTGCCGGCATCGCTGCTACCGGATCGTGTCCTCTTTTCGGCGGTGTCCGGCCTATTATCGCCGGATTGCCTGGCCCGCTGGATGCTGGACGACCGGATCAAGGCCAGGCTGCAGGTACAATTGCACAAAGTGATCTGGCCGGATCGGGATCGGGGGGTTTAACGGGGGTACCCTTTCAGGGCGGTCGACTTTCATCAGGGCCTTCAATGCTTACCAAATGCTTTATATATATTAGGGCAACCAACCATGATTGATATAAAAAGTGCAGTGGTGTTGTGCAGCGGCGGTCTGGATTCCACCACGGTGATGGCCATGGCAAAAAGCCAGGGATACGCGCTGTACAGCCTTAGCTTTGCTTACGGCCAGCGCCACGGTGTCGAGCTCCAGGCCGCCGAAAAGGTCGCCGCGGCCATGGGTGTAAAACGGCATCTGGTATCCCGGGTGGATCTGAAACCCATCGGCGGATCGGCCCTAACCGATGACATCGCCGTGCCCAAGGACCGCGGGGGGTCCCACATGGCTGAAGCGATCCCTGTTACCTATGTGCCGGCACGAAACACGATTTTTCTCTCCTACGCCCTCGCCTGGGCCGAGGTCCTCGGCGCCTGGGATATCTTCATCGGCGTAAACGCAATTGATTACAGTGGATACCCCGATTGCCGACCGGAATACATTCAGGCATTTGAAGCCATGGCCAACCTGGCCACCCGAACGGCCGTTGAGGGAAAAGGGCGTTTTCGGATCCGCACGCCGCTGATCGACATGACCAAGGCCCAGATTATCCAGGCGGGAACGGCACTGGGTGTGGACTATGAAATGACGCACAGCTGCTATGACCCATCTCCCCAGGGACTGGCCTGCGGTGGCTGCGCCGCGTGCATCCTTCGCAGAAACGGTTTTGCTGCTGCCGGCCTACCCGACCCGACACGCTATGCACCCCGGTAGCAACCAGACCGGACGGCAGGCACCTGCAAACGCATCAATAAATCGAAAGGGACTTTCAAGATGGTTATCGGTTCGTTTGTGGGGTTGGCGCTGGCGCTTCTGGTGGGATTGATCAGAGCTGAAAAAACGGAGCAGCCCAAACGGATCCTGGCATTCAAGACACCGCTCTCCCTGCTGTTCATCGTTGCCTGGGCTCTCCAGCCGGCCCAGAACCCCGGTTTTGCCGCAACAATTCTCATCGCCCTGGTGTTTTGCCTGGGCGGGGACGTCCTGCTGGCCCTGGGTTCGCACAAGACCTTCCTGTTGGGGCTGGTCAGTTTCCTGTTGGGTCACGTGATGTACGCCGCCGCGTTTTTTTCGCTTGGCCAGGTGGGTCCGGCCATGGCAGCGGGCATGATCCTGCTTTTGGCCGCCGGTGTCGTTGTCTGGCGCTGGCTGGCGCCCCACCTGGGCGACATGCAGACGCCGGTGCTGGCCTACATCGTCATCATCAGCATCATGGTATGCGCCGCCGCCGGCCTGGCCGCCAACCCGGCAATCCCGTGCATCACGCGCGCAACGATCCTGATCGGTGCCATTTTGTTTTATCTTTCGGATATTTTCGTTGCCCGGCAGCGCTTTGTTGTCAGTGCCCAGTTGAATCGAGCGGCGGGCCTGCCCCTGTATTATGCCGCCCAGTTCCTGCTGGCTTTTTCAGCGGCTTGGGTTCCTCTCTAAAAAGTTATGCATCTATTCGCTTTCCCGTGCCAGATCTTCAGGATACAAAGCGTGCCCTGCTTAGATTGTTCCGAAGGGGAAACATGCAAATATCATCGACCGTCAGCCATCTCTCATCCATCGCCTTCGTCCTTCGTTCATCATGTTTCGGTAAAAGCCCGAAGGTCTCCGGGAAACCCGAAATCCGGACACAGCGCCGCAAATTACCTCCATAAACCACTTTAATGGATTGCCAGAATCAATCGTTTTGTGCCGAATAGAGCCGATTTTTCCAAAAACCGGCTTGATTGTCGTTTGTGAGGTTGGATCGGGGGGCGGTCAGCGCTAACTATTTGACATTAAATGATTAACAGCTTAATAAGTGGCCTAATACAGGCTTAACCCACCGTTTTCACCCCTGAAAACATCCGATTAATGAAATCGCTGCCACAGCGGATTTATGGAACGCTCTCAATATTTGGTGATCCCAGCGGGAGCCGAACCCGCATCACCAGTTTACCGGCAAACGCACAGTCTGCTTAGCCTTGTTTTGAAACAGCAAATATCGATTGTCGCGCCCGAAGCGGAACAGATCCCGCGTAATGGTCACATCCGACCGGCAGTATTCCAGGATCTTGGCCATCTTGCCCTCCTTCCACCAGCGCAGCGCATCCAGTCCGTCGGCCATTTTCCCGGCATCCAGGGTTGCCGATGCCAGATGATCGAGCGACAGCCGATACCCCAGCTGATCGTTAACCTTCTCCAGGAGGTCCAGGGTGGGAATCTGCCGGAAATCCATCGCGCTATATGCGGAGAGCACCCGATAATCAAAACGCTTGATATTGAACCCGACCACCAGGTCCAATTTTTTAAGGTGTTCCAGCAGCATGGGAATCTGCCCTTCTACAAACTCAAAATAATTGTCCGACTGTGAATCGTACAGTACGGCACAGCTCACCCGCATGCGCTCAGCCCGATGCCAGCCTCCCACTTCCTGTGCAGAAAGCTGGGTTTCGATGTCCAGCACGCCGTAGCGACGGATTTCGTCCGTCGGGGCCTTATCCGTTGGCGTTTCATGCACGACTTGCCCGGGTGAAGCCTCAATCGAATCGGAAAGCAGGAAAGGCGTCGGTGAATCCTTAAGCGCCATCATCGCCTTCAACAAAAAGATCGCCCCCGCCTTATCGATGGGACGGTTCCCTGAACCGCATTTGGGGGAATGGACACAACTGGGGCAACCGGTTGCACACGCGCACCCGGATATGGCCGAGAGGGTGGCGTCGAACAGCCCCCGGCCATCCGAAAATGCCTGGGCGCAGAGGCCGGCACCACCGGGTAGTCCGTCATAGATAAAGATGCCGGCATTTTTCAGTTGCGGATGGAAAGGGGTCGAAATGCCTCCCAGGTCATTGCGGTCCGCCAGCACCAGCAGGGGAAAGACACCTATGGCCGCGTGCTCCATGGCATGCAATCCACCCATGATGTGAATCCGCGCCTTCTCCGCCACGGCGGTTATCGCCCCGGGGACGACAAACCATAGACCCTGGGTTTCAAAAATCATGGGCGGCAGGTCCAGAAGGACCCGCTCGAGCAGGTTGCCGGTTCGGGTTTGAATACGATCATAACCGGTGACCTGCTCCGTGACCCGCAGGCGACCGGCAGCCATGATTGTGCCGTAAACCGGCTGCTGGTCGGAAATGTCAAGGATACGGGTCTCTTTATGGGATCTCACCCGCGTGTGAAAATTGACCTGCGTCGAAGCCACCAAGACTTTGCGGTTTTCCGGGTCCAGTGAATCCACCAGAAACGTTCTCCCCCGATGCAGGTAGATGGCACCGGGATGGGCTTCCCGGTAAACCCGGAATCCGTCGATTTCTCCCAGGAGGCTGTTATCGGCCGTGTCGACGATGGCAAACCGGTCACCCGCCCCCCGCAGGTCCACGGTCCGGTGTGGGTGCTTCATCGGCGAATAGCAGGTGGTGCCGTCGGCGCTCAAGTATAGCTCGCCGGACGCGATGGACTGCCTGAGGGTGTCCGCCACCGGTGCCGGCGCCAGCATCGGGTCACCAATTTTCAAGGGCAGTTCGGCCGCCGCGCATACCAGATGTCTGGACACGATGTCCGGGTTGTAGGGATTGATCACCGCCGCTTCGGGTGGGCGCACGACCAGCTGGTCCGGATTTTTAATAAAATAATGATCCAGGGCATCCTCTCCGGCCACCAGCACCACCGCCGATTCCTGACCGTTGCGCCCCACCCGTCCGGCGCGCTGCCAGGTGGCAACAATGGAGCCCGGGTACCCCACCAACAGACAAAGATCCAGGCTGCCGATATCGATGCCTAGTTCAAGGGCACTGGTGGTAATAACCGCCAGCAGTTCTCCGGATGCCAGTTTAGATTCAATTTCCCGCCGCTCCTCAGGCAGAAATCCAGCCCGATAGGCGCTGATGCGAGTGGCAAACGGACCGGAGCGACGCTGAGCCCAGATGGCCAGCAGCTCGGTCAACTTCCGTGACTGGGTGTATACAATCGTCCGAAGTCCGCGGTTAAGTGCTGCCTTGAGCAGGATCAGCGTTGCCGCCAATGGCCCATCCGCAGGATCAATCAGGATCAGGTGCCGCTTTCCAGTGCCGGCTGTACTCAATTTGACAGTTTCGACCTGCAGTCCGGTCAGTTTATGGGTCAACTCCCCTGGATTGCCCACCGTTGCCGAAGTAAAAATGAATGTCGGCGACGCCCCGTAGTGACGGCACATGCGTATCAGCCTTCGGAAGACCTGGGCCATGTGCGCACCCAGGATTCCCCGGTAGGTGTGCACCTCATCCACAACGACAAACCGGAGTCCGGGCAGCAAGCCGGTCCAGCGTTCATGATGGGGCAAAACCGACAGGTGGACCATTTCCGGGTTGGTCATCAGGATATGCGGTGGTTTATCACGTATTTTTTTGCGCGCGTAGGTCGAGGTGTCACCGTCATAAATAGCGGCCTGAAGATCGATGCCGACCAGGTGGGCGGACATGCGGCTGATGGTTTTATGTTGATCCTGAGCCAGTGCCTTTAACGGGTATATAAACAGAGCGCGGGCTGACCTATCTTGAATGACGGCCTCAAATACCGGCAGTGCGTAGGTCAGGGTCTTGCCGGAAGCCGTCTGGGTAGCGGCAACCGTGTGCATGCCTGCCCGAACCCGGTCGATGGTTTCAACCTGGTGGGCGTACAAACGCCTGATCCCCATCGCCTCGAGCAGCCGACCGATCGGTTCCGGCCAGGGTTTGCAGGGTTCCCCGAAGGTGGGTGTATCGGGTTCGAACGCACGGTGGTAGACCACCTGTCCGTAAAGCGATTTGGCTGCTTTGAGTGCAAAGATATATGCATCGATCAGTGGCGCGTCCGGCATGGTTCGATTACCGCGATCCGAACTCAAATCGCCGATTTGTGAGCATATTGACTTGAAAAACTTAAAAAATACGCTATACTGAGTCAGATTTGGCCGTTTGGGCCTGCATTCGTTTAGGCAGCGATTGTCAACTCCTCACCGAAAAAAGGTCTCGCCCTTTACCGGGAAGGACCACTATCGCATGACAGCATCTCCAATTTCAAGAGGAAGGCAGTAACGTTGGACGACCCCTTTTTACCCGGCCCAGGTTCCGGACTCCTGGGTGATTTCCGCATTTGTTTCCCCCTGCATACCTTTTATTTAGGCCGACTCAACCGTAATCATCCTCCCGACTGCAGAATCGGTGCTGGAGCCGACGGGTGATGGGCAGTCAACTTATTCTCCTTTTCGTGCTGCTGCTGCTTTCCGGGTTTTTTTCATCGGCGGAAACGGCTCTGTTTTCAATCAGTCATACCCGCGCAAGACACATGGCCAAGGAGAACATCCGGTCGCATCAGCTGATCAAGCGGATGAAAGATGACCCCCACAAACTGCTGACCACCATCCTGATCGGCAACAATGTGGTCAACGTGGGTGCGTCGGCAATCGCCACCTCGCTGACCATCAACATGTCCGCCAATTATGCCGTGGGACTTTCGACCGGGGTAATGACCTTTCTGATTCTCGTTTTCGGGGAGGTGATCCCCAAATCATTTGCCACCCGCAACAACATCCTTTTGGCCAAACTGACTATTTTTCCCATTTACTGGATGTCCATCCTTTTTTTCCCGATCATCGCATTTTTGAATTTCATTCCCCGCATTACCGGAAAGATGAGCAGGACCCCTTCAGCAACCGAAGAGGAGCTGATCACATTCGTTGAAGTGGTGGAAGAGCAGGGAGAAATCAAGGAGGAGGAACGGGAGATGATTCACAACGTCTTCGAACTGGACGACACCAGTGCATCGGAGATCATGACCCCACGTGCCGACATGTTTGTCGTGGACGCAGACGCGCCCCTTGATTTAAAAGCCATCGCCGAATCCGGCTTTACCCGCATTCCGGTCATTGAAGGCGACATCGACCACGTGGTTGGGATTTTGAACATCAAGGACATCTTCATGCACCAGGCCACATCGGAAACACCGGTGAATGTCCGTGCCATAATGCGCCCCCCTTATTTCGTTCCGGAAAATAAGAAGCTGGACCGCATGCTTCACCAGTTCAAGGCTCGCAAAAACCATATGGCTATTATTGTCGACGAGTATGGCGGTGTCTCCGGTTTGATCACCATGGAAGACGCGCTTGAGGAACTGGTGGGTGAAATCAGCGACGAGACAGACAAGGAGGAACCGCACATTACCAGTAAAAAACCCAAGGAGTGGATGGTGCTCGGCAAATCGGATATCGAGGAGGTCAATGAAAAGACCGGCATGCGCATTCCCCTGTCCAGAGAGTACGACACCTTCTCCGGCTTCATCCTGGACAGGATCGGCAGAATTCCTGAAGTCAATGAAGCATTCACGATCGACGGTCACAAAGTGGTGGTCATGGAGATGGACGGAAACCGGATCAAGTGCTACCTGGTGCAGTCCATCTCCGCCCAGGCCTGAGAATAAATGAGGCCAGCAATTTTGAAGCACTGGATGCTGATTTTTTGGGTTGGTTTGGCGCCGGGAATCCTCCATGGCGCCGATTCTGCTGTGATCGCGGTTGGCGATTTCTCCGCAATGATGCCGGGCGCCCAGGTGAGGGGGTGGGAGCCCATGTCTTTCGACAATATCGACCACACCCGCTACACCCTGGTGGAAGACGGGGGTCGCACCGTGTTGCGGGCGGATAGCCACGGTTCGGCATCCGGTCTGGTCAAAAAGATGCAAATCGATCCCACTGCCTACCCTGTGCTGAGATGGCACTGGAAGGTAGACAACATTCTTGTGAAGGGGGACGTGACCAACAGATCGGGAGATGACTATCCGGCGAGAATATATATCACCTTTGCCGATGAACCCGGTCAACGCACCTTTCTCCAGCGGACCAAAATGGCGGCGATAAAAATGCTTTACGGGATGGTGCCGCCATCGGCGGCACTGGCCTACGTGTGGGCAACCCGCGCGCAGGTGGAATCGGTCCACCCGAATCCCTATACGGAGCATGTACGGATGATTGTCGTTGAGAGCGGGCCGGCCCACCTGAACGCCTGGCGGTCTTTCCGGAGGGATATCGTCGAGGACTTTCAGCGTGCCTTCGGCACCGAACCATCGACCATATCAGGCATCGCCGTGATGACCGATAGCGACAACACGGGTGAGTCGGCCATTGCCTGGTACGGGGATATCACCTTGAGCAAGCGAACGGCTGACTGAGGGTAGAAGACCCGTTGACGCAGAACCGAAAGCGGAAAACCAAGGCCTGCCGGGCTTGCGTTCCCGCGCTTGACCTGTCGGCGGACGCCGATCTCGGTTGCCTGCGGCCGCGATTAGAGGCTACTTTACCCGTTCCACATACTGTCCAGTACGCGTGTCGATGCGGATTTTTTCCCCTTGGTTGACAAAGGGCGGAACCTGCAGGACATGACCGGTCTCCAGGGTGGCCGGCTTGGTTGAACCGGCGGCGGTGTCCCCCTTGGCCCAGGGTTCGGCCTCGGTAATGGTCAACTCCACAAAATTGGGCAGGGAGATGCCCAGGGCTTTTTTCTCAAACATGAGAACGCTGCAGACGGTGTTTTCCTTGAGAAGGGCCTTGACCTCGCCCACCTGTTCTTCGTTCAGAAAATCCTGCTCGTAATTTGAAAGATTCATGAAGCAGTAGGCATGGCCGTCAAAATAGAGATATTCCATCTCCACCTCTTCCAGATTGGCCTCCTTGAATTTTTCGCCGGACCGATAGGTCTTGTCAAACTGTGAACCGGAAACCATGTTCTTGAGACGGCACTTGTAGAGTGCTTGTCCCTTTCCGGGTTTGACAAATTCAAACTGGACAACGACATAGGGATCGCCATCAATCTCTATTTTCAGCCCTTTGCGTAAATCACTGCTCTCGTACATATGTTTTTTCAGCCTTTCCTGGGTTCGTTAATCAAGCCTTACGGACGATTTGGCCTGCACTTGCCGGGTGTGCAGATAACAACCGTCATTTTATTTGGGTTACCACGCATCCAGGGTCTGGTTGTCTGCACGCCGTGTTTCAGCGACCAACGCCTCGACCCGGGCGGGGTCCTTCTTAAATCGGATGGGCCGGCCGTTCGCATCCAGCGCATTGGTGCATGTGCAGCTGTCCACTCCGAAGGGCCGCACCTGCCGAATCCCTTCGGCTACGTTTTCCGGCGCAATGCCCCCTGCCAGAATAACCGGGATTCGGCTCCTGGCCGTCAGCTGCGCAGCAACCCCCCAGTCACAGGTAAGCCCGGTAATGCCTACAAATCCCTTGACCGGCTGATCCCCATGGGCTGCCCCCAACGGATCGACAATCAGCGTATCCGTCAAAAAGTAATCACTCAGGGGTTCCAACCTTGCGGCCAATGCAAATACGGCCTCGCGAGTTGTGCCTGCAGTCCGTCCAATGGGGATGGAGCGCATGATCTGAATCTCGGAAAACCGAACTTTCACGGCTGCCTGCAAGGCAAGCGCCGCTTCGACCGAACCGTCGTTGCCATCCAGCCTGTCGCAGAAATGGACAATATTCGGCTGGTAATAGTCCAGGATGTCGAAAACGGCATCCGGTTCCGTCAAAAGCGGGATCAGGCTGCTTGTCGCACCCATCTTGCGGACGGTTGCAATGGTTTGCCGGATAACCGGATTGTAACCATTGTCCAGCGAGGTGATTACGCTGCCGACGTGATCCACGCCCAGACCCAGCATGGCCTCGGCTTCATCGGGAGTCTGAATCTCATAAACCTGGACAACCGTTCCTGACATTATCCTGTTCATTCTCAATTGGTTAAGTATTTTTCCGGCTTTCTACCAGTGGCCGTCCTTACCACATTGATGGCTGTTTTGCAAATCGTATCACCCGTTGTCATACCCTGTCAGCCAAGGGCAGCGGCTGATCAATGCACCGGAAACAACAGCGAGTCATCGTTGGAATAGTCGGGTTCCGCCGTGTCGACAATCGACTGGAGCATTTTATAATAGGTCCGGATACGGTCCACATAAATGACGGCTTCATTTCCGCGCGCATAGCGATATTCGAGTGTGCGGTAATATTTTTTCTGTTGCAGCAGGGGGAACACCGACCGGACCCCATGCCAGCTGTCTTCCGGTTTCCCCAGCCGTTTGGCAAGAATCTTGGCATCCTGAAGGTGGCCGAACCCGATGTTGTAGGCTGCAAGTGCCATAAAGGTGCGATCGGGTTCCGGCACCTTTTTATCCACGCGGCGGTGCAGGCCGGCCAGGTAACGGGCACCTGCAAAAATCGACGCTTCACCATCCATACGATCATCCAGCCCCATGGATACCGACGTTTCGCGGGTGAGCATCATGATCCCACGCACACCGGTATAACTTTCCGCCTGAGGGTCCCAATGCGACTCCTGATACGCCTGGGCGGCAACAAGCTTCCAGTCCAGTTTGTATTTTTCAGCCGCAGCTTCGAAATAGGGCCTGTATTTGGGAAGGCGGACTTTAATTCGCCGGCGATATCTGGCCAGGTCAACGTAATCGAATGACTCCAGATGGCTGTAATAATGTTCAACCAGACCGTCAATGATCCCCCGGGTCTCCTTGCGGTCAAACCATTTGTCCATGGCCGCCTTCAATCTGCGGTTGCGCGGGTCCGTGGCCCACGTCAGCTGCTGGGGACGGCCCAGTGTCAGCATCACGGTCAGTTCCGGATAATAGTGGTGGTTCATGGACATGGTGTTGGAATCGACGACCGTCAGTGGCAGGGAACGGTTCCACACCATCTGGAGCAAATCTTCAGCACTGTAGGCGGTCAGGATCTGCCAGCCGATGTTTGGGAAGTCCCGACGCAATGCTTCCAGATATTCGATTCGGGCACTGCTGCCGGTCATCCAGAGGGTATAGGCCTCCAGCGCACCCACGCTTTTGATCTCCGGACCGCCGCGACGGCCCACCACCTGCTGTTCCACCTCCTGATATCCCGGTCCCAGGGCAAGCAGCTTCGCCGACTGGGTGCCGAATGGAAAACCGGCGGCAATGATATCACCCTGGCCGCTCTTAAGCGCGGCAATCATATCTGCCTCCTCTTCGATAACCTTCAGGCGAAGGTCTACACCCAAGTCGTCGGCAAAGGCCTTGGCCAGCTCATACTCAAATCCGGTGGGGCCATGGGGGCCTTCATAGTAGCAGGCAGAATTGTTGCGGGTGATCAATACCAGTTCCCCGCGGGACAACAGTGCTTCCAGATCATTTTGCATCAGTGGGCGATCGCAGCCTGAAATCAGCAGGAGCACGCACATCACAACTGCGCAGCACCATTTTTTTACCCATCTGCCAACGCGCATAATCAACCAGGCGGTTTCATGGTTTGGATCCGGTGGTTTGCATGCAACCCCGATGGCATTCCGAGGTCTGCAAAGTTTTGGTTTATAATCGGAGGCGTCGGATTAATCAACCCAAACCCCATCAATGGGTTGCAGTGACGCCGCAAGGCGTTCCGCCGTGAGGGTGGCGTATTCCCGTGTCGGCCGCCTCTGGTTGCCTTTTTCGCCCGATAGTGCTATTACGCCCGAAAAATGATCAATCCACTGAATTATAGCGCATTTGCGGCGTCTTATCCTGGAGAAGGCCAATGATTGTCATCATCGATTTCGGATCCCAGTTCAACCAGCTCATCGCCCGTCGGGTGCGCGAATGCCATGTTTACTGCCAAATCGAACCACCGACCGCCACTGCCGATCACATTCGCTCCATGTCGCCCGAGGGCATTATTCTTTCGGGTGGGCCGTCCAGCATCTATCAGAAAAACAGCCCGCGGGTTGACGCCGGCATTTTCAACCTGGGCATTCCGGTGCTGGGAATCTGCTACGGCATGCATTTTATGGTCGATACCCTGGGCGGAAAAGTCAAGCAGGCCGATAAACGCGAGTACGGCTTTGCAACGCTTTCCGCCACGCACCAGGTGGGGCTTTTCAAGGATGTCGGTCCAGAAACGGTCACCTGGATGAGCCATGGAGATTCCATTGAAAAGCTCCCCAAAGGTTTTTCCATCACGGCTTCAACAGCCAATACCGTTGTGGCCGCCATGGCCAACACCCGCAGAAATTTCTTCGGTGTCCAGTTCCACCCGGAGGTCGAACATACCGTCAAGGGGCGGACGATCATTCACAATTTTCTCTTTGACATCTGCGGCTGCAAAGCCTCCTGGACCATGAGATCCTTTGCCCGGGACACCATCGCTCAGATTCGCGAAACCGTTGGGGATAAAAAAGTGATCCTGGGTTTATCCGGGGGGGTCGATTCGTCGGTGACGGCGCTTTTGATCCACCGGGCTGTCGGTAAGAATCTGACCTGTATTTTCGTAGACAACGGTCTGTTGAGAAAAAACGAGGCCACGCAGCTGAAACAAAAATTCAAAAGCAAACTGAAGATTAACATTCGATTTGTGAATGCCGCATCCCGGTTTATGGAGGCACTTGCCAAGGTTTCCGATCCGGAGCGCAAACGAAAGATCATCGGCAAGGAGTTCATGGATGTATTCGAGGCTGAAGCCATGAAAATCAAGGACGCTGACTTTCTGGCCCAGGGGACCTTGTACCCCGATATCATCGAATCCCAATCGGCTTTCGGCGGCCCCACTGCGGTGATCAAATCACACCACAATGTAGGGGGACTGCCTAAAAAGATGCGGCTCAAGCTGGTAGAGCCATTAAAGTATCTGTTTAAGGATGAGGTTCGCAAACTGGGAAAAGCCCTGGGCCTGGACGACGACCTGATATGGCGTCAACCCTTTCCGGGACCCGGACTGGCCATCCGGGTGATTGGCGAAATCACCAGAAGACGTCTGGAAGTGCTGCGCACCGTGGACGCCGTGCTCCAGGAGGAGATACGTGCATCCGGATATTACCGCAGGCTCTGGCAATCATTTGCGGTCTTACTTCCCATCAAAAGCGTAGGCATCATGGGCGATGGCCGCACATATGAAAATATCGTCGCCATTCGGGCGGTTACCAGCAAAGACGCCATGACCGCCGACTGGGCCAGGCTTCCCCACAATCTGCTGGGTAAAATTTCCAACCGGATCATCAACGAGGTCCGCGGGGTAAACCGCGTCGTATACGACATCAGCTCCAAACCGCCTAGTACCATTGAATGGGAATGATAGAAAAATGAATGCAAGCGATCAAAATTCCCGCTTCACCATTCGTGATGGCGAAGCAGCGCCGGATTCCATCTATCTTTCGGATGCCGAAAACCTGCGCATCGAAAAGCTGAGTACCCGGGTTACCTTGGTGGCGGTGCTTATCCCCTGCCTGCTGGTGATTATTCTGGCCGTAGCTTACCTGGATATTAAACACCGGGTTATCCGTACCCAAAACACGGGCTCGGTTGGCGTCCAGAATCTTTCCAAGGATCTTGAATCCCGATTCTCCAGCCTCTCCCTTAAACAGGCAAAGCTCGAGGAGCAGCTCGCCGAACACACCCAAACCCTTGAAACCGCCACCGCAGCGCTGCAGGTAAACTTGAAAAAGGCTGCCGCAGAGGTCCAGCGCACCACTGAAACCAAGCCGGACCGATCGGAATTGAAGGCCTTGGCAGCAAAAACGGAGGCATCCATCGCCGCCCTGCAAAAGGACCTGGCGGATATGAACGCTGCCTTTAGCAAATTTGATGACGAATTGACGGCCCAGATTCTGCTCATGGCCGAGGGCCTGAAAAAAGATCAGCACCGGCTAACCGACATCGAAGCGAAAACCCAACACCTCGAGTCTGAAAAACTAAACAAGGAATCCATGGATCTGGCACTGGGGTTGGAACGGCTGGCGCTTCAGGAGATGGTCAAGGACAGGATTCGGGAGGTCGAAAAAAAACTGGCTGACGTAAGCAAAAAGATTGACAGCTTGAGCCAACGGCTGGATGCACAAGCACACCGAGCACCTCCTGCAGCGGCAGTCCCGGCTGCCTCCCCTTCGACGCCCGCCCTGCCTCCCTTTGATGCGCCAACCGGTTCCGCAAAAATCGTGGAACAGACCATTAAATGACCCCAAACGGACCCGGAATCGGGAGCGTCATTGAACCTGCCGATTGAAACAACACGTCAGCACAAACCCAAGGCGGCCATTCTCGCTTCGATGCGCTGAATGTCCATCGGCAGATCCACTTCGGGTGAATCATATGGGCTGACCACCACTCGAATACGATGGCCATGCTCCATGGCGCGAAGCTGTTCGAGTTTTTCAATCTCTTCCAGTCGTCCTGGCGTAAACGCAAGAAACTGCTCTAAAAATTTTTTCGTGTACGCATATACACCCAGATGTTTATAGATGTCGTAGCCGCTTGACCCGTCCCGCCCATGGGGGATAGTCGCCCTGGAGAAATAGAGGGCATCGCCTTTGTTGTCGAAGATGACCTTGACATCCTTCGGGTCGTTAATTTCGCGTGGGTCAACAATGGCAAAAGCCAGCGTGCTCATCTTCACGGTGGGGTCATCGTGAAAGGGTTGAACCACTGCGTCAACACAGCGCGGGTCCACTAGGGGTTGGTCTCCCTGGATATTGACCACCACGTCGTCCGAATCCAGCCCCAACCGCTGTGCAGCTTCGGCCACCCGGTCCGTTCCGGACCGGCATGTTGATGAGGTCATCACAACGCTGCCGCCAAAGGCGCTAACCACTTCCTGAATCCTGTGGTCATCCGTAGCCACATGAACCGAGTCCACACACTGGGCTTGGATGGTCCGCCGGCAAACCCATTCGATCATCGGTTTTCCGCAGATGTCGGCCAACGGCTTCCCCTCAAACCGGGAAGAGCCGTAGCGCGATGGGATAATCACCACAACCCGCATTTTAGATATCCTTTTGCATTAGGCAAAGGCCTGAACCGCTATTTGTCCCAGCCGCCCATCAGGTGCAGGTGGAGATGAAAAATCACCTGTCCGCCGCCTTTTTCAACATTAAAAAGAAGCTTGTATCCGGAGAGGTCCACATTCTCCATTTTGGCCATTTGTCTGGAGATCAGGATCATTTCCGCCAGGATGGCATGGTCTGCGTCGGTAAGATCGTTGATGCTGCGGATATGCCTTTTGGGAACAACCAACAGGTGTACGGGAGCATGGGGGTTGATATCCCGGAAAACCACCAGGTTTTCATTCTCATAAAGAAAATCGGTCCCCATTTTTCCGTGGGCAATTTTACAGAAAAGGCAATCTTTTTGCATATCTGGTATCTCCTTTCGGCGTTTCCATCGACTGTAATTGCAGCCGATCGGGAAAATCGGGTGGCTTTAAAGCAGGCGCGAAAATGCCTGTTCCTAACGTTCACCACCCGCCTTGTCAAGAAGACAATTTTGGCAATGCCGATCCGGTTTTGCCTGGCCTTACGGACAGCATGCAAAATGCCCAAAATCCCTGAAATTCATTATTTAAGTTTTAAATGCGGCTGCCGATATGAACTAGCAACAAACACGTCCACCTGCCATGCCCACAAACATGCAGCGGTATGGCGGCGTCCGACTCCCCATTGGCGTGGCATTGAATATGCCCCAAATGGAAAGCGTGCATTGAAGCGACCAACACCATGAACATTCTGATCGCAGACGACGATCCCGTCACCTTGAGCCTTTTGTCCACCTGCCTGGGAAAATGGGGCCACACGGTTCATCGGGCTGCCGATGGCAGCACCGCCTGGGCCTTGATCTGCAGCACTCCCATCGATATTGTTGTCAGCGACTGGATGATGCCCGGTCTGGACGGGATTTCCCTGTGCCGCCGCATTCGGGAACGTGAGACCTCCGGTTACACCTATCTGATTCTGATCAGTGCCCAGAATTCAAAGTCCGATATCGTCCACGGCCTGGAAAGCGGCGTTGACGACTACATTACCAAACCCATCGACATCGACGCCCTGCGCGCCAGGATTGAGATCGGTGTTCGCATCGTCAATCTGGAGCGCACCCTCAATCGGAAAATTGATATCATCACCGCCAACCATTACCAGACCATTCATATGTTTTCCCAGATGATTGAAATTATTGACGATGATCTGGGCGGACACTGCCGAAGAACTGCAAAATTGGCGCTCCAACTGGCCGACCGGCATCCCGATGTGGGTGATGCGGATGTCCCCATCATCGAGACGGCAGCCCTGCTACACGATATCGGCATGGTGGGCATCCCAAAGGCCATATTGAACAAACGCCGCACGGAAATGGTCGATGACGAAAGGCAGCTGTACCAATCCCATGCCGCTTTGGGTGCACGCATCATCGGTGAGATTGAGATCATGAAACCAGCGGCTCTGCTGGTGCGGATGCACCACGAGCAATACAACGGCAAAGGTTTCCCCGACGGCTTGGCCGGGGATGCTATTCCCATCGGCGCGCAGCTCATCTATGCAGCGTCCATGTATGACAACCTGATCCACAAGGGCAAGATCCCACTGGACGGCGTTGCCGAACGCCTGCAACAGATCCGAGGATACCAGTTGGCCCCCCGGGTGGTTGAACTGCTGATCGAAATCAATGTGGACCAGCAACATGACCTGGCACGCAAAACCAACGCGGAGCGGATGCTGGACGACTTGAAGCCCGGTATGGTGCTGGCGGCCAACGTGCGCATGAAAACCGGCGCTTTTGTCATGGCAACCGACACTGAACTTGACGACTACGCTATCGACAGGCTCAAACATTACCATACTATCGGCACCATAACCGACAAGGTGCTGATTCGCAAATCTTCCGTGAGGGACTAAATGGATCTTGCAACCATCATTGGTATAGTCAGTGGAACCGTGCTGCTTCTGGTCTCCATCGTCATCGGAGGCAGCGCCCTGGTTTTCATAAACATCCCCGGCCTGCTTATCGTCGTCGGCGGGACGCTGGCGGCCACCTTCATCAAATTCACCATGTCCGATGTCATCAATTCCATCCGCGTCGCCATGAAAGCCTTTCTGGTAAAAATGGAACCTCCCGAAAACATAATCAAAGAGATGGTGGATTTCACCCGCATTGCCAAAAAGGAGGGATTGATCGCCCTGGAGAAGGAAAATCCGTCGGACCCCTTTTCCGTCAAGGCGCTCAGATACCTGTCTGACGGCTATGATGAAGGGCTGATCGCCGACATGCTCCAAAAGGATATTCGTCTGATGGGGCAGCGGCACACCACCGGTCAGAATGTGTTTAAAGGGATGGGCGATTCGGCGCCGGCATTCGGCATGGTCGGCACCCTGATCGGGCTCGTTCAGATGCTCTCTTCCATGGCGGACCCATCCAGCATCGGACCCTCCATGGCCGTGGCGCTGCTGACAACCTTGTACGGTGCGGTCATCGCCAATCTCGTCGCCCTGCCCATCGCCGACAAACTCGCCTTGAGAAGTGAGCAGGAACGGCTGAATAAAAGCATCATCGTGGAGGCGGCCATTGCCATCAACCGAGGTGTTTCCCCCATGGTGCTGGAAGAATCTCTTAAAATTTTCCTCACCCCCAAGGAACGGAGAAAATCCGATGCCGAAAACAGCAAGGCACCCTAGCAGGTAGACGATGAATAACGACATTCCGGAATGTCCCCCATGTGTCAAAGGCGCACCCATGTGGGTAACCACCTTCGGTGACCTAATGAGTCTGCTGCTCTGTTTTTTCGTGCTGCTGCTCTCATTTTCCGAAATTGACCGTCAGAAATACAAGCAGGTCGCCGGTTCCATGGAAAAGGCATTCGGCATCCAGCGCAAACAAAATGTTTCCGAATCACCTCGCCATGGGCTGAAAATGATTGCCAAGGATTTCGACCAGCAAGCCATTGCCACACGGATGAAGGAATTTATCGGTCGGGAACTGGAAGAGAATTTCGATGAGCTGTATGCGAAAATTGCCGAGGATGTGGAAATCGAAGCCGGCAAAGATCAGGTCGTCATCCGCTTGATGGGAGAGAGCACATTCGACTCGGGTAAAGCTGAAATCAAGCCCGAACTCAAGCCGATGATCCTGCGAATCGGACAGATCCTGTCGGCCGAGACTTCGGGAGATATTATCATCGCCGGTCATACCGACAATGTACCGGTTCATGGAGGACCGTTTCAATCCAACCTCAAGCTGTCCATTGCCCGGGCCGCCACGGTCGCTCAATTTATGCTGGATCAATCCACAATCGATCCCAGGCACCTATCCACCATGGGATTTGGGGAATACCGTCCGATTGCCGGAAACAACACCGCATCGGGTCGGCGCAAAAACCGGCGCGTGGAAATCATCGTCGGCACCCTGCCCCGACTGCAGGATCAGGGATCACAATGACGCCGGCCGGTGGCAACAGCCTGAATGGTCTATCTTAGAAAATCTAGCAGCGTGGGTTGGATGACCCGGCCGGCAGTTGCCAGCAGGACTTCATAGGCCGTCTGCTGAACCTGCATGTCTACGGCCGTTTGGGCGATGTCGGCATCTTCCACGGTCTGGCGCATGGTTTCAACCGCATTGCCGAAATTCTTCCAGTAATCATCGGTTCTTTCCAGGCGTATATAGTCGGTGGCCAAACCGCTGCGGGCCAGCTGAAGGCGATCGGCAATCCGGGTCAGCGGATCCACCGTATTCTGAACTGCCGCCCGATCGTAGGGAACGGCGGTCAGCGCCGTTTCCAAATCATCAAGAACCTGAAACAGGTTGTCCCCGCCATCGATAAACATGCGGCTGCCATCGGCTTCGATGGGGACAGTGATGCCCTTGCCCACGACCACCCGGTGGGAGCCGCTGTCGCCGTTATAGGCAAAGGGGGGGGTCTGGTCAAAGGGAGCCGTATCACTGCGATGACCGGCAAAAAGGAAATTGGCACCGTATTTGGAATTGGCAAGCCCGAGAACCTGCTGGCGGATATTGTCAATCTCCTGGGCAAAGGCCGTTTTATCTTCAACGTTCGGGTTGGCGGCGAGCTTCTTGGCATCTTCGATGAATTCACTGACCTGCCCCAGCACCGTTTCAGTGAACTGTATTCGGGTTTTGGCATCCAGAATATTGTCGCGGTACTGATCAATGGTCTTCAGGGTTGTTCGATAGTCGAGCACCTTGCCGATCCCTATGGGATCATCCGAGGGTTTGTTGATCCGCTTGCCGGACGCCAGTTTCACCTGGGTCTGCATGAGTTGGCTGCTCTGTTTGGCCAGGTTGGCTTTAATGTGGTCGGCCATTATTTTGGCACTGATTCGCATGATAAACTCCCGTGTCAGTTCCTACTTTTCACACCATGGCGATGAGCGCTTCGAGCATTTCATCCACCGTGGAGACCAACTTGGCAGCCGCATTGTAAGCGCTTTGGAATTGTACCATGTTGACCATCTCCTCGTCCATGGACACACCCGAAACCTCCTCCCGGTAGGTGGCCAACTGCAATGAAATCGTGGATTGATGCTCCCCGTTTACTTTTGCCTGCGAAACCATTCGACCCACATCACTGACCAGGCCGTTGTAAAAATCATCGATAGTCGCGCTGCCGGCGCTCATCAACAGCCGATTCTGGATCTCGGCCATTTCAATGGCATTGCTGCAGCCGCCCGGAACACTTTCGGTGTTGAGGGCGGCGGCGATCAGGTTGGTATCGCTGCCGACCAGGCTGTTGACCGTGATATCGTCAGCTCCGGTAAAAGGTGAAAAAAAATCCAGCCCGGGCGCGCCATTGAGGTCTATACCGTTGTTGTGCTGCATGTTGACTGCATTGGCCATGGAAACGGCCATATCATCCAAGCGGGTCAGATAATCCGGGATAATCGTATCCCTGGCTTCAAGCCAGCCTTTGAGTTTGCCGGTTGAAATATCACTGGTGATGTTCTGGCGGGCGCCGCTGCGGCTCTCCCAGAAAACGTCCTGAAACCCGTTGGCATTGGTGCCGGTGGCCAGGTTCCAGGAGCTGGTGCGGTCCACCAGGGTGTGGCCGTTGGTGGTGACGATGGTCAGGAATCCATCGGCATCTTCGAAGCTGTTGACGTCGATGAGGCTGGCAAGCTCCTTGAGACTCAAGTCCCGCTGGTCCCTGAATTCGTTGGCACTGTGCTCGTTGCCTGCCTCCACCGCTGCAATTTTCAGATTCAGGGCGGCAATCTTGCCGGTCAGGGAATTGATATCCTCCACCGTACCCGCAATGCTGATATCGCTGTCCGCTTGGACCTGGCTCAGATCCCGGGACAACTTATTGAATACCAGGGTCAGGTTTTCTGCATTGGCCAGCAGCGTTGCCCGCTCGGTATATCCGGAGGGATTGTTGGCCACCTTCTGCCATGAATTCCAGAATTCCGCCATCGCACCATTCAAGCCATAACCGGATGCATCGTCAAACATCAACTCTGTTTTTTCCAGCGTCTCGCGCTGGGCCTCCCAGCGCCCCTGCTGGGAGGCCGAATTGGCCATCTGGGCGGCCAGAAACCGGTCGTATATCCGCTGGATGGTTCGGTTGGCGCGCACCCCGGTGCTCAGGGTGCCGCCCTCATAACGAACCGGTTCGTTTTGTTCCATGTTCAGCCGCTGGCGGGTGTAGCCCTCGGTGTTGACATTGGCGATGTTGTTGGCTGTGATGTCCAGCGCTTTTTGCTGGGTGATCAGGGCAGTTCTGGCAACGTTGAACATGCCGTATATAATGTTTGCCATGGCAGGTGCCTCGCTTTACCGCTAAAAATCAAGATCCATTCGGTGGCAGGCTTAATAAGCGTTTCAAGCGCTTTCACATAGAAACCGTCCCCCACCGCCGCTGTAGCCAAGCGCGGGACTGCCGCCTCCCGGTTTAGGATATACTGAGTTGTCATAGACCAGATCGGTCAACAGCTTCAGGGAGCCTTTGACCAGATCCAAAGATTGTTGGATCAGCAGCTGATTGTGTTTGTTTTTCACCTTGACTTCGGCGATGAGGGACCGCAATCGGGTTGCACGCGCCTGCAAATTTTCATTGTGGGGAGACGGAAGGCGGGGTGACAGCTTGCTCACGGTCACAACCGGTCCATCCACCCGATACGCTTCCGCCAGTCCATCAACCAGTCGTTGCCTGCATTCCTCATAATGGTGAAGCTTGACCACCAACGCTTCTTTTTTCAATTGAATCGTGTCGAACTGCACCTTTTTCGCAAGGGCAAGGGAACCCGCTTCCTCGGCCAGGACCCGTTGCATTTCCCGGTAACACGCGCTTTCTGCATCCAGGATGGCAAGGAGTTCCATTATCTTCATATTCATGGGTGTTGTCCTGTCTTTTTGCTCATGCATGGGTGTCGATGTGTTTCAGCACGGTGTTGTTTTCCATGGTCTCATCCAACATGTTCGCTGCAATTCGATGGCCCACGATTCGATAGGTACCCTCTTCGAGCCGGCGCTTAATCTGCATGACCCGATCTTCACGGATTTCGGGAAGCGTCCGTGCATGTTTTACGGCTGCGTTGAACTCACGGCCTCTTTCCGTCAGACTGACCGTATCCTTCGCCGTCTTGTGTGGCTGCATCCCGGCCCCTGCAACCGATGGCTGTGGGATCTCTTCAACCGGCCGGTTTTGGGATGACGGGACCTGCAAGGGGCATTTTTCGGGGATTTCCATTCAAGATCTCCTGATCGG
This sequence comes from Desulfosarcina sp., assembly GCF_046496365.1. Lineage (GTDB taxonomy): Bacteria > Desulfobacterota > Desulfobacteria > Desulfobacterales > Desulfosarcinaceae > Desulfosarcina. The sequence goes on from NZ_JAWOHB010000161.1 coordinate 37,739, forward strand.
TGCTGATCTCATTGACCCTGGTTGTCAAGCAAGGTCCAGTTTCCCCTGTTATCGGCCCATTCCTGCGATGGCTTTAGGTTTCAGATGGTTCCAATTAAAATAGCAGCCAGCCGCAGCACTTATTTTTCGCCCCTCAACTGGTTGAAAATCATGCGTGAAATGCCAATGCCGCCATTTCCGGCCATTTCCACGGCTATCTGTTCATCGACCATGCCGGTGAAGATCTCTTCGGCCATGGATCGGGGAAACAAGGTGGATTCGGGCACGGTTGCCCGCATTTCACGAATCATGAAATTTAACATCAAGGCTTCAAATTGCTGGCTGGCTTTCTCCATGTCCGCCTCGGTGTCACCCACGCGCTGGACGCCTGAATTGACAGTTGAAACGGCACGCTCAACGGTTGACGCCCGCAATTGAAAAAGAGTTGATTCAGTATTGAGCGCGTTAATATCGGACATCAAATCACCTCCAGATCCGCCTGAAGCGCTCCGGCTGCCTTAATGGCCTGAAAAATGGCGATCAGGTCCCTGGGGGTCACCCCCAGGGCGTTGAGGGCATTGACCACCGCGCCGATATTGACGCCTTGGGGAACCACCACCAGCTGACTGGCACCTTCTTGAACATTGATTTCGGTATCCGGCGATGCAACGGTCCGACCGTCAGAGAAAGGCAGCGGCTGGGAAACATCAAAATTCTCCCTGATGACAATGCTCAGATTTCCATGGGCGATGGCGATGGTTGAAATGCGCACCTGATCGCCCATAACCACGGTGCCGGTGCGTTCATTGATCACCACTTTGGCATCATTGTCCGGCTCCACTTCGAGCTCGCTGAGCGATGCCAGCAGCGGAACCGTATTGCCCAGATACCGATCGGGCACCCGAATCTCGATGGTACCGGCATCCTCGGCCCTGGCCAGGGGCGCTGCAAAGCGGGCATTGATGACATCGACAACCCTTGACGCCGTGGTGACATCGGGATTGTGCAGGCTGAACATCACGGTTGAACGGCTGCCAAAATCAGTGGCCACCTCCCGTTCGATAATGGCTCCGGATAGGACCCGTCCCACCGTGGGAAAATTCTTTACCACCGTGGATGCCGTGCCCCCAGCGCCAAATCCGCCTGTATTGACCGGTCCCTGGGCCATTGCGTATACCTTGCCGTCCACGCCCTTGAGCGGCGTCAGCATCAGGGTGCCACCTTGAAGGTTGTCGGCATCACCTATGGAACTGACCAGCACGTCGATGCGGTTGCCCTGTTTGGCAAAAGGCGGCAGCTTGGCGGTCACCATGACCGCGGCCACATTTTTCACCTGAATGACATTCTGGTCGACCGTCACGCCCATTTTTTCAAGCATGGCGGCCATGGATTGCACCGTAAAGGTGGCTTTTTTTCCGTCACCGGATCCGTCCAACCCCACCACAAGACCATAGCCAACCAACTGGTTCATGCGGACCCCGTTGATCTCGGCGATGTCTTTGAGTCGGACTGCATCGGCAACACCGGCCCATGCCAGGCCGGCGAAAACCAATATGCCAATCGTGATTGTGCGTAAGCGTTGCATGATATCGTCGATCCTTGTTTTAAAAGGGCCACACCTTCATGACGATGGCAGTCAGCCAACCCGGCTTCTGGCGGTCGTCGACCACGCCGGTGCCGCTGTAAGCGATCCTGGCATCGGCAATATAGGTGGAAAGCACCTGATTGTCGGCACCGATATCGCGAGGCCGAACCACACCGGTAAGCTGGATGATCTGATTTTCATTATTGATCAGCACCTCTCTCGAACCGGTGACCACCAGGTTGCCGTTGGGCAGCACCTGCGTCACCAGCGCCGTGATATAGGCATTCAGATCTCCGCTGCGTTTGGTGGTTCCATTGCCCTCGAATTCGCTTTCAACCCCGCCGGCGATCTTTGAAAAGGGGTTGAAAAAAGAGTGCGTGGACGGGTATTTTTTTTCCAAATTGAAGAATGCATCCACACTGGCGCTCAGAGATGAAGAACGGTCCGTCGCCGTACTGGCCTTGTTGGTGGCAGCCGACGATTCAGCGATTTTGATGGTGACGATATCCCCCACGGATCGGGCCTTCGGATCGACAAACAAGGCTAACATCGGCGCGTCGTCCTGCCATAGCGAACCATTGTGCGAGACGTTGGGAATAGACGCCGGAGCCACAGCGATCGCCCCTGGCTGCAGCGGTTCATGATTGGGCGCCTTGGATTGAACCGGACGGGCCATTTTGGAAAAACCGCCGGCACAACCAGCCAAAACGACTCCCAGCAACATCACCACGGCCAATGGCCCTAAGCCGACTGCCAGACCACTGTTAAATCGACAGTTCATTGTCATCTCCTTAAAAATCCACGGCAACCGAACCCGGACCGGTCACCCGGGCAGTGATGATGCGGCTGGAATCCGTATTCATTACCCGAACCAGGTCGCCTATACACCCTTGCTGCTTGACCATGCCGGTGGCGGTAATGGTCAAAGGACCGGTGTTGGCGACAATTTTGACAATGTCGCCCCGCTTGACCAGCGGCGGCAACGCAATCATGCTCAACTGGAGCACCGTGCCGGGATAGACCATCTGGGTGGCCCGGCTTCCTAAAGCATCCTCCATATGCCTGACCGTATCCGATGGCAGATCCGCCAGATCACGGCGTTCAACCTTTAGGTCTGCCGGGTCGATATGCTGATGCTTTCCCAAAGGTTTGATCACGGTGACTACGTCCGTCATAACGGATAGGGTCGCGTTCACCCAGGTCTTGCGCACGGGTTCGCCGTCCACGAACAGGTGCAGGGCCAACCTCGTGCGTCCCAGATAGTCCTCATTGCGGGAGGGAACGATGCGGTAGGTGAGTTCACCCGTGGGCAACGCCATGGCGTCATCCAGGGTGATCTCACGGATGGTCACATCTTCGTTTTTCCACGGCATCCGGTTGCGAATGGCAGCTTCAACGGCTTTTTCGATACGCTTCGATGGCAATGTGGCGCTATTGCGGGTAATGCGAACGTCTGCAGGCCCCTGGAAGGTTATTCCATCGACATCCAGGCCGGCCTGCTTGAGACGAATGCAAATATAGTCGATGTCGACGAATCGCGTCTTGCCGGGCAGGGGTGCGGTGGCCACAACGGTTGCCCCCAGGGATTTCAAAGACATTGCCGATACGCCGGAAACGGTGGCAATGTCAGCCAGCCGAACCGCATCCCGATCGAGGGTGACCGCCGCTTTGAGGGTCAAGGTGATACGTTCTGCGCAGACGGCAGCCGATGCGGGAAGCAACAGCACATGCAGCAGAACCAACCCTGCCCATAGTTTGCCCATGCTACCGGCGCGCATGCATGCGTGAGTTGTCATCGTGGCTACCTTTTCAGATTGGTTGCTGTCTGCAGCATCTCGTCGGATGCCTGGATGGTCTTGCTGTTGGTTTCATAGGCCCGTTGCGCCACAATCATGTTGACCATCTCATCCACGACGCTCACATTGGACATCTCCAAGTAACCCTGTGCGATGGTGCCGAAGCCGTCCTCACCCGGTGTTCCCGTGGTGGCATCTCCCGAAGAGGCGGAGGGGACGTAAAGGTTCCTGCCGATGCTTTGCAAACCGGCCGGATTCACAAAATTGGCCAGTTCGATCGTGCCGATTTCCGACGGCTGGTTCTCCCCGGCCAACAGCACGGAAACCGTGCCGTCGGTCCCGATGGAAACGGATGTGGTGTCTGCCGGAAGGGTTAACTCAGGCTCCATGGGGAATCCGTCGGATGTCACCACCCGGCCGTCGCTGTCCAGTTTGAATGTGCCTGCCCGGGTGTAACCGGTTTCCCCGTCGGGTTGGATCACCTGGAAAAAACCGCCGCCTTCGATGGCCATGTCCAATTGATTCTGGGTGTGGGTGAAATCTCCCTGGGTAAACATTTTCTGCACGGCGGCCGGACGGGTGCCATGCCCCACCTGGATCCCGGTGGGGACCTGGGTGTCTGCGGACGACGACACCCCCGGGGACCGGAGCGTCTGGTAGAGCAGATCCTGGAAATCCGCCCGGCTTTTCTTGTATCCGGAGGTGCCGACATTGGCCAGGTTGTTTGAAATCACATCGATGTTCAAGGTCTGGGCCTGCATTCCGGTGGCCGCTGACCACAAGCTTCTGATCATGGGTTCCTCCTTGACGGTGGCTGCACGGGGATACAACCTGGGATGGCAGCTGGAGCGACCCCAGGTGCCGGTTGATTATTCATATGGTTTTGCCCACATCGTTGATGCTTGTGGATGTGGCTTCGTCGGCGCTTTGGATCACCTTCTGATAGGCATCAAAGGCCCGGGATGTCTCGATCATCTCAGTCATGGCCAGTATCGGATTCACATTGGCGGTTTCGATATGTCCCTGGCGCAAAGCGGTGCTTTCCGGCCGTTCCCCTGAAATGGACGCATCCGTTAATTCGAACCGCCCATTGCCAACCTTTTGCAGGGTATCGCTGCCCGGAAAATCAATAATCTGCAGGCGGCCGACTTCGTCGCCGTCCAGGAACACACCACCTTCCAAGTCGATGTCAACCCTTCCCGCCTCCAGGGTAATCTCGCCACCGTCCCCCAGCACCGGATAACCGTCCTGGGTGACCAGCACACCCTCGGCATCCAGCGTAAAATTTCCCTGACGGGTGTATTGAACGCCATCAGGCGTCTGGATGGCAAAAAAACCGCTCCCGTCGATGGCAACGTCCAGGGAGTTGCCCGTTGACCGAATCGCCCCCTGATTGAAATCAATGACCGTGGCAAAGGGCGGTGCATAGGGCGATAAGGCTTGAATTCCTTCAATTGACGTCTCAAAAACCATCGGTTCCGTCTCTTCCGGGATCTGGAATACGGACCGATCGCCTTTATAGCCGATGGTATTGATGTTGGCCACATTGTTGGCCAGCACCTCCAGACGAATTTGCTGAACCAGTGCGCCGGCTGCGGCCAGGTACATTCCACCACTCATGGGGATCACTCCTACACAATTGTTTATGCAGCGTTCCTGCCTGCCGATGGTTCTGCAACCTGTGTGCCACAACCAAATCTTTCCAATTTTCCTGGGTTCTCAACCGATTACAATGCGCCAAAAATCACCACGCCTGAAAAAAAACAAAAACCGGTAGGCAATAAGTGCCATACCGGTCCATGGCTGCATTTAAAAATGCACGACGAAAAATTCAGGCTTTCACCCGCATAACCAGGGAGACCTCCGCTTCAGGTAGTTGCAGCTGGCGGGCAATCCTTTCAACGGCGATACCGTTTTGGGCCATGGGTAAAATCCGGTCATAGGGCGTTTGTCGATCATCCGCACCGGAAATCGCTTCCGCCGGGTAAGCGTCCACAGCTTCAGCGATTGACGGATTTCTGACGATTGTGCCCAGTTTTTGTCGTTCCTGCGTGATGGTTCGCGCCAGTGCAGCAAGAATCGTATCGGTTTTCTGGGCCATCAGGAACATGAGCGCCCGATGCTGGATATCGTGATCCGATTGCGCGTCCTCGCTTACCAGACGGCCCACGCAATTCACACGGTCAGCATGCCTGCGGTAAATCAATCGTTTCAAAGTAAACATCCCGATGAGCAGTGCGACCATGGAAACGCCCCAAAATTCATAACTGGCTTGCAGCATGTTCACCTCTTTCCCTTATCCTCGATGCAATGACCGCTATCGACCGGCGATGGGTTGATTATTTGCGGGGTCGGGCGCATTATTCTTCCAACAGGCCTTCCCGGCGCAGTTTGCTTCTCAAATGAATGATGGCTTGGGCATGAATCTGCGAAACGCGCGACTCAGTGATGTTCAGGACCTGTCCGATCTCCTTCATGGTCAGTTCATCGGAATAGTAGAGCGATACCACCAGCTTTTCCTTTTCCGGCAGCAAGTCGATGTTATTGGCAATGGTGGATTTAATTTCCTTCATGGTGGTCAAGGACAGGGCATCATCGGCATCTCCATTGACCAGCGAACTGGAAATGGCCGTGGCATCGCCTTTGGACGTATAGCCGATCTCTTCAAAACTGACAAAGGAGATGCTGGACATTCGCTTCACCTTGTAAAACTGGTCCAGATCCATATTCATCTCTTCGGCGACTTCTTCATCGGCCACTTCCCGGCCGAGTTGCTGCTCCAGCTTAAGGTAAGCCTTCTCCAATTCGCGGATTTTCCTGCGTGTGGTCCGGCCCAGGAAGTCGCGCGATCGCAGTTCACTCAGTACGGCGCCTTTGATGCGAAAAACGGCATAGGTGATAAATTTGTTGTCCCTGGTGGGATCGTATCGTTCGATGGCCTGAATCAATCCGATCACCCCCACATTGATCAGGTCATCCACTTCTATGGTGGCAGGCAGATGCACCGCAATCCGGTTGACGATGCGCTTCACATAGGGAAGGTATTCATTGATAATCTGATTGCGCAGCAGATGGCTCTCTTTTCCGAAGCATTCTTCTCTTGATCGCGCCAAATCCATGTCATTGCTCCATGTCTGGGAATTCTTCCGTTATGCCTGTGGTCCAACCACCTACCCGTGGCGTCTAAAGATGAATCTTCCCCGGACCCTTCTGGCCCATGTTATGTTCAGTGGTAATCTGTTTAGTCCGATTTCGGTCCGTTGCCGCGATCATGGATCACACAATATCCTGCCAGATCAAGGGTCGGTTTTCGGACCGGGGAGTCATCGGTTCCGTCCGGGCAAGTTTGTGGGCCAGTTCGGCAAAGTTTCGACTTGCCTGGCTCATGGGCGCCATTTCGCTGACGACCTTTTGTTTGCGGACCCCGATTTTCACATTCTCATCGGCCAGCACGCTGCCGAAATATTCGATGGATATATCCAGAAAGCGATTGGCCACCAGGCAGAGTTGCCGGCTCACATCATCGGCTTCTCTGGCATTTTTTGCCTGATTGACAATCAGCCTGAAATGCTTTTCCTGGTATTTGACCGAAAGAATCTTCATCAACGCGTAGGCATCGGTTATGGATGTCGGGTCCGGGGTAACCACCACCATAATCTCGTTGGCCGATGCATTGAAATAGAGCACATTGGAGGAAATGCCGGCGGCCGTGTCGATCAGCACGATATCATAGCTCGACAGCAGCGCATTGAGTTCATGGAAAATATCCATTTTCTGAAGGGGTGTCAGTCTGGTCAGTTCCTGAATCCCCGAGGAAGCGGGCAGAATCTTTAAATTCCCTGGCCCGCTGATGATTATTTCCGACAAATTTTTCCGGCCTTCGATGACATGGGAGAGATTGTACTGCGGCGTCAGGCCCAACAGCACGTCCAGGTTCCCGAGGCCCAGATCCGCATCGAAAATCAGAACCCGCTGGCCGGATTTGCACAGGGCATACCCCAGATTGGCGACAATATTGGTTTTACCCACACCGCCCTTGCCGCTGGTGATGGCGATAACCCTGGCATGTGCCGGCTGCGTGGCCTCATTTCTCAACATCGCATGCCTCTGCCTTCTTTTCTGGTTCAGGCTGATGATCCGTCCGGCTTTCTCGATAGTATGCATTACCTTATGTTCTCCCAGGTTATATGGCACTTGCACGCTGATAACCCAAAGTGCCCGTCACCGATTCTCTGACCATGGCGAGGTTGCAGCATGCCCGGCAAGGCTTGAACCCTTCGTTGATAGCCTGTTCAATGCTGGTGAACGCGGCGATATTTTCCACATTGATCCGCTTTACCGACTTGCAGGTGGGGTGGTGAAACAGTTCTGAATTCCGGTTGGCAACGTATTTCATCGATCCATGCTGATACGGGTTAAAAAACGGACCCGCATTCCGGGCATCGCCCTTGCCGGGAAATGCCTGCACGCGTGCGCCTGCGAATGGAAGCGTGCCAGCCACCGGCCGCCCGTAGATCTGCGCCTGGCCACAGGAGTTGGCGAGGCCTTTTTGACCCAGATCGTTTTCCGGTTGACTTGAAAACGCCTCAGCGCACGCGGCGGTCGCCGGCTGCGGCATGTCACCGGCGCAACAAAAGTCGCTCAGGAAATGGACGGAAGTTTTCTGCAGATTATCGAACAGGTCGACCCCGTCCGCAAAGAATGAGGATGGCAGGCCTGTCTCCTTGAGCAGATTCAACACGGTCGAATTACGGCCGTACGCATCCATATGGGCAAACAACAGACGATTGACGCCAGCGGGCAAAAAAAACGTCACGGCGGCGGCGAGCACATCGGAGCGGGCCGTTGCATTGAGAACCAGATGAATCTCGTCCGGATCGGCCAGCCGGAGCAACCGGCAGACTTCGTCCAGCATGGCCTGGTCCCGGCTGCCCATTCCCGGGGTATCGATCAATACCACCTCGGCGTCCGCCAGATCTTCCAACGCGGATTGCAGCCCATCGCCGTCGTGAACCGTCTTCAACGGCAGGTTCATGATGCGGGCAGCCTTTTTGAGCATGCCGTTGGCGTCGATACGGAATCGATCGAGGCTGATCAAGCCGGTCCGCCTGTTTTCTGCCATCCGGCAGTACCTGGCCAGTTTTGCCAGCGTGGTGCTTTTTCCCACACCTGGCGGCCCCACCAGGGCAATCATCGTGCGCGCCTTTGCCGCCTCATAAAAGGGATCGGCCAGCAGGGTCTCTGGATCAGGGTGCCGGACCGATCCATTCAACCCCGCCGGGTCTGCAGTCAGTGCGTCGTCCGTGCCGCGGCGGATGGTCTCCGCTATGGCAGGTTTTACCCGCTCAAAAACCCGTCGCGGTGACAACCCGACGCCCCCTTTTACACCGTGTGGGCCTTGTTCATCGGCGACGATCCGATTTCCGGGCAATTGCTGCGCATCTTTGACAACCGTGTTGGGCAGCGGCAGCGTGGACAGGGAAACACGATCGGTCTGCGCTTCTGCATCCAGCGCCTGGGACAGCGTGCCGGAAAAGGCATTCTCTTGGCGGGCACCATTTAACGCGTAATCTGCTGCGGCGGTAATTTCAACGCGCTTATTTCGCAGGGCACTGAAAAAACCGCCTGAGCGTATCTCCTTTGCCGACAGGATCACCGCATCGTCGCCAAGCTCGCGCTTTACCATACGAAGGGCTTCGGTCATATCGGCAGCTTCAAATCGCTTAATCTGCATCTGAGGCCTCCACGGTGCCAACTATTTGTATCTTGGCGCTGCTGACAATCTCATCATAGGACAACACCGCCAGACCCGGAATGAACCGCTCAGTCAACTTTTTGAAATGACTTCTGATCTGGGCTGAGCAAACCAGCAGCGGCGGAACACCCAATGATTTGTAATCCTTCATCTTAACACTCAGGTCATCCATGATGGACTTGGCATAGGCCGGGGCGATGGCCAGAAACATGCCCTGATCGGTTTTCTGAAGCGATTCGGCGACTTTTTTCTCAACCCGCTGATCCAGCGTGAGCACATGCATCTTTCCATCTTCCGCCTGAAAAAAACTGGTGATGGTACGGGCCAGCGCCTGGCGCACATACTCGGTCAGAACATCCAGCTTTTTGGTGCTTGGCGCCCAGTCTGCCAATGTTTCCATGATCGTCAGCAGATCCCGGACCGGCACCTGTTCCTGCAAAAGATTCTGGATGACCCGCACCACGCCTCCCAGGGACATGAGATTGGGCACCAGTTCCTCCACCACCCTGGGATGGCTGCCCTTGAGCGTATCGAGCAGCTTCTGGACTTCCTGTCGACCGACCAGCTCGTGGGCATGGCGGCGGATCACATCGGAGAGGTGCGTGGTAATGATCGTTTCCAGGTCCACCACCGTGTAGCCTTTTGCATTGGCATCTTCGCGGGAAGCGGGTTTGATCCAGAAAGCCTCAAGACCGTAGGTGGGTTCCCGGGTGGCAATTCCATTGATGGCTGTGTCGGCGGTGCCCGGATTCATGGCCAATAAATGGTTGATCATCAGATCCCCGCTGGCCACTTCGATCCCCTTCAATAAAATGGAATAGGCGCCCGGTTTAAGTTTCATGTTGTCCTGGATGTGAATGGAGGGCACCACGATGCCGACCTCCTGGGCAATCTGCCGCCGAATCGACTTGATGCGTTCCAGCAGCTCTCCATTTTGCTCCACATCCACCAGAGGGATCAGGCCATATCCGACTTCAAGTGCCAATACATCGATGGGTGGCAGCGGCTTGAACGATTCCGGCGGGCGCTCTTCGGCCTTCTTCTCCCCTTGCAGGGTGATGGCCCGGTCCTCTTCCAGTTTGGCCCGCTGTGTCTGAAACACGAGGAAGGCCACGAATCCGGCGGTGGCGGATAATATCACAAATGGAATTGTCGGCATGCCGGGAACGAGCCCGAAACCGAACAGAATTACAGCTGCGACCACAAAAGCCCGGGGCTGAACCAGTAGTTGGCTTCCGATTTCCAGGCCCAGGTTCTTCTCGGCTCCGGCGCGGCTCACGACAATACCGGCTGCGGTGGAGATAATCAGCGCAGGGATCTGACTGACCAGCCCATCGCCGACGGTGAGCAGGGTGTATGTCTGAGCGGCATCGGTGAAGTTCATGTCTTTTTGAAAAACACCGATGGCCAGGCCGGCCAGGATATTCACAAAGGTGATGATGATCCCTGCGATGGCATCGCCGCGCACAAACTTGTTGGCGCCGTCCATAGCCCCGTAGTATTCCGCTTCGCGGCTAATCTGACGACGACGCTCCCGGGCCTGATCTTCATCGATGAGCCCGGCGTTCAGGTCGGCATCGATGCTCATCTGCTTGCCGGGCATGGCGTCCAGGGTAAATCGGGCGGCCACTTCGGCGATCCTGCCGGCGCCCTTGGTGATCACCATGAAGTTGATGACCACGAGAATCACAAAGACTATGAATCCGACGACATAGTTGCCACCGACCACAAAGTTGCCGAAAGCCATGATCACCTTGCCGGCAGCCTGGGTGCCCTCGTTCCCATTCAGGAGAATCATTCGTGTGGAGGCCACGTTCAAGGAGAGCCGGAACAGGGTGGACAGCAGCAACAGTGAAGGAAAGGAAGACAGATCCAACGGGTTGAGAATGTACATGCCCACCAAAAGAATAATCAGGGACAAGGTGATATTGAATGAGAGAAACAGGTCCAGCAGCATTGCCGGAATGGGAATGACCATGACCATGAGAATGGACATGGCGGCGAACCCCATCAGCACATCGGAGTTGTTGGCAACAAAATCGAACCGGTTCAGGTACTGTTTGCGTTCGGCAAGTTCCATGGTGCGTAATGGGGCTCCTTGATTGGTGAAACTTTCAGGGATAATTAGCACGTTTCATGCCTATTTCCGCCCCGAGTAGAACACACGCCCGGCCGCAAATGGAATAACTTGATTATACAATCAATTTGTAATTTTTAGATGCGCAAGATGAGCATTCACCGGTCGGACTGAAAGCGGGAAGCGCATCCGTCGAGCGTCAATTAATTGTCCCGGGAGACGGCTAAGGCGTGTGGCGCCCGTGCACCTTGGCACCCGACAGGGGCGATCAACGCTTGACGAGCCCTTTAAGGCGATAGACATAGGCAAGAATCTCGGCAACGGCGCGGTACAAGTCGGCCGGGATGAAATCGCCGATCTCGGTTGACCTGAACAGGGTTCGGGCCAGTGGTTTGTTCTCCACCGTGGGGACGTCGCTTTCGGCGGCAATGGATTTGATCGTCTGGGCAACAAAACCGGCACCCTTGGCCACCACTTTGGGCGCCGGCATCCCGTCTTCATATTTGAGCGCGATGGCCAGATGGGTGGGGTTGGTGATGACCACGGTGGCTTCAGGCACCGCCTCCATCATGCGCCGTCTGGCCATTTCACGCTGGACGGACCGGATTCTGGCCTTGACCGACGGGTCGCCTTCGCGCTGCTTGTATTCGTCTTTGACCTCCTGCTTGGTCATTTTCAGGTCCTGCTGATGCTGCCATTTGGTGTAGGCAAAATCGAGAACGGCCATGAGAAACAGAACCATGCAGGTATACAGACCCATTTGGAATGAGACCTGGCCGATAAATTTTAAAATGTTGCCGACGCTTAACTGCATGAGACCGGGAATCTGGTCCACATAACGGTTGAGAACGATAAAGGCGACCCCGCCGATGATGCCCAGTTTAATGATCGATTTGGCCAGTTCGACCAATGATCGCAGGGAAACCAGCTTCTTGAGCCCACTGATGGGATTGAGCTTGGCCAGATTGGGGGTCAGCTTCTCTCCGGTAAAGAGAAAACCGAACTGGGCGACATTGCCGACGACGCCGGCAGTCATGACCACCAGCATAAGGGGCGTGAGAACAACGACGCAACTGAGAAAAATCTCCCAAAACAAGGTATGCATTGTTTCGGTTTCCATGCTCAGCGAGCCGGCCCGCTGGTACATGAATCGCATCATGTCCGTCATCCGACCGAACATCCATGACCCGCCAAAAAAAATGACGCCGATGCTGCCGGAAAGGATTAACACGGAAGGAATCTCGCGGCTTTGGGCCACGTTGCCCTTTTGGCGGGCATCCGCAAGCTTCTTGCCGGTGGGTTGTTCGGTTTTGTCCTGGCTTTGCTCCCCGGCCATGGATCACCCCGCCGGTGCCATCAGCCGGATCAGGTCGAACAAGGTCGCCTCGTAGGACGCAAACAGATCGATCAGAAAAGCCGTCAGATAAGGGGTGACGATAAGCATAAAAACCAGCCCGATCAGAATCTTGAGTGGCATGGCCACGATGAAAATATGCATCTGGGGAACCGTCCTGGCCACCAGGCCGAGGCCGAAGCTGACCACCAGCAGAACCGCGATCAGAGGCGCGCCCACCTTGACGGCGACCACAAACATATTGGTGGCCAGCTGCATCATCATGCCCACCAGTTGGGGGCTGATATGCATGGACAGGGGTGGAAGCATTTTATAGCTGTCCACCAGGGCCGCAAAGAACATGTGGTGGGCGTTGATAGCCAGAAACACCAGCATGGCCGTCAAATTATAGAACTGCGCCAGTATGGGGATCTGGGCGCTGGTAGCCGGATCGACCACATTGGCCACGGCAAAACCCATCTGAAAACCGACAATCTGTCCGGCCAGCTGAATCCCGGAAAACAGCAGCTTCACCGAAAGCCCGATGGTCACGCCGATGGCAATTTCCGAAACAATGCCGACCGCGAAGGTCATCAGGCTCAGATCCCGCACGGTGACCACCGCATCCACCGTCGGCAGCAGCAGAATACTCACGGCAAAGGCCAGACCCGCCTTGAAGGCGACCGGGATGGTTTCGGTATCCAGAACAGGAGCGCTGAAAACGATGGCGGCAACCCTCAGAAAAATCAGCAGCACCCCGTAAAAGGCGTCAACGGGGATATTCAGCGTCGCCATGTCATTTATCGGATGTAACTGGGTAGATTGATGAACAGGTTCTGGGTATACCCGATAATAATTTTTATCATCCAGGGGAAAAAAAACAACAGGGCCAGGGCCACGCCCAGCATTTTGGGCACAAACACCAGAGTCATTTCGTTGATCTGGGTGGCAGCCTGGAACATGCTGACCAGCACGCCGATAATCAGCCCCACCGTCAGCATGGGAGCGGCAAGAAAGATGGCCGTTTTAATGGCCTCCAGAAAAAAGCCGGTAATAAATTCAGGGGTCATGGACCATTGCTCCTTCAGGCAAAGCTTTTCACCAGGGAACCGACGATCAGATGCCATCCGTCGGCAAGCACAAAAATCATGAGTTTGAACGGCAGCGACACCATAATGGGTGGCAGCATCATCATGCCCATGGAAAGCAGGACGCTGGCCACCACCATGTCGATAATCAAAAACGGAACGTAGAGCATAAACCCGATCTGAAAGGCGGTCTTCAATTCACTGATGATGAATGAAGGAATCAATACGGTGGTAGGCACCTCGCCGATGTTGGCCGGGCGCTGCATTTTTGACACCTTGACCAACAGGGCAAGATCTTTTTCCCGGGTCTGTGAAATCATGAACGTGCGGATAGGCCCCAGGGCCTTGTCAAGGGCCTGTTTCTGATTAATCTCTTTGGCGATGAGCGGTTGCAGGGCGTCCTGATTGACCTGCTGCCACACCGGTGCCATCACATAAAAGGTTAAAAACAGCGACAGGCCGATCACCACCTGGTTGGGCGGCAGTTGATTGGTTCCCATGGCCTGCCGCAGCAGGGAGAAAACGATGGCGATGCGGGTAAAGGAGGTCAGCATGATCAGGATGGACGGTGCCAGGGAGAGCACCGTCATCAGCAGGAACAGCTGCATGACCATGGCCACTTTGCCCTGATCGGCCGCCTGATCCAGCCCGATGCTGATCAACGGCGCCGGCGTCTGCCCCCAGACGCTGCCGGCAAAGATGGCCAAAGCGACCAGGACGGCCGCCGACAACCCGATCCAGACAACCGGCCTTTTCATCCGGCCACGCACTTCGACCTGGCGCGGGGTGAACGTATTTTTCAACGGTTTTCCTTTCCTTTGAACCCGTTGCCAAGCTTTTTCAAGCGTTCGGACAGCATCGGCCCGAAGGATTTGGATTGATCAACCGGCATCTGCTGCCGGACCACATCGTCGTCAAGGGTATCCAGCAGGTTGATGCGGTCACCGGTAATACCCAGCACCAGAACCTTTCCCGGTACACGGACCAGCGAGATTGACTTTTTGACCCCCATGTAATGGCTGTCCAGCACGTGGATCTGCTTTGCGCCGCCGGCGCCCATGCGTTGATTGGTTAATTTCCGGATTCCATACAATAGGCAAAGGATCATGGCCAGCACCACACCCAGAGAGGCGATCATCTTCAATCCGGCGGCGAGCATGTCAGGTGTCCCGTTCATCCCAGTTTCTCCACCCGTTCGACGGGGCTGATCACTTCGGTGAGGCGGATGCCGTATTTTTTGTTCAGCACCACCACATCGCCCTTGGCAATCAAGCGGTTGTTGGCCAGGATTTCGAGGGTGTCACCGGCCTCCTTGGGCAGTTCGATCACAGATCCCTGACCCAGCTTAAGAAGGTCATTGATCAACATCCGGGTCCGCCCCAGTTCAATGGTGATTTCCAGGGGGATGTCCAGCAACAGGTCCAGATTATCATTGCCACCGGCGGTTTCGCCAGAGTGGGAAACCGCCACCCTTCCGGCCTGCTTTCCACGCGCGGCAGGTTCGGACAACGCAGGATTCTTTTTTTCCGCCATCGATTATCCCTTTCCCCGGTCCTGATCGACCATTTCAGTGATTTGAACGGCCTTGCTTCCCTTAACGACACCGGGCATCCCCAGATATTTGGGAACGCGTTCGATGTTCACGTTAACGTGGTTCTGGGGGCCGGTGTTCAAACGCAGGATGTCGTCCACCTCAAAGTTTAAGATCTCCTGCACCGTGTATACGGTTTTTCCAAGCTCCGCGACGATGCTTACCTCGGTGCGTCCCAGCAGTTTACGGATTTCATCACCAAATGAACTGGCGCGGTCTTTTTCCCTGAGATAGCTGGAGCTCAGCTGATCCTTGATGGGTTCAAGCATGAGATACGGCAGGCACAGGTGAATATTACCCGAAAACGATTCCGCACTGATGGCGAAGACGACAATAATCAGTTGATCACTGGGGTTGACCAGATAAACGAATTCGGGCTTGGTTTCAATCTTTCGCACAGTCAGACGGAGGCGATATGCCGCTTCCCAGGCGGTTTCCAGATCCTTTAAAACCGCCAGGGCGATCCGCTGGAGCATCCGCCGTTCGATCATGGTGAATTCGCGGATTTTTTCCATCGGCTTTCCCCCACCGCCGAACATGCAGTCGATCAAAGAGAAAACCAGATTGGGCTCAAAGGCCATCAACGCCGATCCGATCAGGGGTTCCATGCCGAAAATGATAAACCCCGTTGGGTTGGAGAAAGCCTTGATGAATTCGCCGAATTTGACGGTTTCCCGCGAGATGGCCTTAACCGATACGTTGCGCTGGAAAAGGCTGGACAAAGATCCCTGAAACAGATTAACAAACTTGTCGTAGACCTCTTCCAGCGCATCGAACTGGCCACGCTGCATGATGTTCTGTGAGGTAAGGTCATACGAACGGATCTCGACGGCGGCCTCCTGTTTTTCTTCGGCAACATCGATCTCTCCGCTGTCCATCGCCGAAAGCAGCGCATCAATTTCCTCTTGTGACAGAATCTGGTCGGCCATGGTCGATTCCTATTGTACGACAAACTCGGTAAAGTAAATGTTGTTTACACGGCCCTTGGTCATCAGGCTGTTGATCTTTTCCATCACCTGGCTGCGCAGGGCGACTTTCCCTTCGCTGGTGCTGACATCGTCATAGTTCTTGGTGGGCAGAATCATCAAGATGGCGTCACGAACCTGGGGCAGCCGGCTTTCGATACTGGCAAGCGCTTCCGGGTCGCTGAGTTCAAGCGCCATGGTCACCCGCAGATACCGTTTGCCCCCGTGATCGGCCAGATTGACGATCATGGTATCCAGTGAATATAAGGGGCCGATGACATTCTCCTCTTCTTCGACAGACAGATCATCAACTTTAGATGGATCAAGGGGAAGTTGCGAAACCTTGTTCCAAAGGATGAAAAAGCCTGCCCCCACCATGCCCATAAAGAGTACGGCAGCCACAACAATGATGATCAACACTTTCTTCGACATTCGTCACCCTCCACCGAATGGTTTTATCACTACCGATATTGGTGAATCATTCAGCCACTGCGATGGGAATTAGCATGTTGCATGCCATTCCCTTTCAGATCCCTGTGGAATTGCCGCAATGGGTGAGATCGCTGCCTGTTTGGCTGCGAGGGTCGGTTTGACTGGACTTTAGAACCTAAAAAAATGCCACAACCGACGTGAAATTCGGGCTTGGAGAAAATGAAGGCGCTGGGAAGGGGGCAAAACAATGCGCAAAGTGTCAATTATCGCCCATCAGAGTCAAGGCGTTGACAGAAAACCGTCGCCGGAGCCCAGACGACTGCCGGTTGCGGGCAAGGCTAAAAACAGACCATTGCCCACAGCCGGCCCCGTGATGCCTGCAAGGCTTAGCGTTTGATGCTCAGCAACTCGGCCAAGATCTCGTCACTGGTGGTGATGACCTTGGAATTGGCCTGGAAGGCCCGCTGGGTGGTGATCATTTCAACGAACTCGGTGCCCAGATCCACGTTGGACATCTCCAGGGTGCTGGGGGCGATAGAGCCCAGGCTGGCCGTATTGGGGGGGCCCACCAAGGGTTGACCGGAGGAGAGCGATTCCGCATACAGGTTGCTGCCCTGTTTGGCCAGGCCCGAATAACTGGGAAAATCGGCCAGGGCGATCTGGGCAAAGGGAATCATGGACCCATTGGAGTATATTCCGGTAAAGTAGCCGTCCTCATCGACGGCCACGGATTGCAGACTCCCTGAAGGATAGCCGTCCTGACTCTGGGCGGTTTTGCTGGATTCGGAGGTGTATCCGGTGATACTGCCGTCGGATGTATTGGCCGCGTCAAGATAGTTCCAGGTGATGTTCAAATCCGCCGCCGGACCGATACCAGTAACTGCAATGGTCGGATTCGCATTGGCGGGTACACAAGCAGCTGGATTCAGGTCACCGGCAGCATCGAAAACAAGAGACCCGGTCGATGCGCTGGCCGCGGCGGGGTTGTTGTGGTCCACCGTCACCGCCCAGTCCCAGCCGGTGGCCGTCCGCGTGAACCCGATGTCCAAAATGGCCTCCGAACCCAATGAATCGTATGTCGTAATCGAACTCATGAACGTATCCCCGGCAGCCGCACCGCTGTCCAGGTTCATTCCAAAGGAGATATTCTGGGTGGGATTGGGTGCGCTGGTGCCGTTGGGCAGGGAAATGTTATCGATACCGCCAACGGCACCGGTAGCCGGGTCGATGCTATAACCCTGGACGATGAATCCATCCGGGCTGACCAGGCTGCCGTCCTTGTCCCACTCGAACTGACCGGCCCGCGAGTAATAGGTGATGCCGTTGCTGGGGTCGTCGACAACGAAGAGCCCGGTTCCGTTTATGGAAAGATCGGTGGCGCTGTTGGTATTTTCCAGGGAACCGGCCTGCCACTGGGGATTGACCCCGTTCAAGGTTACCCCGCGGCCGATCTGGAGATTGTTCTGGCTCAGTGATGCGCTGAAAATGTTGGCGAAGGATACGCGTGAGGCCTTGAACCCATTGGTGTCCACATTGGCAATGTTGTCGCCGATAACGGCCATGGCGCTGGTGTTGGCTTTCAATCCTGAAATGCCTGAATACAGTGAACCGATCATGGTAACTCTCCTTTTTGGGCGGTTGATTTTTAGCTGTCGGCCGGGGTACCCGTTTCCTCGATACGGATCACTGAGGAGATGGGCACTTCATGGTCATTGATCAGTAGGTTTGTGGCGCCGGTTTTATAATCGACGCCGGTGACGACACCGGTGGTGTAGCTGTTGGCACTGACGATGGATCCATCCGTATTCATCGCCATGATGGTAAAGGTGTAAGGGCCATCGGCAACGGTCGTGCCGTTGGCATCCCGGCCATCCCACTGGACCTGTTGCTCACCCGCTGCCCGGCTGCCTGCCTGGATATCGGTAACGAAACTGCCGTAGTTGTCGTAGATCTGGAGATAAACACTGTCCGCAGCATGGGTCAGGTCAAACCGGATCGGATCCGGGTTTCCGCCGTTAACCCCGAACAGACTGCCGGTAGCAGTGACTGTCTTACCAATGAACCCCGATGACTGAATGTTGTTCAAGGTCGATTGATAGACTTCGAATCCGCTCAGTGTCGACCCGATGTTCTGGAGTTGTTCCAGAGAGCTGAATTGGGCCAGTTGTGCGGTGAATTCGGTGCTTTCCGATGGATTCAACGGGTCCTGATGCTTCAATTGGGCAACCAGCAGCGTCAGAAAGTCGTCCTTGCCCATCACGCCGTTTTCCTGCGTTTTGGGCGTACTGGCCTGACTGTACACATCGGATACGCTCATGACCGTCATCTGGGTTCACCTCCGAAAATAGTGCTGCAAATGGTTGGGATGCCCGATCCCGGTTCAGGCGAAATAATTGACGCCATCACGGTTGGCCGGGGCATCGTCAAACACATCGCCAACACGCCGATTCAGCCCTTCCGGGTCTTGTTCAGCCGGTTGACGCCGACCGTTGCGAAATGAATGGTTTTTGAACATCTGGGCGAATTGGTCGCGACTTTGCTGTTGGTGCGCATCCGGATTGACCATGACCTCAAATTTGTCGATGGTCAGCCCCTGGCTTTGCAGTTCCGTCTTCAACTGGTGCAGATGCGTTTCGATGATCTCCTTGACCACCGGCTGATCGGTTACAATCCGCACCACCAGCTGCGCCTTTTCGGCTGCGATATTCATCTGCACATTGCCCAGAAATTCTGGCTTCAGGCGGATCTGGATCTCGGAACGGCCATGGATGGAACGCATGGCGGCTTTATCGACGATTTGATCCATCACCGTGGTCTGGAATGTTTTCACCGCGGATGCTTCCGCCCGGCCCAAAAGATTTGCCTGACCGGCGGCCTGCTTATCTGCCAAAGGGGTGCTCGGATCAGCGGCCATGGCCTTTGCGGTGTCAACAAAAGCGGATTGTGACCGGAGGTTTTCAGGGGGTGCGGCTTTGATTGAATCCGAGGCGTGATTTTTTTTAAGGTCGGTTTCAGCAGCCATTTCCACCCGCTGTGTCTGGCTTGGCCTTTCTCTGCCGCGGGAATTGGCCGGTTCATCCTCCGGCGAAGCCGTTTTTTGATCGGTCATTGCACTTACGATGGATTCCGGATCCCTGGTCGGGCCGCTGGCGGCATGTGGGTTGCGTGGTGCAGGTTCGCTTGCCTGCTTCTCGATTTCCAATCCGGAAGGGTGTTTTTCGATAACGGGTTGCCCGGTGCCGGGCTTTTGCCCATCTCCACCCGATGAAAGCCCGGTGAACGGCGAAGATGTGATTTCCTTTGAAGGCCCTTCTTTCGGCGCGGGGTTTTTAACTCCAAGGGCTGGAAGGTTATCCTGTATCGGTGGATCATTTACGCGCGCGGCTTGCTTGGCGGTTGGATTGAAACCGTTTTCTTGGGTCTGTGGATCATTTATGTGCGCGGCTTCCGTGGTGGTTGGATTGAAACCGTTTTCTTGGGTCTGTGAACCAGCATTTATCTGCCCGGTGCCGGCAAAGATGTCCGGCGGGAGGGGCGGTTGGACCGATTGGTCATTGCCGGCGGGCTGGAGTTGTCCAGCAGCCGGCGAGGTTGCCTTGGCGGAAAACACCGCTTGAATAACGGACATCACACGCTGGAAACCTTGATCGACGAACTGTCCGCCATCATGCTGGGGTGAAAGGGCGCGGATGATTCCTGGAGGAATCATTGGTGGCCCATTGCCCAGGCCTTGTTCATCCACGCTTGGTGCAACCCCCTGCCCTGCCGGCAGGGCTGCCTGGTTAAACGCGTCAACGATCAGTGCCTGCAGTTGATCGCGGGTCGGTGCGTCCGATTCAGGGTCGCAAGGCAGTTGATCGAAGAAACGCTGACCGCCACTGTCGCCGGAGGTTGTGCGATCCATCAGTTTCTGCACCCATTCCAGAAATGAGCCGGCGGCATTGTCTGTCTCTGACAGACCCGGATTGCCAAATGAATTGCCGACGGGTTTTTCCCCAGGTGTGGGTGTTGACCCGCCAACTGCCTGCATTAAACCACCCAATGGCATCATTGTCCGTCTCCACGGGTGTAAATGGTTTTTCTGACAAACTGGTTGACGGCGATCTGGTCAATAAATTTCATTTCCTTTTTCAACTCCATCTGATTGTACCGATCACACCCCTGATCCTTTAGTTTTCCCAGTATCTGGCGTTTTTTCATGGCTGCGCGCAATTCACCCTGCTTGCTCGTCTCCTGTTCCTCGATCCCGAGAATCACCATCTTCTGGGTGGCAATGCGATCCGCAAGACGGTTGAAATAGGCTTGGTAGACCACCACCTGATCACTGGACATCCCTTTAGCCTGGTCTTTTTTCATTGCCGCCGCCGTGTTCGTCTCTTTGCTGATCAAGGATTCCAGGTGGGCTCGGGCTGCCATAAGCCGCTGCCTGATTTCGGCGAGTTCCTTTTTCAGGTTGTCCTCGACAAACTGCCGATGATCCAGAGCCGCTTGAAGTTTAAAGGTGTACATCCTTACCTGGCTGCATGCTTCTGTTGGGGTGATGATCGGTCTGGTTGCTTTCCGACATGGATTCAGCAACACCTGTGCCAGTCTCCAATAAAATTTTATCTATCCGTTATCATATGAATATTATAATTTATCAGGCGTGTGGTTTTCCCGGCGGCCCCAACCGGTCGGCAACAATTGCCACGCAGGGAGAATTTTTCCTGGGACCGGGAAAAAGCCATTATCCCATCATGGCCTTGAGCGCATCGATGCTGGCCTCGATCGTCGTCGCTTCTTGGACACCCTGCCGCAAATAGGCATTGATAGGATCGATCATTTTGATGGCATAGTCAATTTTGGGATTGCTCCCGGCCGCATATGCGCCGATATTAATCAGGTCTTCTGCCTTGCGGTAGGTCGCCAGCACCTCCTTGATGCGACCGGAATGATGTTTGTGCTCAAGGTCGGTGATGTCCTCCATGACCCGGCTGATGCTTTTTAAGATGTCAATGGCCGGATAATGGTTCTGGTTGGCCAGATCGCGCGTCAGCACAATGTGGCCGTCAAGAATGGACCGCACCGCATCGGCAATGGGTTCATTCATGTCATCGCCTTCCACAAGAACGGTGTACAGCCCGGTTATTGTCCCCCGATGGGACGATGTGCCCGCCCGTTCCAGCAGTTTGGGAAGCAGGGAGAATACCGATGGCGTATACCCCTTGGTGGTGGGGGGCTCACCCAAAGAGAGACCGATTTCCCGCTGGGCCATGGCCAGGCGGGTGACCGAATCCATCATCAGATTGACATGATTGCCCTGATCCCGGAAATATTCGGCAATGGTCGTGGCGATGAATCCCCCGCGCAGGCGTACCAGGGGCAGGTGATCCGAAGTGGCGACAACCACTACGGATTTTTTCAGGCCTTCCTCACCGAGCTCCTTCTGAATGAACTCGTTAAGCTCCCTGCCCCGCTCGCCGATCAGGGCAATGACATTCACATCGGCTGACGTTCGTCGGGCGATCATTCCCAGCAGGACGCTTTTTCCGACTCCGGAACCGGCAAAAATTCCCATCCGCTGGCCGCAGCCCACCGTCAACAACCCATTAATGGCGCGGATGCCCAGATCCAGCGGCTGCTGAATACGGTTCCGGAGCAGCGGATTGACCGGATTGGCGTAAATGGGATACGCATCGTCGATGGGAATCGGCCCTTTGCCGTCAATGGGGTTGCCCAAACCGTCGATCACCCGGCCGAGCATCGCTTTGCCCACCCCCACATGCGCCTTCTCTTTGCGGGCCTCCACCTTGCACCCGGGACCCAGGGTCCGAATGTCTTCCAGGGGCATCAGCAACACCGAGTCTTCTTTGAATCCAAGCACTTCGGCACTGACCGTACCGGCGCCGCCTTCGGTGGTGATATCGCACACACATCCAATCTGGGATGCCGGACCGCTGGCTTCGATCACCAGGCCGACCACTTTTTTGACGCGGCCATTGGCCCGGATGGTGGCAGCCGAATTGACGATGCCAAGGTATTTATCGACGGAAAAGGGCTGAAACATGATTGCGGGCTCACTGTGCGGTGATCGGTTTGGGCAGCTGGTCGGTCAGAAGTTCGGCGATAATCCCGATCTGTCGGTCGATCCGGGCATCCACGTCCCCGAGTTTGGTTTCGACGATGCAGCCGCCTTGCTGAATGGTTTCATCTGCTTGGATGCGAAAGCCAGGGCCGAACCCATCGGGTGGCAGGCATTCACGCTGAATGCCATTGACCGTATCGATATCTTTGGGATTCAGCCTCAGGGTGAGATGACGCGGGTCGGTTACCTTTTTCATGGCCGCCTTGACCACGTGGCCGATGATCGATCCATGCTCGGTTTCATGACCGATGACCTTTCTGGCAATGGCCACGGCCAGTCGAACCGTTTCTGTTTCCATCCGGTCTAGGTCGCGCTGCCGGATTCGGATCATCTGTTCGACGGCCGCCTTGAGGGCAACAGCGGCCTGGTCGACTTTTTTCTGCTGGGCGGCAATTGCCTCGGCACGCCCCTGATCCATACCCTTTTTGAATGCCTCATCAACCAGGGCGCGTGTCTGATCCCGATCCTGGACCCTGCCGTGTAAGGCCGAGCCGTCTTCATTCGGGTTAGGTGTACCACCCACAAAATGCCCATGGGTGCAAGCGGCTGGGCTGTCGTTTTCCATGCCGCAGGGTATTTCCGGGAAATAGTATAGTGCACATGAATCGACCGCGGGCATCGGATTGTCTTTGGGTGCGTTAGCCAACAAGCTCCTCCCCTCCCCGTCCGCTGATGACCAGTTCTCCTTTTCTTTCCATGTCCTGGACAATTTTGGTTATTTTCTGCTGCGCATCGGTGACGTCTTTGATTCTGACGGCGCCGGATACTTCCATTTCTTCCTTGAGTATCTCAGCCGCCCGTTCAGACATGTTGCGGAAAATTTTCTCTTTGACTTCGTTGGCTGCCGCCTTGAGGGCAACGGCAAGCTCCTGAGATTCGACCGACCGCAGCACTTTCTGCAAGCCCCGGTCATCCACGAGAATGATGTCATCGAAGACAAACATGTTCTGGCGGATCTCTTCGGCCAGTTCGGGGTCATTTTCCTCGATCTCTTCGATAATCTGCTCCGCAGATGTGCCATCGATCATATTCAAAATTTCGGCCAGGCGCGGCACACCGCCGGCTTTTTGGGTACTCGACGTCTCCTTGTTGGCCAGAATTTCTTCAAAGGTCTGGTCGATCTCCTCAAGCATTCCGGAGGCCACCTTATCCAGATTGGCGATGCGGTAGGCGACATCGGGTTTCAACGCATCAGGTAGCAGTGCCATGACCTCGCTGGCCATGTGGGGTTTCAGGTGCGCGATGATCAGGGCGATGGTCTGCGGATGTTCATTCTGAATCAGCTGGATCAACAAATCCGGCTGAATGGATTGGATGGCTTTAAGATTGTTTTCGCGCCGTTCATCCAACCCGCCGTCTGCGGATTCAGCCCCTTGATCCTTAACCTTGCTCTCAATCTGCTTGGGTGGGTTGGCCTTCTCAAGAAATTCCCGGGCAACGCTTTCAACCAGCACAGGAGAGATTGAACCCAGTTTAGACTGGAGTTTGAAGATCAAATTGCGTTCAGCCTTGCTGAGTTGATCGATCACCGGCGCGATGACATCCCATCCCAGTGCCTGGACAAGAATAGCCGCTTTTAATGATCCGATTAAGTTTCTGGGGTCCATGGTACTGGGTTTCTTGGTTTATTGGCGTTATTGGGTTTGCTGCACCCTTCGCACTTCTCTTTCAGCGAATGACGCGGGTCATCAACTTTCGATTGCCCCCAGTGCCCCCCGGCCTTTTTATTCCATATTCCCATCACGTCTCCTTGAGCCACTCTTTCATGAGCCGGGTCGAACCGGAGCGGTTTTCACTGATCACATTGGCTATCTGCCGGGTGTAGCTGTTCTCCTTCTCCGACTCTGCATAACGCCGTTCCAGCTCCTTGATGGTTTGCGGAAGCTGTTCCAGCATTTGAATTTCCTCGATGGGCGTTGAGGTCAACCAGCGGGCCAGCGGTTTGATGATCATCATGAAGGACAACAGGAAAAACAGTGCCGCCGCCGAATATTTGATCAGGGTCTGATGGGTTCTAACCGCTTCCATCCATCCGGCGGGCTCCGGCTGCAACCCCATATCGGATGCCGCAACCACCTCAAAAGGGATATTGACCACTTCAATTTTATCGCCCCGGGCGGCGTCATAATCAACGGCGCTTTTGATGATATTCTCGAGTTTGGCCATCTCTTCGGCTGCCCGGGGAACATATTGGGCCTGCTCCCCTTCGGCGCCTTCTTCGGCCTGCTGGTAAGTGCCGTCGACCATTACGGCCACGGAAAGACGCTGAACGCTGCCGATGGGCATGATTTGGCGATGGGTCAGTTTGCCCACCTCGTAGTTTTTGGTATACTGCTGATTCTGGTTGCTGCGGGCACCGCCGCCGGCAAGCGTTCCCGTATTGTCGGGAGCCACGTTGGCCTGAAGACCGGGGACGCCGGATGCGGCGGCGGCGGAATCGTTGGAAAGTGAACTGGAGGCCTGTTCGCTGCGGATTACTGTATTGTCCGGCAGGAACAGTTCTTCCGTTTTTTCCTGCTGGGTGAAGTTGAGCAGGCAGGATACCCGCACGATGGCTTTATCCTGGCCCAACACACTCTCTAGCATGGTTTTGACCCGATTTTCCAGGAGGCGTTCTTTTTTCTCCTGAAAGGCCAGTTGGTTGGAAGTTACTTGGCTGACGGTTGACTTTTCCTTGAAACCGGCCACCATTTTGCCGTTGTTGTCAATCACGGTGACATCGTCCGGGCTCAAACGCGATACACTGGAGGAAACCAGGTGTACGATGCCCTGGATCTGGTCCTTGCTCAACGCCCTGCCGCGCCTCAGCTTGAGAATCACGGATGCCGTGGCCGGCTCCTCTTCTTCGATAAACAGGGAGCGCGCGGGCATGACGATGTGCACCCGGGAACTTTCCACTTCCATCAGGGTGTTGATGCTGCGGCTCAGCTCCCCCTGAAGCGCCCGCTGGTAGTTCACATTCTGAACGAATTCGGTCATGCCCAGTTTGGCGTCGTCAAAGACCTCGAACCCAATTCCGGTACCCCGCGGCAATCCCTGCGAGGCCAGATCCAGACGCGTTTCATGAATCCTGTCGTAGGGGATGCGCACCGCCGACCCATCCATGCTTAACTGGTAGGGGACCTTGTCTTCTTTCAGCTTGGCCACGATTGCGGCGGCATCTTCCGGTGCCAGACTGCTGTACAAGGGATGCAGGTCACCGGTTTCCGACCAGGTCAGCAAAAAGGCGAGGCCGGCAATGGTCCCACCGACCAGAATGGCCATAACCACCAGCTTACCCGTGGAAAGCCCCTTGAGGGCCAGGGTTACTTGTTGCGGCAATGTGGACAATGTAAAAGCCATCGCGATTCCTCAAATCCGGTCATCATTTTATAGATGGGTGCTAAATGGACATCCGCCTGATCTCGTCATAGGCGCTTATCAATTTGTTGCGGATCTCCATCACCAGTTCAAAGGAGATCTCCGCTTTCTTCATGGAGATCATGGTATTGTGGATATCCTGATTCTTGCCCGTGGCGAGGTCGTTGATGGCTTGATCCGCATCGAGCATCCGCGCGTTAACCTCTGACAACGATTGTTCGACATAGTCGCTGAACAAAGACGGGGAACCTTGGGGGTCCGTTCTTGAAGTGGCATCCGTCGCCGGTAAAATACGCTGTAAACTTGAAATCGTCAGGTCATTCATCAGTTTTTCCCTATCTCCAGAGCGATTCCGGCCATGTCTTTGGTGGCACGCACCGCCGTCGCATTGGCCTCGAAGCTCCGGCTGGCCGAAATCATGTTCACCATCTCTTCGACAATATTGACATTGGGCAGCCGGATATAACCGTTTTCATCGGCATCCGGATGACCGGGATCATACTTTTCCACAAAGGGTTTATCGTCTTCGATGATGCGCGCCACGTTGACTCCGCGCCCCGCCTCCTCCAGGCGCCCATCCAGCACGTTTTTAAAATCGTCCGTCTGGATGGCTTCGAAGATGGCATCCTTGCGTTTGTAGGGCTCCCCGGTCTCGGTTCGGGTCGTGTTCGCATTGGCCATGTTGCTGGAAATGAGATTCATCCTGAGACGCTGGGCGCTCAATCCACTTGAACTGATGGTCAGGCTATCGAGAAAGTTCATTTTAGTTGGATCCTCCCTTGATGACGTTCTTCAACCCCTTGAATTTGGATGCGGCCAGCTGGGCGGACGCTTTGTAAAGCAGGCTGTTTTTGGCCAGAGCCGTCATTTCAACGTCAATGTCCACACCGTTGTGATCACCGCGAAACAGCAGCGGGTCATCACCGGCCGCGTCCATGTCGACCGACGACGTCACGGGTATCGGTTGAACAGGTAAATGGCCTGCATGCGTACGCTGCAGCCGCGCCGAGGAAACCGCTTGTGCGTCCTTATGGAGCGCCTCTTCAACATTCAGGGCAAAGGGTTTGTAATTGGGGGTGTCTGCGTTGGCCACATTGTTGAGAATCAGCTCATGTTTGCGGGCTCGCAGATCCAAAGACCGCGTTAAGGTTGAAATCGTTCCGCTGAATAAATCGACTGGATGATTGTCCATGATAATCCCCGCTGCTTGGGTTTGTTTTTAAGGTGAGCAAATTATGTACCATAAGCGTTATCCTTTCTGCTAAAATGCAGACACAGGCAACGCGCAGCGCTCACCGAGCGGTTCAACCATCCGCCAGAATCGTTTCTTCGCGGTATTCATTGAGTTTGTTTCTAAGGGTCCGAATGCTGATTCCCAACATTTTTGCCGCATGGGTGCGGTTGTCGTTGACAGCGTTCAAGGTATTGAATATCAGTTCTTTTTCCACATCCCGGACGGTCATCCCCGCGTTTGGAGGTGTCTGCGGAACCGGATCGGAGAGCGGTTCCTCGAGAATCAGGTGCTCCGTTTGGAGTACTTCACCGCTTCCCAGCAGGACGCCGCGCTGGATGGTATTTTCAAGCTCGCGCACATTACCCGGCCAGGGCTGCTTTAAAAGCAGCTGCATGGCCTCATCGGCGATGCGAACCATGGCCGTGCCGTTCTGCCTGCTGAAGCGTTTTAAAAAATAGTCGGCCAGCAGGGGAATGTCGCTTTTTCGTTGCCGCAGGGGAGGAATCGTCAAAGGAATGACGTTCAGGCGATAAAATAGATCCTCGCGAAAGGTTCCGGACTTGACCGCGGCTTTCATATTCTGATTGCTGATGGCAATCACCCGGGCATCGATTGCAACCGGTCGGTTGTTTCCCAGTCTGACGATTTCTCTCTCCTGCAGTGCCCGCAGCAGTTTGGCCTGCAGCGGCAAAGCCATCTCGGTGATTTCATCCAGCACCAGGGTTCCTTTTCCAGCGCTTTCGAATTTGCCGATTTTTCGGGTTATGGCGCCGGTGAAGGCTCCTTTTTCGTGACCGAACAGTTCACTTTCCGCCAGTTGTTCCGGCAAGGCCGCACAATTGATGGCCGCGTAAGGTTCCCCGCTGCGGTTGCTGCTGGCGTGGATCAATGCGGCCAGCAGCTCCTTGCCCGTACCACTTTCACCGGTAACCAGAATGGAAGCCATGCTGGGAGCGACCTTTCTGGCGATATCAAGGACACCGAGGAGGGCCTTGTCCTGGGTGATAAACGCTTTGGTCTTCTCTCGCCGGCTTAGGTTGGGCGCTGGATGCTTGTGGATGTCATGCACGGCCTTCTCGAAAGCGTTCTCTACCAACTCCGACGCATATGGATCGATGATGAAATCAACCGCCCCCGCCTGC
Organism: Desulfosarcina sp.; assembly: GCF_046496365.1. Lineage (GTDB taxonomy): Bacteria > Desulfobacterota > Desulfobacteria > Desulfobacterales > Desulfosarcinaceae > Desulfosarcina. Next base: position 66,200 of record NZ_JAWOHB010000161.1, read on the forward strand.
ATGGCAGCAATCACGTCCTGCGCGGTGCCTTTGGCCGAGCCGGTCAGGATCTGAATGGAAGCAAACTGCTGCTTGACCTGTTGGATCAGCTCGACGCCGGACATGTCATCCAGCACCAAATCCGTGTAGAGAATCTGAAACGGCCGGGAGTTGAGGATCGCCAGTGCCTGGTGTGCATATGCGCAGGATTCGAACTGCAGCGCGCTGTTTTCTTCGAGGACACCACACAACTGTCTTCGAAGATTCGAATCCTTAACTACAAGTAATGCGGAAATTTTTTCCATCGTATCTCTTAAAAATCAGCTTTGTCATTCCCGCGGAGGCGGAAATCCAGCAGGTGGTGGATCGTCCGGATTGGCCTGTTGCCGTTGCGGTCCAACCCAAAGCGGTTTTTCCTACCAGCCCTTCACGTCAAACTGCAAATTGGCTGCCAGGGATACCAGGACGATTGGCTTCGATCCAAAGCTACCGATAACTGACTGTTAATTTGAGTTTTTTTTCTGATGTGTAATCTTGAAACAATCGGATGGGGTAGAGAAGCAGAGGGAGGTAGATGTCAATTCAATTAACCCGTGTCAGCGCATTGACATCCGTGGGAAGGGAAGGCGAATTTTCAAACCCGCCACAATCGGGGTACCGATATGCTTAAAATTTGAAACCCCTTCTAAGCGCATTTTTGCAATTCATACCGCTTGATCTTCTCCACCAGCGTGGTGCGCTTGACCTGAAGCAGCTGGGCGGCTTTGTTCTTGACCCATTTCGCTTTTTCCAGGGATTGATAGATCAGGCGTTTTTCGAATTCACTGACCGCCGTGTTCAGGCAGAGCCCATCGCCGGTAATTTCAGGTTCGTAAAAACTATTTTGGGGCGCTTCATTTTTCAGTTTTTCAGGCAGGTCGTCAACGTCGATCTCGCCATCGCCCTTGATCACCACCATGCGCTCCATCAGGTTGGCCAGTTCCCTGACATTGCCGGGCCATGCGTACTGCATCAAAAAACGCAAGGCCCCATCGGAGATCGAAGTGACCGAGGTCTTTTTGGATTGGTTGAGGCAATCCAAAAAATGAGCCACAAAATGGGGGATATCCCCTCGACGTTGCCGCAGGGCAGGCAGATGGATGGGGATCACAAATAAGCGGTAAAACAGATCTTCCCGAAAGTTGCCCTTCTGCACTTCCTCTTCCAGGTCCCGATGGGTGGCGGCAATAATGCGCACATTCACCTGAACCGTCTTGCAGCCACCCACCGGCTCGAAGCAGCGCTCTTCGAGCACTTTCAGAATCTTGACCTGCAGGTCCTGGCTCATATCACCGATTTCGTCCAGAAAGATGGTCCCGCCGTCGGCAGCCTCGAACTTGCCGACTTTATTGGCCGTAGCGCCGGTAAAGGCACCTTTCAGGTGACCGAAAAGCTCGCTTTCCAACAGGTTTTCCGGAATGGCGCCGCAATTGATCGACACGAAGGGCTGGTCCCTGCGGTAGGATTTTTTGTGAATGGCATAAGCGATCAACCCCTTGCCGGTTCCAGTTTCGCCGTTGATCAAGATGGTGCTGTCGCTGTCCGCCACCCGTTCAACCATGCGGAAAACCTTCTGCATGGACGCGCTTTGGCCGACGATTCCTTTGAACGCATCGATCTCGGTTGCTAATGAAGCTGAATCCTCAACAACCACTCCCGTATCACCGTCGCTGATCATCGCTGAATGTTGCACGTAAACGCCTCCTGCTTTACCAATATTAAAGGAATTGAGGGATGCTTTGTCCTTTAGCAATTTTGCTGCCGGAATCTATATTCCAACCCCTTTTTTCATAGACGCTTCGGGCCCATGGATCGGAATAAGATGACGCGAGCACAACATATGGGTGGACATCCTCCATTTATCCTTATCGGTTGTATGGATCGGTACCCGGAAATCTTCGGTTAAATCAACACGTACCGAATTCTCCAGCCTAATTTCCGAGCTGGATGTATCTGCCCTGTTCCTGATTTTTTGCAATATGCAAAAAATATCGCTGATCCCGTTCACCCCCTATTCGCGCATCTCTTTCAACCAGACCACCTTTGATGGTGGGCGACGATGGATTGCAAACATCATCTGGTGCCTGCTTCCATCCATTGCCCATACGATGGCAATCGTTCGGGAGAAAAAACCAGTTTCTGCATTTTGCAAAAGTTTGCATTTTGCATATATCCTGTTGCTCAACCGCCGCAGCGACATCTTGCCGCGATATTCGATCAACAACCACTTTTTCCTAAAGTAAAAACGCCCCAGGACGATAATAGGGTTGTAAGGCGCAAATCAAGATGGAAAGGAGGCGGTGACAAATCCCCAACAACGATGCGCTTACAAATTAAATCACACGGCAAGAATGCCGAACCCAAAACCTAGAAAAGGAGTATTACCATGGCAATCGCATTGACCGCAGGAATGAGAAGCAACCTTACCGCCCTGCAGGGCGTCGACAAAATGATGCAGAACACCCAGAACCGACTGTCTACCGGCAAACGGGTCAATTCAGCCCTGGACGATCCCGTCAACTTCTTCAAGGCAGAGGACCATTACAACCGCGCCAGTGACCTTGCCGCTAAAAAAGACGGCATGGGTGAAGCCATCAAGACGATCGAGGCCGCCAATACCGGTATCGAAAAAATTGAAGACCTGCTCAATCAGATGAAGTCGCTGGCTTCCGCAGCCAAAACATCCACCAATAAGTCCGACCTCATGAGTCAATATGACCGGATTATTTCCCAGGTGGCCTTCATGGCTCAGGACTCCAACTACGGTGGCCAGAATCTACTCAACGGTGACAGCCTTTCCGTCGAATTCAACGAAGACGGCTCCAACACCCTTACCGTCGCCGGTTTCAGTGCGGCAACTTCCGGCAGCGTTGCCGGGGTAGCCATTGCAGCTGCTAATTTTGCGAATAATGACACCATTGAAGGAGGTGCTATTAGTCAAATCGATGCTGCAATCACCCAACTTCGAACCGAAGCACAGAAACTTTCCTCAAGTCTGTCCACCATTTCCATCCGGTCGGAGTTTACTTCAGAGATGGTCAACACCCTGAACACCGGTGGTGACAACCTGACCCTGGCCGACATGAACGAAGAAGGCGCCAACATGCTGATGCTGCAAACTCGACAGAATCTGGGTACGACCTCCCTGAGCCTGGCTTCCCAGGCAGCTCAGGCGGTATTGAGACTGTTCTAACAATTTAACATTCCTGAGGTTTTCATCAACGTAACCAATCGGGCAAGGGGGGTGATTTTCTCCCCTTCCTTGCCCGATTAATAACTTCAGGGCTTGGTCCTCACAGATGATGATTTCCACCTAATGTCATCATCTTGCATCGCCATTTTTAAAGAACGGCATGATTGCTTGTCGGTTGAATATTCTCGACAAGGGTATGGTCCATTGAAAAAAGGTATAGGATCGTTATGATATACGGTGATGTGAAAAACACCGCGTTGTTTCAAGGTTCATTGCTGGCATGATATTTCCTAAATTTCCTCAAGCGTTTGATGCAAAGTACGGTTATGAGTCTCAAGATCACGCTTAAATCTGGCGAACGGATGATCATCGGCGGTGCCGTCGTAACCAACGGCCCTACGAAATGTAATTTAATCATTGAAAATACTGTCCCCATTCTCAGAGACAAAGATATCCTAAGTACTGACAAGGCAAACACCCCTGCCCGGAGGATCTATTTCTCCATTCAATTGATGTATATCGATGGGACCCATTTAACTGCCCACCACAAACTGTATTGGAAACTGGTCAGGGAATTTCTTGATGCCGCACCAAGCGCGTTGGGAATCATCGACAAGATCAGTGAAGAGATACTTAATGGCAATTATTACCAAGCGCTAAAGAATTGCAAAAAGCTCATCGCATATGAAGAGGAGGTCATTGCCAGTGTATAATAACGCCCTCAATGCATATAAATCCGTCGAGAAAGCTACTGTTTCTGGTAGGGAAACAGAAGCCAGAGTCCTGACGGAGGCAGCTTTAAAACTAAGAGCATGCCAGAAAAGATGGGAAAATAGTGACCGAAAGGAGATGCTTGACGACGCTCTGAAGTACAACCAACGCATATGGACAATCTTTCAGAGCGAGTTGGGAAAAGAAGACAATCCCTTACCGGAACACATCAAACGCGACCTGCTCCGCCTAAGCAGTTTTATCGACAAACGTATATTCGAGGTTATGGCCTTCCCCGAGCCTGAAAAACTGGAAATCATCATTAAAATAAATGAAAATATCTCTGCAGGCCTCAGGAAGTAATGGTTTCGGAGTAAAAACGCTTCTGATACATATGTCAATCTTTCCATATTCAAACTGTATGTTATAGAACATTTTGAGCCACATTATTTCCGTTTTGTATCTCTATATTTGGTCCTCTTCTACGCCTCCCCGAATTTCGTTCGCCCTCCGCATTTTTTTGCGAGGGGATTGCACACAGAATGGAATGCATCATTCCTAATTATGCTTTCTTACCTTAGTAAAATTGAATTGACCCTTCACTCTCCCATAACCATGGAGCCCTTCATTATTTCAGGTCAATTTATCTTCCACTGCTCCATGCAGAAACTTTTCATTGCGCATGAAATATACCACTACTTATCGTAATTGAGTCAACAAATTGACAATATCAAATAATCTTTAATTCTTAATCCTGTTATTTTAGGCAATTGTAAGAATTTTACAAGTGGCACTTTATTTGCTTGTTAGTCTGCGACAACGGTTGTTTATTCCGAAAGATCAGCCGCTAATTTTTTGAATCCAAATAAAGATGTAACATCATCAAAAGGGACTGCCACTCATGACTATTTCAAAAAACTTTGCGCTATTGGGTGCAGCCGGATATGTCGCCCCCAAACACATGATAGCCATAAAAGATACAGGACAAAATCTTGTAGCCGCGTTGGACCCCTCTGACTCTGTCGGCATCCTCGACAGTTTTTCTTATGATGTAGCCTTTTTTACTGAATTTGAACGATTCGACAGACATGCGGAGAAGTTGCGACGATTAGGTGAACAAAAAATGCTTCATTATATCAGCATATGTTCGCCGAACTATCTGCACGACGCACATATCCGTTTTGCCCTGAGAATCGGGGCAAACGCGATTTGTGAAAAACCGCTGGTGCTTAATCCATGGAATTTGGATGCATTGGCTGAAATGGAGATGGAAACAGGAAATAGAATTTTTAACATCCTTCAACTAAGAGTTCACCCCTCTATCGTTAAATTAAAAAATACGATGAAAGATCAACCAATTGGGAAAACAAAGAAACACAATATTGATTTGACCTATATAACATCGAGAGGGAACTGGTATTTTCATTCCTGGAAAGGGGACGCCAATAAATCAGGCGGCATCGTGACAAATATCGGCATACATTTTTTTGACATGCTCATGTGGATATTCGGTTGTGTAAATTTACAGGAAGTTCATTACAACGATGAAAGGAAAACGGCTGGATTTCTTGAGTTGGAGAACGCGCGGATACGCTGGTTTTTATCCGTTGACCGCAACGACCTGCCGGAAAATATCAAATCTGAAGGGAAAACGACTTATCGGTCTATAACGATTGATGGCGAAGAGATCGAATTTTCAGGAGGTTTTACCGATCTTCATACAATGGTGTATCAAGATATTCTCGATGGTCGCGGGTTTGGTATCGAGGATGCCCGTCCATCAATTAACCTTGTTTATGAATTGAGGAACTCTATCCCATCCCTTTCAGGCGGTGAACGGGTTCACCCATTAGTTCATAAAAAAGACAACCGTTCAACCTTTTTACGCGCAGTATAGGCAGATTTTTGGGTCGGAATTGGAAAGGATCTATCAACCGTTTATTTAGGCGGAGTATATCTACTTTGTCGACATTGGGTTTTTGAATCAAGTATCCTTGACGTGGATCAGTTTAGGTTTCATTCCGTTTCTATAACCCTCCCACATCTTTGAGTAAGCCTTTTCCAAATTTTTAACAAACCCATGTGTATCAAACAGCGATTTTTCAAGTCGATTGGCCGCTAAGCGCTCTTTAACCTCCTCGACAAGTTTGCGATTTTTTCCTAATCCTACAGCTACCTTTCGGTATGAGTCTTCATCTCCTAAGACAAGGTCATTCAAGCCAACAGCATTTAAAATGCTGGCAGACATTCTTGATGCAAAATGCGATCCCTTAATTGTAATAACAGGAATGCCTGCCCACAACGCATCACTGGTGGTCGCCGCTCCATTCACAACAATGGTGTCGAGAGCTACATCTGCCAATTTCAGCCGATCCAAATGGGCCATTTTATCCATTTTTTCGGCAAAAACGATACGTTCTTGGTCGATACCGCATTTTGAAACCTCACTTCTCAAATTATTTACAACAATATCATCGCTCTTTAAAAGCCACAGCACACTATTGGGGACTCTTTTCAAAATATCCATCCAATTTTTAAAGATTACCGGCTCAATCTTGTAGCTCGAACAAAAACAACAATAGACAAACCCGTCTACCGGCAAGCCTAAATCATACCTTGAGAACTTCCTGCATGACTCTCCCAAAGGTTTGCTGTTAACTTGGTATGTATCGGGCATATAAACGAACTTTTCACTATAAAATAACGTTTGATCTTCTGGCGTAACAATGTTGTCAGTAATGATGTAATCAAAGAAATTGGCACCAGTGGTTCCGGCAAGTCCTAACCATCTCACTTGAACAGGCGCTGGCTGATAAGCGCAAATTTCCAATCTGTTGCCTCGCATATACCCGACTAGGTCCACCAGGATATCCACACAGTCATCGAAGATGTGTTGTGCTGCCTCCTCATGGTTTAAATTGCGCAAATCGATAAATTTATCGCACTTTTGCCTGATCTTTTCTCGATATAAACTGCCGTCATTTTCTCCGTATGAATAGGCGTTGATTGCGAAACGGGTTCTATCGTGAAGTTCAAAAATTTCGCTGATCAGGTGTGACGTTGGATGGTTCCGGAAGTTGTTGGAAAGGTATCCGATGGTAACCTTTTGTTGCTTCGAACGGATATGCCTGAACTTAAGCGACCCATTGTTTCCAAGAATGCTTTTCGAGATTTCCCGACTCCAAGATCGCGCAATCCGAAAATTAATTGAAGGATCGGCGTTCCGGATAAGACTAAGGAACGGCATCTCATGGGGACGATGGCCATTGGCCAATTCACGTTCTGTAAATTTATCAATCCTGGTATTTAGTTCATCCATTCGATGCCAATCACATACCTGATACAATTCGTGAACCATATGACTATACGCTTTGGAATTGTGGGGGGCAATGGCCAAGGCTTTGTTAAAACATTTTAAAGCATTAGTGGATTCTCCGTTTTCCTGATAAATAATGCCTCGATTAATGTATGTCTCTACTGATCCCGGATGAATCGAAATCGCCTTGTCGTACCATGACGCTGCGGTCCTGTAATCCCCTTTGTCATAAAAGATATTGCCCAAATTATGGTAACCCTGCGCATTTTCAGGAGCCAGTTTGATCGATTGTTTAAACAGGTGCTCCGCCTCTTTTAAATTCCACTTCGATCGATAAGCTGTCCCAAGGTTGTTGTAAGCCTTTCCGTAGGAAGGATTCAACCGGATTGCCTTTTTATAAGTTTCAATTGCCAGGTTGATTTTGCCCTCTTCCTGGAATGCATTGGCTAAATTGCACAACACTTCTGCGCTTTCACCGGATAGGGCCATTGATTTTTCATAACACGCTACCGCCAATGCCGGTCGGCCGAGCCCTTGGTATGCATTCCCCATGTTGTTAAAAGATTCACTGTAATTCGGTCGAATTTTGAGAGCCTCTTTACAGCAATCGATTGCTTCATCGTATCTACAAATCATATTTAGTGTGGCTGCCATATTATTAAACGCTTCAGGAAATTTTTTGTTCAATGCAACCGCTTTTTGATAACACTTAAGTGCCTTTTCGAATTGTTCCTGGATATGGAAGATTCCCGCCAGATTGTATAATGCCTCTGGATAGTTGGGATTCAGGATCAATGCCTTTTGGTAGCAGTGCTTTGCTTTATCGAATTTACTGTCGCTCTTTAACAGAGATCCAAGATTGTTAAAGAAAATTGGATTGTTTGGACAAATGCGGATCGCTTGAAGGATCAGGTTAATGGCTGTCTTTTTTCTACCGGTTTGGGAATGCAAAATGCTTAATAAGTGCAGAGCATCAGCATTACCAGGGTCCGTAGCTAGAATAGACTGGCAACGTCTCTCGGCGGTAGCCAAATCACCTTTTTGATGATCAAAGTTTCCCATTTGCCTCAAGGCCGTATCCACTCTTTTTCGAATAGTATCAATATTGATCACGCTCATTGATAAACCTGAAATCATCAACCCGAATAGCAATTGACAAAGGTATTCATTATTTTAACAATTGCATTTTTAGTAATATGTCTACCATCAGATTCCCACGGATTGCATAAAATTTGAGTGGTGATCTCATATGAGGGAAAGTAGAATGCATTTTCATGTTGACCACAGAAGTATTCAGCAGCAACTCTCAACGTGGC
>NZ_JAWOHB010000163.1:0-10433 GCF_046496365.1 Desulfosarcina sp.
CATGATTGCGCTTGTGATCTTCCAGATCCGCCGGTATGAGCGCTATCGACGGGAAAGCTACGAATCATTGGACCGGGCCAATATCCAGTTGGCCCGGCAGATCGATGAACGCGAGCGGGCCGAACTGGCCCTCAAGGAGAGCGAACAGCTGTTCAGAACCATTTTTGAAACCAGCCCGGATACGATCGTCCTGACCCGCATGGAGGACGATCTGATTGTTGATGTGAACCACGGGTTCACCCGACTGACGGGCTATGGAAAAGATGAGGTCATCGGCAGGGCCCTCAGTGAAATACCGCGCTGGAAAGATTTCAACATGCGCAATGCCTATACGGCAGCACTCGAAACCGGTCGACCCGTCCACAACCTCGAATTCAGTGTGCATACCAAGGCTGGGGGCATCCGGACCGTCCTGGTTTCGGCCAATACCGTCAATTTCAGCCGCAAGACCCTCCTGGTCACTTTGGCCCGGGACATCAGCGATCTGAAAGCCGTCGAAAATGAGTTGCGGCGCAGTGAAGCAAAGTTCAGGGGGATTTTCGAGTCGGCCGGCGATTTGATCCACCTTCTCGATCTGGATGGGAGTATTCTGCTTTCCAATTCCGCAGCCATGAACCATCTGGGGCTGCCCATGACTGAATTGCGCCGGCGGCAGCTGTCAGATTTTGTGGATGCGGCCTCCCGACCCCGATTTCAGACCCTGGTGAAACAGGTCACCGAAACGGGCCGCTTCAACGGCGAGTGTACGGTCACGGGTGCACGCGGGCGGTCGATCACGACGGACTGCTCGGCGTACCCCGTTCTGGACAGCCGGGGAAAAATCGCGTTTATTGTTATTTTTCAAAGGGATATTTCAATCCGCAAACAGATCGAACAAAAATTGCGCATCTCCTATGCGTTCATGAAGATTGCCAACGACAACCGGGAGATCAAAGGGATGCTCGGTCAATTCATTGCCAGCATCCAGGCCCATACCGGCTGCAGCGCGTGCACCATGTACCTGTTGAACGACCATGGCGATCTCGTTGACGCCGCAGCGCCGCACCCCGACGCTGACGACCTGGGCTGCCGGTTGGATGCCCCCTTTCTGAAAACCAGCCGCGGCATGTGTGCGCGTGTGGTGAACCAGGATGTCGATGCGCGCCTTGCCTGGTTTACTGCCTTTGGTTCCTATTTCCTCGCCGGCGGCGCGCATGCCGGCGATCCAGCGGCGGACGGTCCGAAAGCCTGCCCGGAAAAGCGGTGCGCGCGGCTGGGATACCGTTCCCTGGCGCTGGTTCCCATCAGGGTCGGCGAGCAGATTCTCGGCTTGATCCGGATTGCCGATACCCGCGAAGGCCTGCTTGATCATGAGATGGTCGAACGCATGGAGACGGTTTCCATGCATGCGGGTACGGCCATTCGGCGCCTGCGTGCGGAGGATGGGCTCGAGAGGGCCTACCATGAGCTGGAAAGGCGGGTCGCCGAGCGCACCCAGGCGCTGTCCGACATGAACCGGCAGCTGCAGGCCGAAATCGAGGAGCGCCGCAGGGTCGAGGAGCGCCTGCTTAAAAATCGCAACACGCTGCAGACGGTCATCGACGGGATCGGCGATTCACTGATTCTGGTGGATACGGATATGAAGCTCCGCATGCTGAACCGGGTAGCCGCAGCAACCTACCGTGTCGATTCACTGGACCAGGTGGTCGGCCGATTGTGCTACCAGGAGATCGGCCGCGGGGATTCTTGCATGGACTGCGCCATTCCACGGGCCATTCAGCGCGGTGAGAATGTTACCTTTGAGCGCCAGGGACTCGTCGATTCACAGCGGTTGGAGCGGATTACCATTTATCCGTTAAAGGAGGTCGACGACGCGTCAGGCGGCGCCATTATCCGCATCTGCGATATCACCGAGGAGAAACGCTTCGAGCAGCAGCTGATCCAGAGTGAAAAAATGGCCTCACTGGGCATCCTGGTGTCCAGCATCGGCCACGAGATCAACAACCCGAACAACTTTATTTCGTTCAACATTCCCATCCTGCGCGATTATCTGGAAGCGCTGATCCAAATTGCGGACCAGCATGCCGACACGCAGCCGGATTTCGAGCTGTTTCACATGCGCTACGACGAATTTCGCAATGATGTGCTAAAGCTGGTCGACAATATCGAACATGGTTCCAGTCGCATCAGCAGCTTCGTGTCGAACCTGCGCGAGTTCTCCCAAAACAACGTCAATCGGGAAAAAGAGTGGCTGGCGTTGCCGGTGGTGCTCGACGAGGTTCTGTCCATCTGCCGCAGCCAGATCAAGAAGCGGGTTCGGGATTTCACGCTAGACATTCCCGCCGACCTGCCCCGGATCTATGCCGACAAGTACTCCCTGGAGCAGATTATGCTGAATCTGATCGTCAACGCCGTCCAAGCCTCCGACAAGGAGGACTCCACGGTGAACGTATCGGCATCCACGGGGGATTCATGGCGCGACAGGATCATCATCCGTGTTTCCGACAATGGCTGTGGTATTGACGAAAAGCAGCTGGGGAAACTTTTCAATCCTTTCTATACCACCAAGCCGGCCGGCGAAGGCACCGGTTTGGGTTTATACGTGTGCCACAACCTGGTGGCGCGTCAGGGTGGACGCATCGAGGTGCAGACACGGCTGGGGGAAGGCAGCACGTTTACCATTTTCCTGCCGGACAGGGAGCGGCGGGAGAAAATCAGAGACTGAACATGGGGCAGTGGGGCTCGGTGACTCACCGCTGAGCGCGCAGAGACCGCGGAGAGGTGATTTAACCACAACAATCGCTGAGCGGCTTGCCTTTTAAAAATAACGCTCAGCGATCTTTGCGGTCTCTGCGGTTAAAAATATACCCAACGATGACAGAAGCCTAAGCGGAAGAGGAATCCAGTGAAGAACAGAATCCTTGTGGTTGATGACGAAATTGACTTCCTCGACAGCGTTCGTCGGGGGTTGATTACATCCGGTTTCAAGGGCATCCAGACCGAATCGGACCCGCGGATTGCCGCCGCCGCCGTCGAAAACGGGGCCGTGTTCGATATCGCCCTGATCGACATCACCATGCCCGGCATGGACGGCGTTCAGCTGCTGGAAATCTTCAAGAAACACCAGCCTCAGATCGAGTGCATCATGGTTACGGCCCTGGACGAAGCGCGCACGGCGGTCAACTGTTTGAAGATAGGCGCCTACGACTATCTGGTCAAACCGGTGTCCAAGGAGGATCTGATATCATCCATCCAGCGGGCGCTGGAGCGAAAGCGTCTCCTGGACATTCTCGACCTCGGCAAACGAAAATCGACCCCCGAATTGAAAAACCCGTCGGCATTCGCCCCCATCGTCACCCGCAACGAGCAGATGAACCGCATCCTCAAGATTGCTGAGCTGCACGCCGCCAGCGATGCGCCCATCCTCATCACCGGAGAGACGGGAACCGGCAAGGAACTTTTTTCTCAGGCCATCCATGCCGCCAGTGACCGTTCCGGCTGCCAGTTCACCGCCATCAACATGGATGCCATCACCGACAGCCTTTTCGATGCCGAGTTTTTCGGGCACACCAAAGGCGCCTATACCGGCGCGGACAAGGACCGGCCGGGCTACCTGGAAAACACCCACAAGGGCACCCTTTTCCTGGATGAGATCGGCAATCTGATGCCGACCCTGCAGGGAAAGCTTCTGCGCGTGCTGCAAAACGGGGAGTTTATCAAAATCGGCACCAACATCCCCCGCAAGGTGGACCTGCGGATCATTGCAGCCACCAACAAGGACCTGGACAGGATGATGGCTACGGGGCGCTTTCGCAAGGACCTCTACTACCGCTTGAGCGGCAGCTGGCTGCATCTGCCGCCGTTGCGGGAAAGGCTGGAGGATGTCCCCCTGCTGATCAACGATTTTCTCAAGGAGTTCGGCAGGCCCGATTCCGATGAAATCGACCCGGCGGCCATGGATGTGCTCATGGCCTACGACTACCCGGGCAATGTCCGGGAACTGAAATCGATTGTCAGATCGGCGGTGAATCTGGCCCAGGGAAAACCCATCCAGATCAACTGCCTGCCCACCCACATCCGCAACAGGGCCGTAAAATCCGTCCACCCGCTGCAGGATCAACCGGTCCCCACGCTGGCAGAGCTGGAAAAAAACCACATCTCGGCCGTCTACCGCATGCTGGACCACAACAAGGCCGAGAGTGCTCGGGTTCTGGGCATTGGCATCAACACCCTGCGCAGGAAGCTCAAGGCTTACGGCATCAAGTAGGACGATACGTCCTATGCCAAATGTGTTGCCTCCCAAAATGGGATCCATATCGATAACAAATAGAAATCGTTAGCGTTTTTTCCCTCAGACCTCCCATAATGGGAGGGGCGCCCCTCCGAAAACCAAACCCCTTCACCCGCCAACGCCGCTTAATTTTTATTACTAATTGGAATTATTGATAAATTTTTTATGGCACGTCTATTGCTGCGGACCTTTTCCAAAGCGGTTCCTCTGCCGGACCGGCGGGTTCGGGGGCGGATCCGATGACGGCAGAGGCAACACTATCATCAGCATGGCGGAAGGGTCTAAAAGGCCGTGAAAATCGAGCGACGCAAACATCCTCGACATCTGATGGCCGGAAAAGATGTGTTTGTTATGGATCAGTGTTCGGGAAAGGTGGCCATGCTTCGCGATCTCAGCACCAGCGGGATGCAGCTGAGTTATCCACCGGACCAATCCACCTGCAATCAATGGACCCTGATCGACATCTTTGCCGGCGAGCAGGCGCAAATCCTGCTTTCGGGTTTGACCTGCAAGATGGTTTACGATGTGGCCAGCCTCCTTGAAGACGGTAGTTTCACCGGCACGGATGTTCGGCTTTGCGGGGTGCGCTTCAACGGGTTGAAGCGTGTCCAGAAAGAAAACCTAGATAAGCTGATGGAAGGGGCAGCCGCCTCATGAGCGCGTGCCACCCGTAATGGACAACATGGCAACAGATTATTTTTCGTTCTTAACGACCAGATCGTCTACACAACCCAACTTTGGCCCGCACGAAAGGAGGACCAGAATGCAAATGACTAGCTTACTATCCACCAGAGGGAAGGTGACGGCGCGTATTGCCCTGATCGTCCCGCTCCTACTTGCATTCATGTGCGTCAATGCAGCGGCGTTTACTATTTCGGTGACCGACACCGACGGTGCCCCCATCAGCAATTTTCGCTGGGTCATCGAAGAGGACGCCACGTTTCACCCGGTGCCGGGAGACCCCACTGTTCCGGCCCTGGCGTTGAACTTTCACCGCAGCTACATGCCTGTGGTCCTGAGCGGCGACTCGGCCGTCGCCGCCGACCAGGCGGCCCTGGCTGCCTGGACGCCGGAAGCGGGCAAGCACTACTTCGTTTCCATCAGCCCCAGATCCACCGGCATGTACGCCATGGGCGGTGCGCCGGTCAAACCGGGTGCATCATCTGCAAGCGTCAAACTGAACCCGCTGCCGACGCCCACGGCCCAGATCTCCATTTTCGTGTTCCAGGATACCGACCCGATCAACAACGCCCCGGATCTGCCCCAGGAGCTGGGTCTGCCGGGCTTTCAGGTGAACCTGGTCGAGGCTGGCGGCCGTTTCGGCGTCTCCGGTGGACTGATCACCCAGGATGCGTTCGGCAACCCGGTGGTCAACGCCGCCCTGCCTGTCGCCGAACAGACCCCGGGCGTGTTGCTGACCAATGCAGACGGCATCGTGATCGTCAAAAACCTGCCGCCGGCAAAATACGGCATCACCGTCACGCCGCCGACAGGCTCGGGCTGGTTCCAGACCAGCACCATCGAGGGTTCCCCCACCATCGACGCCTGGGTAAAGGCCAACGAGCCACCGTACTTCACCGAGTTTGGCCCGGCTGGACACCACGCCGACTTCGGTTTCGTCCAGGTCATGGACGGCACCCAGGATCGTCTGGAGCCATTGGGACAACCCGACCTCAACGGCAGCTATACCATCAGCGGCACGGTGGTCAGCACGCACATGTCCCGTCCCCCGGACTACACCTTTTTCGGCGGCCATGATTTTCCCAATGTCTGGGTGGGGCTCAACGACGCCGCCCGCCAGGGGCTCTATGCCGCGCCTTTGACCAACGGCAGCGACTTCAGCATTCCCAATGTCCCCCCGGGCAACTACACCGTGGTGTTCTGGGACAGGCCCCTGGACATGGTTTTCGCCGCCCAGGCCGTCACCATCACCGACCAGAACGTGGACATGGGTGAGGTCGGCGTGTTCAACTGGTTCACCCATCTGCGCGGCAAGGTGTTTTTCGATAATAATCAGAACGGATTTCCGGATCCCGACGACCCGGGCCTATCCTCCTTCGTGACCCTGCGTTTTCGCGACGGATCGGTCTACGATGCGGGTGAAACCGAACCCGACGGCAGCTACGCCTTTGACGAGGTGTTTCCCTTTTTCGCCTGGCTGGTGGCCGAAGGGGATTTCGCCGCTCCCCGCCGGGCCACGGGTGCCACGATCGTGGTGGATGCCGGTGGCGAGGTTCCCCCCCACAACGGTTGGACCACGCCCTCCTTCG
Source organism: Desulfosarcina sp. (assembly GCF_046496365.1). Lineage (GTDB taxonomy): Bacteria > Desulfobacterota > Desulfobacteria > Desulfobacterales > Desulfosarcinaceae > Desulfosarcina. The sequence goes on from NZ_JAWOHB010000163.1 coordinate 6,541, forward strand.
ACCGCCTCAATCCACAGCCTCAACCGGACAACGGCGGTCTGCCCTACCGCACCGAGCAGGGTGAAGTGATCACCCAGGGCTTCCAGGGTTTCCTGGGTCAGACCAACGTGATCTACTGGGGCAAATCCAACTATGACACCGCCATCGGTGAAAACGGCGGTGTCTCCGGCGTTGTCTCCTACGACGTCACCCGGGCCGAAAACAACCCGGTGGACAACCTGGCCGAAGAGTGGCAGCCGGGTGTGCCGCGGGTGCCCATGGCGCTGTACCAGTATGATCCCGCCACGGGTGACATTGCCGACATCAACGGCGTAGCCGGCATTCAGCTGGCCGACGTGGACCACTTCCCCTTTGGCTGGAGCGAAGGCGGCGTCATGGGCGCCGAGGACATCGAGCGCAGCGGCATCCCCGGGTTCGACATGGGTGACGCCGTGCAGCTGGGTGCCACCGATAGCTGGGATGACAGTGCTCCCGACGGCTGCCCCAACGACGACCCGCTCGACCCCCTGAACATGGGCGACAAGTGCTACGACGGCCTGCGCAACTTCAACCAGGTTCGTAATGCAGTCTACGACGGCGGCTACGCCTTCCCCGGTCTCCAGGTTGATCCTGGTGCGACGAACCCCCTTGTGGAGAACAACGGCGGCATTGCCCCCGGTCGGTACATCGTCGAGGCCGTGCCCCCGCCGGGATACAAAATCGGCCGCGCCCAGGACAAGAATGTGGATTTCGGCGAAGCCTACATCGCACCGGATAACTTTCCGCCGGAGTGCGTGGGCGAGCCCTACGCGGTGCCCCAGTTCCTGGCGCTCTTCCCCGGTGAAGTGGTTCACCCCTTCTACGACCCGGAATCCCTCGACTACCAGGGACAACCCTATGACCCCAGCGATCCGGTCATGCTGCCGGACTGCAACCGCAAGCTGGTCACCGTGTCGGCGGGCCAGAACACGCCGGCGGACTTTTTCGTCTTCACCGATACGCCGGTATCCGGGCACCTCAGAGGCTTCATTCTGGATGACCTGGCCAACGAGTTCGACCCGGCCAATCCCAACTTCGGCGAAAAATACGCACCCCCCTGGGTGCCGGTGGGCGTCTACGACTACAACGGCAACCCGGTCACACGGCTCTATTCGGATCAGTTTGGCAACTACAACGGTCTGGTGCCGTCAACCTACACCACCAACATTCCCAGCCCCAGCGGGATGTCGCCCAACATGCTGATCGCCTGCATGAACGATCCGGGCCCCGTGGAGGTCTCCCCGGGGGTTTTCGACATCGACCCCTATTTCAAACGGCAGTACTCCCAGTTCTGCTACACCTTCCAGTACATGCCCGGAACCACCACCTACCTGGACACCCCGGTGCTGCCCATCGCCGCCTTCGCGGCCAAGGCCGACCGGCCCCTGGACTGTGAATTTCCCGACGGGACGCCGGTGATCCTGTCGGTCAGCGAACCCACCAACGGCTATGGCGGCGGGCCCTACGTGGAGCCGGGTTCAACTTATAAAACCCTGCAAATTACCGCTCTGGGCCCCATGCAGGTCACCAACCCGGCCTACACCCAGGACGGCGCTGAGCCATTGACCATCACCCGCTTTTACAATTTCGGCGCCAGCCCGGGCCAGATCAGCATGGTCAATGAGGACGGCGTCAGTGCCGACTTCACCATCGCGCCTGGCGGATGGGGCGCCAACCTGATCCAGCTGCGGGTCCACGCCGGCACCGAGCCGGGGGTCTACCAGCTCAAGGTGACCCGCACCAACGGCGTACCCGAGCCGATCACCTCGCCGATAGGCGTCAGCGTGACGGTGGGTCCGCTGCCGGGCGCCAACATGGTCCGTTCGGTCAGCCCGGGCGGATCGATCCAGACCGCCATCGACAGTGCCCTCCCCGGAGACCTGATCCTGGTGGCGCCGGGGACCTATGATGAGATGGTGATCATGTACAAGGCCGTCAAGCTCCAGGGCTGGGGTGCTCCCAGCGTGGTCATCAACGCGGTCAAACGACCGGGTGAGAAGCTGCAGCTGTGGCGCCAGAAGCTCGAAGATATCGTCACCAGCGATCCCTCTTATCTGCTGCCCGGACAGACCCCCGGCTTCGATCCGGCCAACAACGAACCGGGTCTGCTGACCGAGTCCGAAGGTCCGGGCATCCTGGTGATGGGCAACGAACCGGCTGAAGGCCAAGGTGCCTTCCAAGTCGGCAACCGCGCCCGCATCGACGGTGTATCCATCACCGGCGCCGACATCGGCGGGGCCATCGTGGTCAACGGCAACGCCCACGGCCTCGAGATCGGCAACAACCGCCTCTTCGGCAACGAAGGGCACTACGGCGGCGGCATCCAGGTGGGCTTCCCCTACACCGACACCGTCGTGGACGCCGGCAACGACAACCTTTACATCCACAACAACTGGGTTTCCGGCAACGGCAGCCCCATCGGCTACCCGGGCGGCATCGCCCTATACACCGGTGCACACGATTACCTGGTGGCCGACAACTACATCTGCGGCAACTTCGCCACCGGATCGGGCGGCGGTATCGGCCACATCGGCCTGAGCAACAACGGCCGCATCGCCGACAACGTCATCCTTTTCAACGCCTGCTTCAACCAGATGCCCATGGATATCGGCGGCGGCGGCATTGCCGTCGAGGGCGCCCAGGTGCTCAACGCGATCACCCCCGGTGCCGGCAACGTCGACATCGTCGACAACCTGATCAAGGGCAACTACGCCGGTTCCGGTGACGGCGCCGGCATCCGTCTGGCCTTTGTCAACGGTGAAGATGTCGGCTTCAGCTCCGATATCGACGACTGGTATTATGTCAACGTCTTCAACAACATGATCGTCAACAACGTCACCGGCCAATCCGGCGGCGGCATCTCCCTGCAGGACGCGGTGCGCGTGCGCATCATCAACAACACCATCGCCAACAACGACAGCACGGCCACGGTGGGCGCCCTGATCACGACGGACCCGGTGACCAATGTCACCTCGTCCGACCCGCAGCCGGGTGTCGGCATCGTCTCCCGGGCCAACACGACCGGTCTGGCGGCGGAGCTGCCGGCGGGCTTCCCGGGGTACTCCGACCCGACCCGCCTGGCCAACAACATCATCCACAACAACCGGGCCTTCATGTACGATTTGAACCTCGGCCTGACCCAGATGGGGGTGGACGACCTGGCCGTTGTGGGCACCGCTGCCGCGGCCCAGTTGGATCCGCGCTACAGCCTGCTGACCGACGCCGCAGGCTATCACGGGTCCAACTTCTCGGCAGATCCCCTGTTCGTGCTGGGCTACGAAAACGGCAAGAGCCTCAGCAACATCGTCCCCGAGGACTCCACCCCGCTGACTGCGGCGGCGACTGACGAGGGCGGCAACTACGTCGAGGTGCGCTACGATCCGATCACGCCGGTGGGGGACTACCACCTCACGGCCGGATCGTCGGCCGTCAACAACGGCTATGCCTACACCTTCGTGGCCGATCTGCAGACCGATATCGACGGCGACCTGCGGGTGCACAACCTGCCGGCCGAAACTTTTGACATCGGCGCCGATGAGGTGCCCGGGGTGATTGGCGGCAACGTGCAGTGCACCGGTGATCTGAACTTCGATCAGTCGGTGAACATCCGCGACTACCAGATCTTCATTTCTGAATGGGGTCGAAGCGACTGCAACGATCTGGACGGCGCGGCCTGCCTGGCCGACCTGAACCACAGCGGGTCCGTCAACATTCAGGACTACCAGATTTTCATCGCCGCTTACGGCCAACCTTGCAACTAACCAAACCGACAAACCCCGGCCGTCGCAGCGGCGGCCGGGGCCTCAAGAAAGGGGAATGCCATGAAGGCGTTTAGATTTTACCTCCAACTGATCCTGGCCCTCTTCATGCTGGCG